>JBIOWF010000218.1:0-7986 GCA_044868295.1 Microtetraspora sp. | reverse complement strand
CGTGATGACGATTCTGCGGATCATGATTTTCCCCTCGAACTCGCAAGAGGAGCGAGCCGTTCCGGCACGCTCCGGTTTCTGGCAACTACTGTGAGTTACCAATCGAAACCATGCCCAATGCGGGTGCGCCTGACGTCTTGGTCGAGGTCAGATTGTGGCAACGATGGCTGAACCGTGCCCAAAGAGCCCTTGGTTCCGCCGAGTCCCTGTCGGGGGCGTACGCCGGTGAAGGCCGGAGCGGGAGTCGCGGCAGAGGCCGGAGGCCGCCCGAAACCGCCCAGCAGCCAGCGACGCGTGTGCTTGGGTCACATGCTCGGGCGGGCGCGGCGGCCGCGGGGGCGACGCCTGAGTAGCAGTATTCGCCCGGCCATGAACACGGCCACGAGGCTGAGTGCCATGCCGATGTACGGGCGGAAGGCGTTCGCCCCACGGCCGCCGGCGCGCCACACCGGTGCCTCTCGCGCGATGCGGCCCGCCGCTTCCAGGGCCAGCGCGGCGTTGGCGACGCCGTTCCCGTACGCGTCGTCCCGGCCTCCCGCCGGGCGGCGGACCGTGCCGAGCTGGAGCGCGCGCCGCACCTGGCGCGCCGACAAATTGGAGTAACGGGACCGGATCAAGGCGGCGATGCCCGCGACGAAGGCCGCCGCCGAGCTGGTCCCGTCGCCCATGACGTAGGAGTCCGGTCCCTCGGCGCTGACGATCGCGGCACCGGGCGCGGTCAGCGACAGGTAGGGCTGCCGGTTGGAGAAGGCCGCTCGCCGCAGGTCACGGCCGACCGCTCCCACGGAAATCACTCCGGGGTAGGCGGCGGGGAAATTCGTCCGGTTGGCGCCCGCGCCGTCGTTGCCCGACGAGGCGACCAGCACGACCCCTTTGCTGAGCGCGTACCGGACCGCCGCCTCCTCGGCCGCGGATCCCTCGTAGGTGCCGCTCCCACCGCCCAGCGACATGCTGATCACCCGGGCGCCGTGGTTCACGGCGTACCGGATGCCCTTCGCGAGTGCGGTCCGGCAGCGCGCGCTGACCTCCCGGTCGCGCCGCAGCGGGTCGCCGTTCTCCAACGTGACCCTGATGGAGAGGACCGTGGCCTCCGGGGCGACGCCGAGCACGCCGAACGAGCGGTCGGGTCCGTGCCCCCTCCCCGCGATCAGGCTGGCCATCGCGGTTCCGTGCCGACCCGCGTCATCGTCCTGGGGCCCGGTGCCTGTGAGGTCCGGCCCCTGGACGACGGCGCCGTCCAGATCGGGATGGCGGCCGTCCACTCCGGTGTCGAGCACGGCGACGGTGACGCCCTCCCCACGGGTCTGCCGCCACGCGTCCGTCAGGTCGAGCGCGTCCAGCGGCCACTGTTGTGACCGCGCCGTGGCCCCGACGCCGTCCGCCGGGGCGGTGGACGCGCCTGTGACCAGACACGCGGCCAGGAAGGCCGGCAGGACGCCGAACAGCAGCGCCGTCCTCAAGCCGGAGCCTCCTACCTGAGGGAGGAGTATCAGGGAGGCCCCAATTCTGACACGCGAGCGGCGATTCGATCAGAGGTTTCCGTGAACGGTCCGATACGTTGAGTAATGCCCCATCCGCACCATAAGTCGCTCTTGTCACGAAGGTGGCGCCAGTACGTGCGCGTGTTGGGGACTGAGTGGGGACCTGGAGCACACTGCGGAAGGCGACAGCCGTACAGGAACCTGGGCTACACCGCGGAAGGCGACAGCCGTACGTGGGCGCCCGGCGGGAGCCCGAGACGCTCGGCCGCGTCTCCCGCGTTGACCGCGAGCGCGACCAGGCCCGCCGAGTCCGCGAACGCCACCAGGTCGCCGGGCGGGACCGCCGCGAACGTCTCCCGATACGGCACCGCCATCTGCCGCCTGCCCAGTTGCACGGCGAGCGTGTCGCCGAGCCGCGCCCCGAGCACCGACAGGTCCGCGGCCGTGATCGAGAGCTGGACGTTCCCGTGGCGGTCCACCGACAGCACCTCGCCCTCGGCCACGCCGTCCCGCAGTCGCGAGGTCGGCGCCGGCAGCGAGACCAGCATGCTGGTGGAGATCTCCGCGCCGACGTCCGACGGCGCGAGCCCGGCACACAGGTGCGCCGCCACCGGCGCGTAGATGTCCCGCCCGTGGAACGTCGGTGAGACGGGCTTCAGGAACAGATCCTCGTTGGTGATCTCGTACGCGGACCGCGCGCCGCCGACGGCGTGAACTGCCCACGACAGCACGCCGTTGTCCGGCCCGACGAACAGCCGCCCGCCCGCCCGCACCACGACCGCGCGGCGGGTGGTGCCCACGGCCGGATCCACGACCGCGACATGCACACCCGCCGGAAGGTAGGGCACCGTCTGCGCCAGGATCGCCGCGCCACGGCGTACATCACCGGCGGGAACAAGATGCCCGACGTCTATGATCCGGGCCTCCGGGGCGATCCCGGCGATCACTCCATGGCACGCCGCGACGAATCCGTCTTCCAGCCCATAGTCAGTGAGGAGCGTGATTACTGAGGTCACACTTGGTGACATTACGTCTGCCCATCCGCTCTGAACACCCCCGCAATCCCGACTAACATGAGGTCCGGGCCGCAAGCCCGACTGAGGAGGGGCACATGGACACTGGAGCTGCCGAGCCCGCGCCCGAGAACAACCCCGAGCCTCAGGAACTCTCAGAGCGAGAGCGCAAGCTCCTCACATTCGAGCGCCAGTGGTGGCGCTACGCGGGAGCCAAGGAACAGGCCATCCGGGAGACCTTCGACATCTCCGCGACGCGGTACTACCAGCTCCTGGGCGAGCTGATCGACCGGCCGGAAGCCATGGAGCACGACCCGATGCTGGTCAAGCGCCTGCGCCGGTTACGCGCCACCCGGCAACGCGACCGGGCGGCCCGCCGTTTCGGCCTGCGCCCCTAGTCCGGAACGGCGTCCGTGAGCAGGCGGGCGAACTGTTCCTTGCGGTGGGCCACTGTCGTCGGCGTCACCGCCCACCGCTCCGGGTCCACGTATTCGAAGTCCACGGTCAACCGGCCGGTCTGCCGTACCAGGCGGAACAGCGCCGCCTGCCAGGCAGGTCGTCCGTCCCGAGCCGCCATCGCGTCGCGCAGCCGCTCGACGACGTCGAACACGGCGAAATCCGACGGTGCCACCGGCACGGCGGAGGTCGCGTGGTAGCAGAAGCCGGTCATGTCCGGCGTGCCGTCCTCGACCTGACACACCAGGACCAGTCCGGTCCACCCGTCGAGCAACAGCGCGGAGTCGCCGGCCACTATCTGGGCGAAAGCCTCCAAGAAGTGATCAGATGCCTCGTTGTTCTGCAAATCGTCCATATGGACCCTCACGCTATCGCCATTCCTGAGACGGCCTTAAACTTGGATCATTCGTTATCTTGCATCGTTCGTGTTTAGGAAGGTAGGTTGGGCGCCATGACCGCACCCGAGACTCCGACCACCGTCGAGGAGCTGCGCGGTGCCGGCCTGCGGGTGACGGCCGCCCGCGTCGCGCTGATCGAGACCTTCCAGGACGGTGACCACCTCGGCGTCGAGGCGATCGCCTCCCGGGTGCGTGATCGAGTAGGCCACATTTCCCTCCAGGCCGTGTACGAGGCCCTTCACGCGCTCACCGCGGCGGGACTCGTACGCCGCATCGAACCGGCCGGCAGCCCCGCCCTGTTCGAGAGGCGTGTCGGCGACAACCACCACCACGTCGTGTGCCGGTCGTGCGGCGCCGTCGCTGACGTCGACTGCGCGGTCGGCGAGGCGCCCTGCCTGAACGCGTCCGACGACCACGGCTTCTCGATCGACGAGGCCGACGTCATCTACTGGGGCCTGTGCCCCGACTGTTCCACCGCCCGCAGTTCCTGAGCACCGTGATCCGCCTAGTCCGGAAGGATTTTCATGTCTGAGAACCATGACGCGATCGTCGTAGACACGAAGACGGAGGGCGGCGGTGGCTGCCCGGTCGCGCACGGGCGCGCCCCGCACCCGACTCAGGGCGGCGGAAACCGCCAGTGGTGGCCGGAGCGGCTCAACCTGAAGATCCTCGCCAAGAACCCCGCCGTGGCCAACCCGCTCGGCGAGGAGTTCGACTACGCCGAGGCGTTCAAGGGCCTCGACCTCCCGGCCGTGAAGCGGGACATCGCCGAGGTGCTGACGACGTCGCAGGACTGGTGGCCGGCCGACTTCGGACACTACGGCCCGTTCATGGTCCGGATGGCCTGGCACAGCGCCGGCACCTACCGGATCAGCGACGGCCGTGGCGGCGGCGGGGCCGGCCAGCAGCGCTTCGCCCCCCTCAACAGCTGGCCCGACAACGGGAACCTCGACAAGGCCCGCCGCCTGCTGTGGCCGGTCAAGAAGAAGTACGGCCAGAAGCTCTCGTGGGCCGACCTCATGATCCTCGCCGGCAACGTCGCCCTGGAGTCGATGGGCTTCACGACCTTCGGCTTCGGCGGCGGTCGCGCGGACGTCTGGGAGCCCGACGAGGACGTCTACTGGGGCCCTGAGTCCACCTGGCTCGGCGATGAGCGTTACACCGGCGACCGGGAGCTCGAGAACCCTCTCGGCGCGGTCCAGATGGGCCTCATCTACGTCAACCCGGAGGGCCCGAACGGCAACCCCGACCCGCTCGCCGCGGCGCGCGACATCCGTGAGACGTTCCGCCGGATGGCGATGAACGATGAGGAGACGGTCGCCCTGATCGCGGGCGGTCACACCTTCGGCAAGACCCACGGTGCGGGCCCGGCGGACCACGTCGGCGCCGATCCCGAGGCCGCCTCGATCGAGGAGCAGGGCTTCGGCTGGAAGAACTCCTTCGGCACCGGCAAGGGCGCGGACACGATCACCAGCGGTCTCGAGGGCATCTGGACGAACACCCCGGTGACGTGGGACAACAGCTTCTTCGAGATCCTGTTCGGCTACGAGTGGGAGCTGTTCAAGAGCCCGGCCGGCGCGCACCAGTGGAGGCCGACGGACAGCGCGGGAGCGGGCACGGTCCCCGACGCCCACGACTCGTCGAAGAGCCACGCCCCGACGATGCTGACGACCGACCTCTCGCTCCGGTTCGACCCGGTCTACGAGCAGATCTCGCGGCGCTTCCTCGAGAACCCCGACGCGTTCGCGGACGCCTTCGCCCGGGCGTGGTTCAAGCTGACCCACCGTGACATGGGCCCGGTCGTGCGCTACCTCGGCCCGGAGGTCCCGGCCGAGACGCTGCTGTGGCAGGACCCCCTCCCCGCGGTGACGCACGAGGTCATCGACGCCGCGGACATCGCCGCCCTCAAGGGCCAGATCCTCGCCTCGGGCCTGTCGGTGTCCCAGCTCGTCTCCACCGCGTGGGCGTCTGCCTCGTCCTTCCGTGGCAGCGACAAGCGCGGCGGCGCCAACGGAGCCCGCGTCCGCCTTGAGCCGCAGAGCGGCTGGGAGGTCAACGAGCCCGACGAGCTGGCGAAGGCGCTGCGTGCTCTGGAGGGGATCCAGGAGGCCTTCAACGCCGCCCAGACCGGGGGCAAGCAGATCTCGCTCGCCGACCTGATCGTGCTGGCCGGCGGTGCGGCCGTCGAGCAGGCGGCCAAGGACGCCGGCTTCGACGTCGAGGTCCCGTTCACGCCGGGCCGCGTGGACGTGTCGCAGGAGCTGACCGACGTGGAGTCTTTCGCCGCCCGCGAGCCGGCCGCCGACGGGTTCCGCAACTACCTCGGCAAGACCAACGGGCTGCCGGCCGAGTACCTGCTGATCGACCGGGCGAACCTGCTGACCCTGAGCGCCCCCGAGCTGACGGTCCTCGTCGGTGGCCTCCGCGTCCTGGGCGCGAACTACCAGCAGTCGCCGCTCGGCGTCTTCACCACGACCCCCGGGTCGCTGACCAACGACTTCTTCGTCAACCTGCTCGACCTGGGCACGACGTGGAAGGCGACGTCCGAGGACGCGAACACGTTCGAGGGCGTCGACGACGCCACGGGCGAGGTCAAGTGGACCGGCAGCCGTGTCGACCTCGTCTTCGGGTCGAACTCCGAGCTGCGCGCGCTCGCGGAGGTCTACGGGAGCGACGACGCGAAGGAGAAGTTCGTGAACGACTTCGTCGCGGCGTGGGACAAGGTGATGAAGCTCGACCGGTTCGACCTCGTCTGATCAGTGACGTCCAGGTCGTCTGATCAGTGACGTCCAGGTCGTCTGATAAGTGACGTCCAGGTCGGCCATCCTCGGCCGACCTGGACGTCCTCAGTCAGCGCGGCGGCATGGCCTCCGTGAGCGTCCGGAGGAACCGCAGCACTCCGGAGGGACCGTCGACGACCACGTCGGCCCGGGCGGCGAGCTCGGTGACCTCAGCCGAGCCGCTGCACACCCGGACCCCGGGAATGCCCGCCGCCGCGACCGCGTCGAAGGCCGCGAGGTCGCCCAGGTCGTCCCCGACGAACATGACCGACCGCGCCTCACGCTCGGCGAGGAACGCGGTCAGCGCCCGGCCCTTGTCCATGCCGCGCGGCCGGAGCTCCAGAACCAGCCTGCCCGGCTCCACGGCCAGCCCGGCCTCGGCGGCGAGCTTCGCCACCGGCCCCCGCAGCGCGTCCAGCGCGGCCTCCGGGTCCGGAGACCTCCTTGTGTGCACGGCTATCGCCTGCCCCTTGTCCTCCACCACGACCCCGTCCAGGCCCAGCGAGGACAGCAGGCCGGGCAGCTCCGCGCGGACGCGGTCCAGCCCTGGCGGCGGGGGCGGCGCCTGCAGGCGTCCGTCCTCCCAACGCTCCAGCCCGTAGTGGCCGAGAACGACCAGTCCGGGCACGTCGCTCAACCCAGGCCCGCCGGGTGTCGTGCCGAGCTCCAGGGCCTGGAGCGGCGGGCGGCCGGTCACGATCGCCACGGCGCCTACGAGCGCCCCCAGCCGCACCAGCGTTTCGGCGGCCTCGGGATGGATGTAGGCGGCGGCGGGGTCGGGGACGATGGGCGAAAGCGTGCCGTCGAAGTCGAGCCCGATCACCGCGCCCCCCGGGTCGGCCGCGATCGCCGCCAGCCCGGCCGTGCCCTCAGGCGTACGCACGGGCACACCCGTCAGGCTCTCACCATGATCACGCATGTGCGGCCCCCTCTCGCGGGCCCACCGGAACTCCTGCCAGGACCTCACCGTGAACATGCATGTGCCGACCCCTCTCGCCGCGGCCTGAATCCGCCGTCACCCACGCTTGCCCATCATGCACGCGGCGCGAGCCGTACCGGCGTCCGGGTCTGGTCGACCCGTCTCCAGGCGAGACACCCGGGCGCACAAGATCCGGCACAAGTGATCGGTGCCGATGGCTGCGGGACTTACGACGATCCGTGTTGGGGCGGTGGGGGCTTCCGATTCCGGCGCAAGTGAACTGCAAGTCCGCGTGCCTAGGCTGCCGACCATGATGAGAAAGACGATCACGGCCGCCGTCGCCGGCGTTGCCGTACTGGCGACTCCGGCGGCGGCGTTCGCGACCGAGTCGGGCACCAAGCCACTGCACCTGCGTGCCGGTCTCACGCTGACCATCCCGAAGTCGTGGAAGGTGTACAAGGTCAATAAGGACTGGGTGCGGGTGGTGACCGGCCCGTGCGCCACCCTCGGCACTGATGAGTTCGGGTTCCGCGATTCCGGGTGTCACAGCTTCTGGGTGATGGGTCCCAAGGCGATCAAGGTGGGGCACGAGCTCTTCAGGCCCTACACCCCGGACGGCCCGTTCTACCCGGCGACCGACGTCGGGCCCTGCCCGTTCGACAAGGACCTGTGGCTCGGCCAGATGAAGCTCGCGGGCAAGGGCCTGCGCCAGGTCGGGCCGGGGCACAAGGCGTACTACCGCGACTGGGCGGCGGTGTGCGTCTCCCAGTCGGGTGGCAAGGTCAAGGGGCACTTCAACCAGCGTGAGTGGTTCCTGCCGAAGTCGAAGATCCTTTTCATTGACCAGTGGAACACTCCGGGCCTGAACACGATCCTCAAGCACGCGACCTGGAGCTGAGGATCCCTCCCACCGCGAGCCCGATCAGCGCGGGGGCCAGC
>JBIOWF010000217.1:0-15892 GCA_044868295.1 Microtetraspora sp. | reverse complement strand
CACCCGCTGGTACTGGATCAACGGCAAAGAAGACCGCACCGAAAGCGCCTAACCCCATGCCAGCCCCTACGCTGTCACCGCCGCCCGTTCCGCCGCCGGCCCCCACCGCTACGCGGCCCCTCCGGGGTGCTCCGCATCGGCGCCGGCCGCTCCACTCCCCACGGCCTAAGTCCGCGCGCATGGCCGACCTACCCAGCGCGACCTATCCGAGCCCAAGTTCGTCTGTGCCAACGGCTCGCATGTGAGCTTCTAACGTCCGCTGCTGGGAGATCGCGCCGCACGGTAGTCGGCCCACTGCTGGGTCGCACAGGCCATTCGCACAGCCCAAGGCACGGGTGCGTCGGTAACAAAGGCGGCCCACTTCTTGGCGTTCACCTGCGAGAAGACATCCACAGCAGCCTCGTCAGCCGCGCGCCAGGCCGGGAACTGACTCATCCACCGATCGGCCATCGCGGCTGTGTGCCCGGCCTGCAAGAGCCACGGAATCGCCAGGCCCGGCTCTATCCAGTCCGCCCCGCGTGTGACGTGGCCCCAGTCGATTACATAGACCTGATTTTCGGTGATGAGGAGATTGCCGGGGTTGAGGTCGGTATGCAGCAGGTTGTCACCGCTCATCGGCGACAGTTCGACGCCGACGTGTTGCCAGCGAGATTCCACCCGAAGCGACATCCCCTCAGGCGTCGCGGTGGCGTACAAGCTGTTCACGACCCCGGCCAAATAGACGAGGTCAGGCGAGTCCGGCGAGTAGTCAGGGTGCCGCCCGCGCACGTACTCAAAACCGGCCACCAGCCACCCCCCGGCTTCCACATGCCACAGAAGCCGGGGGGCCAGATGCGTCACGTGCTGGTTGATCCGAACCTCGCGACGTAGCGACCAGTAGTCCGGTGCCTGGGTGTCGATCCTGACCCCTTTGATGAACACCGGGCCGGTCTCGGCCCACAAGGTCGCGGTGATGTCGGAATGTTCGCCGGATTCGGCTGGTTCACTCCTTATCACCTCGCCTGTGTGCCCTCGAACGGCGATCCTCACCTTTGTGGGCAGGTCTGGCCAGTCGTTACGTCGCATCGGCTCGTCTCAGTGTTCCGTGTTCAGGGTGCTTCGATTCGGTAGTCACAGCTGTCGGTGGAGCCGCAGCTTGCCTCTCGCTGCCACATGGCCTCATCCACTGGGTATCCAGTGGCCCGCATGACCTTGATCGTGTGCTCCAGTGACTTGCCGGTCAGGGTCTCGCCGGGCAGGACCGGGATGTGATGGATGAAGCCGCCGCCCGTGATCTCGCGGCAGAAGGCCGCATACTCCGGTGTGAACACCACGAACGCGTGCCACGCGGGGTCAACCGCACGGGACGGGGTAAGCGCGCTGTCGCCCCGGTTCTCGGCGACGGCCGCGAGGAAGGTGAGCGCCTGCTCAACCATCCGCTCAGCATAGAAGGTCGCGACCGGCATCTCTTCCTGAACCCGGCTGACGATCCGGGAGAACATCTCAGGCGAGATCAACTCGCGGGGGTCCCTTACGACCTCGGGTACGACCTCGGGCGCTATTTCCTGGGTGATGGTCATGTTTCCTCCTGTGCGTCTCGCTGGGAATTGGACATGGTTCACGTGGATTGTTGATCCCTGAATCCGTAACCGCGTTTCCTGCCGGTGCGACGTCCGGCCCAATGAGTCAACGGCGGAGCTCTCGCCTGGCTGACGTTGACCACGCCCACGGTTCCTCCCGTGTTCGTCGTATGCGGATGGTGGATGACGCGGCGGGACGGGGACGCCCGGATGTCAGCCCGTCCCGCCGCGCCCGTCTCGAAGCTCCCGCCATTCCTGATCGGAGACCGGGAGCATGCCCAGCGAGCCGGTAGCCGCGTCCAAGCCGTCACGGCTCAAGTGCCCGCGCTCGATCAGCCCTTGAGGACGCGCACACTCACGCGCCACGATGTCGGCAAGCGCCGCCTTCACCCGTGAAAGCGTGGCCGCCATCGCCTCGATCTCTTCGGCGGTGAGCTCCCGTTTCGCGGGCATCTGTGGGGGAACCAGCATCATCACCGCTGCTCACTGCCCGCCGAGTACGGCCGCACCCGTGCCGGTGTGCTGCCCGGGGCCGACCATTCAGCGATCATCGGGGACAGCGGATGGCTGTCCACCAGTTCCCGGTACCGGGCAGCGATCCGCCGCGCCGCCGCCTCCACCGCGTGAGCGGGAGAGCCGGTATAGACGTAGCGGCCGGTGCGCTCTGAGACCCGCCCGGTCCACCACCGGTAGCGAAGCCCCTCAGGTCCCGCTTCAACCCAGACCAGCAGGTCCAGCCAGACCGACACCAGCGCGACCCCACGGCCCCGATGCAGATCGGCGCGGATCCCATGCTGTTCCAGTTCCGCGCGGAGGCGGTCGGCCGAGCCCGTGACCAGGCCAGCAAGACGGGCAGCATGCCTCTCTGTCTGCGCTCTCCGCAGCACCGCCGAGGCCCTCACCGTTTCACGCCCACGCCGCAGAAGACCGGCATCTCACGCGTGACCGGGTCGTCATAGATCGACACGACCTCACCCGAGCCCGCCCCCTCGACCTCCCCGCCTGGTGACCACTTCGGCAGCCGCACCACGCCCCGCCCGACCAGGTCCAGCCCATCGAAGAACCGGCAGATCTCCGCCCGCGAGCGCAGCGTCACCTGAGCCGCCGCCCGCTCGTAGACCTTGCCCGCCTCCACCAATTCCGGCGTGCGCTCCCCGTGCGAGATCACCAGATACGACCCCGGCGCGACCGCATCCATCAACGACCACACGACCCCGTACGGGTCGTCGGCATCGGACAGGAAATGCAGGACCGCCACCAACAGAACCGCCACCGGCCTGTCCAGATCGAGATACTCACCCGCCGCATTCAAGATCCGCTCAGGTTCGCGCAGATCCCCCCAGCACGCATGAGTGTGCTCGTTGGTCGCCAGCAACGCCCGAGAGTGCGCCAGCACAACGGGGTCGTGATCGACATAGACGACGTCCGCGCCCGGATTGACCCGCTGCGCCACCTCATGGACATTGTCGCGAGTTGGCAGCCCAGACCCGATGTCCAGAAACCGACTGATTCCGGCGTCACCAGCTAGTAAGCGCACCGCGCCACCGAGGAACGCCCGGTTCGCGCTCGCCATCAACGGCGCATCCGGAGCCGCCGCCAGCACCCGCGCCACCGCCTCACGATCAGCGGCGTAATGATCCTTACCGCCCAAGAGGAAGTCGTACATCCGCGCCACATTGGGCACCATTGGATCGAAGACTTCCGAACGCTGCCCTGCGTGTGACCCCAGCCTTGTTGTCATCGAAGATGCCGTACACGGTCTAACCTGTGGCATAGATCGGACCTCCATCGTCCGGTTCAGGAACCCGTCGAGCGTGTGCAGCGTCTTGGCGGGTTCCGCCCTTTGCGGGCGTGATTGAGACTGTCCCCGTGATTCTCACCCGTGGATGTCTGATCTGGTAGCGGCCCTAGTAACGAGCGGCATAACCTCACGTCATGGACACGGGTAACCTCTCCGACGCTCTAACGCTGATCATGAAGGAACGCGGTTGGACACAAAGCGAGCTTGCAACAGAACTGGGTATGTCTCAGGAGTGGGTCTCTAAAGTCTCGCGCGGCAAGACGGACACCGGCATCGCCAAGGCCGCAAAGCTTCTGGCCCGCGTAGGGTGGGAAGTACGCATATCGCCCAAATCGGAGGATCCTGTGGAGCGTAGGGAGTTCATAGCCGCTGCCGCATCCGTGATCTTCGTTCCGTCCGCCAAGGCCAGCCCATACCAAGACCCTGGTTACCTTCGGACCTTAACCAAATCGATTGCACGCAATCGCTATGAACTCGGCGGGATTCCTCTCGCACCGGCTGCGGCCACCCATGCCGCGTGCCTTCAGGAAGCACTTACCAACAGTCGAGATAGCGCCCTTCAGAGCGCAGCATCCGAGCTTCTCGATCAAGCCTCTCTCGTACTCTACGACGCCGGAAAGCTCACTCAAGCTGACCAGGTGGGCGGGTTGGCACTCAGCTTTGCCCTTCGTGGGCGCGATATTGAGGGACAAGCTCGCGCCCATGACAGTTTGAGCCGGATCAGCCTCTATCGGGGCGACTATGCGCGAGGAGTCATCTTCGCTCAACGAGGGTTGCAACTGCCTGGAATCAGCAATGGCCAGCGCGCGTCACTCAACATGAGACTTGGGCGATCCCTGGCGCTCATACCAGGCCAAGAGGCTGCATCTAGAGATGCCCTTGACCATGCACTTGGCATTGATGGCCTGTCGCCATTCACCAAATCAGCCGTTCTCGGTGATGTTGGCATAGCTTTCGGTCATCTTCGCCAATATCGGCAGGCTGGAGCGCTGCTCACCGAGGCAACTGACGCCATAGCGCAATGGTCTCCCCTCTTCCAGGCACAGTACCTAGGACGTCAGGTCCAAACAGCGCTGCGCGCATCGGACATAGATTTCGCAGCTGACAGGATTCGCCAGCTTGCCAGAGCCCTGCCATTCGTCACATCCGATCGAGTCAACAAGCGAGTGCACGAAATACTCAGAGCATCGGCCAAATGGGGCTCCACCCGCGAGATGGGCCTCGCTCGCCAGCAGCTGCGCAGCGTAGCCAAACGTTAACCGCCTCCGGCGTGGGCTCCGGCTCCGGGATGGCGAGGAACATCACGGCGCGCGGGTCTATGGTGGCTGAGCTGGCCCTGCCTTCCCGTCCGCCATCGCCCAGGACAAGCCGAGCAGACCGGCCCCAGGGGGTCAAGGCCATATGTCCGCCCATGGTCAGGTTATGCGAGCCTTGACCCCCCGAGTCCGGCCCGCACCCCGAAGGGTGGGCGACGGCACACGGGACGGCAGACCAGGGCAATGTGTGCGAGTCCGCACCGGGTAACCGCAGCATGAGGCGAGCGTCCTCTCACGGATCACAGATGCGTCACAATCCGCTAGTCGTCTTCCCGGCGCCGTTCGGCCCGAGATAGCCGAAGACCTCGCCCGGCTGGATCTCGATGCTGAGATCCTCCAGGCCCCGTCGTTTCCCGTAGAACTTCGTGAGTCCTTCGGTCTCCACCACTGCTGTCATGCTCGGCATGTTCCTGCGACGCGCCATGCGTGCGGTATGCCTCAGGTCGGATGGTTGGGCAGCGCTTCGCTTCCCACTTCCGGCAACCTGCCGGCGGATCGCCGCCTGGAGCGCCGTAAACCGGGCTCAGCGGACGGCGCAGGCGGGCGTGGAGCCGGGCAGCCGGTGCCGGTTGCGGGCCACGATCCGGTAGACGCCCTCGGCCAGCCAACTGATCGGCGGCACGAGCATGGCGTGGCCGGCCGCACGCCATCCCCGATGCGGCTGCATGGCCAGGACCAGCGCGATCGCCCGGGCGCCCGAGGCGTGCAGGCCGTTGGGGCTCTTCGTGCTCTTCGTGCTCTCCGGGCCGACGAGCCGGACCGATGCCGTCACCTGGTCGCGGGTGAGGCCCAAAGTGTCCAGATCGATGAGCTGCCAGGCCTTGGTCTCCGGCATGTACGGCAGGCGGTCATGGCCCAGATCCACGCACCGCTGACAGAAGGCACAATCACCATCGAAGACGAGCAGCGTCACAATGACCAATCTATGCGGCTTGGCCCGGCCTGCGCCGAGTGTGCCGGAACGATAGAGATCACATTCTCGCGCACGGCTGCTCAGCGGACTCCGCAACGTCACACTGGGAGCACGCGGATCGCCTGACGGGGCTCCCGCACACTCCGGCCCCGCTCAGCGGACTCCGCAACGCCGCACGGCGAGCAGCGCGAGCGCGCGGGTCGCCTCGCGCAGCTCCCGCAGCTCGACCTGCTCTCTGGGCGCGTGCGCGAACCGGACGTCGCCCGGCCCATAGTGCAGCGCGGGAATCCCCCCAGCGGTGTATAGCCGCAGGTCGCTCCCGTACGGCGCGGCGGCCTCCAGCGGTGTGCCGCCGGTCGTGTCGGCGACGGCCCTGGTGATCTCGTCGAGCAGCGGATGGCCCGCGGGCAGGCGTCCACTGGCGAACTGGCCGCCCGGCCAGGAGACGACCGGCGGGTTCGCCCGGAGCCAGGGATGAGTGCTCGCGTGAAGCGCCTCCTCAAGGGCGGAGCGCACGTCAGCGGGGTCCTCGTCCAGCCGCACTCCCATCCGCCCCTCGGCGACCAGCAGGTCCGGGACGCTGCTGGGCCAGTCGCCCGCCCGTACAGTGCCGATCTCGATCGGATAGGGCACGGGATTGCCGTCGAAGACGGCGGGCGGCTTCGTGTTCCGCGTGGCTTCGAGTTTCCGGATGGCCTCGAAGACGGGCCAGAAGACCTCGATGGCACTGACGCCCTCGTACCGGGTGGCGCCGTGCGCGGCCCGGCCGCCGACCTCGACGCGGAACGTCAGCGCGCCCGCGTTGGCGGTGATCACCTTGCCGCTGGTGGGCTCGGTGATGACCGCCGCCTCGCCGGTGTGGCCCCTGGCCAGGGTGCCGAACGCGCCTAGGCCCCCGTCCTCCTCGCTGACCACGCAGTGCACCGCCAGCGGGCGCGCCAGCCGTACCTCCGCCTTCTTCAGCGAATGGGCCACGACCAGGTTCGCGACCAGGCCCGCCTTCATGTCGCACGTGCCCCGGCCGTGGAGCGTGTCTCCGACGAACCTCGGCGTGAACGGGTCGCTCCCCTCCCACTTGAGCAGATCGCCCGTCGGCACCACGTCGACGTGCCCTTGCAGGACGAGCGCGGGCTCTCCCTCTCCTCCGGTGACGCCGACCACGCCGTAGCCCTCGACGCGTGGCGCCTCGGTGCCCGGGAAGCCTTCCGCCTGCGTCAGCGCGCCGAGGTCGAGTTTCCAGAAGTCGACGTCGAGGTCGGCTTCGGTGAGCAGGCGAGCGCACCAGTCCTGGAGCTCGGACTCGGCGTCCGTGCCGGTGATGCTCGGGATCCGCACGGCCTCGGCCAGCAGGCTCACGGTCATGGCGTCGTCGATGGCATCCAGGACACGCGCTTCCACAGTGCTGACGGGACGCGTCATCTCATCTCCCCTGCATTCGACGCGGGCTCCGCCCGCTCTTCCATCGCCGTCCCCGCCGTCGCGTTCTCGCCCGGGCTCTTCATGGCCCGACTCCCGTCTCCAGAACCTGTATCCGTACGGGCATGTGCGAGTCCGCACGGATCTGGCACGACTATGGCAGGCGTGGTTTTATGAAGTCCAGCTACCTATTCTGCAAAGACTTTTAAGATGTTCTCATGCTTGATGTGAAACGGCTGGTCCTGTTGCGGGATCTCGCCGAGCACGGCACCGTCACGGCGGTCGCCGAAATCAATCGGGTCACTCCGTCCGCCGTGTCCCAACAGCTGCGGGCCCTGGAAGTCGAATCCGGCGCCGAGCTGCTGATTAGAGAAGGCCGCACGGTACGTCTCACTGCGGCCGGCATCGTTCTGGCCGCCGAATGCGAGCATGTGCTGGTGGCGCTGGAGCGCGCCCAGAGCGCCGTCCGGGCACTTGATGATCAGATCAGCGGCGACTTCGTCATCGGCAGTTTCCCCAGCGCCCTGAACCGCGTCGCGACCCCGCTGGCCGCCGCGCTGCACAGCCGCCATCCGCGACTGCGTCTTCGCATCATCGAGGCAGAGCCCGAGGAGAGCCTTCCCCTCCTCAAGCGGCGTGACCTCGACCTGGCTCTGATCTACAGGTATGAGCAGCTGGGCACCCCACTGCCCGGCGGCGTGACGATCCACAAGCTGTTCGACGACCCGCTCGCGCTGGCCGTGCCCGAACGGCTGCGCTCGGTGGCCGAGCGGGACGGAATCGCCGGGGTCCGGGAGAGCCCGTGGATAGCCACGCCCGAGCCGGGCCCAGGGCTGCAGATCCTGCTGCACACCTGCCGGAACGCCGGGTTCACTCCAGTTATCGCGCACAGTTACCGTGACCTGCACGCGGCGTTGACTCTGATCTCGATCGGGCTCGGGGTGACGATCCTGCCGCGCATGCTCTGCTCCGACCCGCCCGAGGGAACGGCGATCCTGCCCCTGCCCGAGGAAGGACGCGTCGTCGAGGCCGCCATCCGCTCCGGCACAGACGCGCATCCACGGGTGGCCGCCGCCCTCGTCGCTCTGGCAGCCCTACCGGCGGTCAGCGCAGGGGCGAACACAAGGTCAGCGCAGGCGAACACAAGGTCAGCGCAGGTGAGCACGGGGTCAGCGCGAGGGTGAACACAAGGTCAGCGCGGGAGCGAGCCAGACGCGGAGGGCCCTCCCAGGGACGAGGGGCGTTGAGATCTGGGCGCATTGAGATCTAGGCGCGGAGGATTTTGAGGCCGGACTGCGCGCCGTGTTCGATGAGGCGGAGCAGCGCGTCTGTGTCGATGTGCTGCTCGATCAGATCGCCGAGCGCGTCGAGGCGCGCCATGCGCTGCGCCTGGAACGACGTGCCCGGCATGGGGACGAAGCGGCGTCCCGCCAACGCCGCGACGTCCGTGAGGAAGGCTCGTCGGAAGTCGTCGTTCTCCAGGGCTCCGTGCCAAGTGGTCCCCCACACGGCCCCCACACGGCAGCCATCGAGGAATTGGGCAGCTCGGTCCCAATCGGCGGTGACGACGCCGTGGTGGATCTCGTAGGCCGCGACGCGGCAGCCGTACGCCTCGCCGACCGGGCGGGCCAGCGTCTTCTCCGCCGCGAACTCGACCGACGCGGGCAGCAGCCCGAGGCCGTCGACCTGTCCGGCACCCGATTCGACGTCGTCGCGGATCGTCCGGGCGAGCATCTGGTAGCCGCCGCATATCCCGAGCACCGGCCGGCCCTGCCGAGCCCGGTCCTGTACGGCTCGCGCCAGCCCGGTGGATCGGAGCCAGGCCAGGTCGGACACCGTGGCCCGGGACCCGGGGAGGATGACCAGATCGGCGTCATCCAGTTCGGCCGGGGACGTCGCGAAGCCGACCACCACTCCGGGCTCACTCGCCAGCGCGTCCGCGTCGGTGAAGTTGGAGATCCGTGGCAGCCGTACGACGGCGACCCGTAAGGTCTGGCCCAGCCCCTGCCTGGCCATGGCGGGGCGGTTTTCGAGGGCGAGCGAGTCCTCGACGTCCATCCAGAGCCCGTCGAGCCAGGGCAGCACCCCGTAGAGCTCGCGGCCGGTGAGGTCGCGCAACATGTCGAGGCCGGGAGCGAGCAGTTCGGGCGCCCCACGAAACTTGTTGATGACGAATCCCGCGATGAGCGATTGGTCGGCGGCGTCGAGCAGGGCGAGCGTGCCGTACATCGACGCGAAGACCCCGCCCCGGTCGATGTCCCCGACGACGATGACCGGCAGCCGGGCCGCCTGGGCCAGGCCCATGTTGGCGATGTCGCCCTTACGCAGGTTGATCTCGGCCGGGCTTCCGGCGCCCTCGCAGATCACCACGTCGTACTGCTCTCGCAGCCGCTCGAAGGACTCCACCGCGACGCGCCGCAGCCGGTCCTTGAACGCGCCGTACTCCATCGCGTCCACGTCGGCCAGCGGCTTGCCCAGCACCACGACCTGGCTGCGCCGATCGCTGCCCGGCTTGAGCAGGATCGGGTTCATGTCGGCGGAGGGCTCGAGCCCGCAGGCCGCCGCCTGCATCGCCTGCGCCCGTCCGATCTCGGCTCCGTCGGTCGTCACGAACGAGTTGAGCGACATGTTCTGCGCCTTGAACGGCGCGACGCTGACCCCCTGCCGGGCCAGCCACCGGCAGATCCCCGCCGTGACCACGCTCTTCCCGGCATCCGAGGTGGTCCCCGCGACCAGCAGCGCCCCCTTCACCACGCCCCCACCCGATGTGAACGGGCTCGGCGAATGCCGTGGGCGGCGATCGCCAGAGCCGCGGCCGAGAGGGACACCGCACGTGCCAGCCGTACCGACCGCCGGATGTCCGCGACCGACGGGAGCGGACCGTCGCCGAGCTCGGGCCTCCGTTCCGACCGGCCGCCGTAGTCGTTGACGCCGCCGAGCCGTACGCCGAGGGCCCCCGCGAAGGCCGCCTCACACCTGCCGGCATTGGGGCTGGGGTGGCGGTGACCATCCCGTCTCAGTACGGCTGCCGCCCGGCGCGGGGAACCGCCGGCGATCCCCGCCAGAGCCGAAGTGAGCAGGCCGGTCAGCCGGGCGGGCACGAAGTTGACCACGTCGTCGAGCCTGGCCGACGCCCAGCCGAACCGCTCGTAACGCGGCGACCGGTGCCCCACCATGGCGTCCAGCGTGTTGATCGCGCGATAGGCCAGCAGGCCGGGAACCCCGGCGAGCGCCCCCCAGAGGAGCGGGGCCACCACTGCGTCGGACGTGTTCTCCGCGATCGACTCGACCGTGGCCCGCGCGAGCTCCTTGGTGTCCAGCCGGGACGGGTCGCGCCCGCACAGGTGCGGGAGCCGTTGCCGGGCGGCCGCTACGTCGTCCCGCTCCAGAGCGCCGACCATGTGGTCGCCTTCGCGGGCGAGTGTCGTCCCGCCGACGACCGCCCATGTGGCGGCGGCGGTGACGGCCGTCCGCATGCCGGGCCGGGAACGGGTGAGCCTCTCGGCGACGAATCCGACGCCTCCGGCGGCTCCGACGCACAGCCCGGTGAAGAGCACCCCACGAAGCCGCGAGTCACGATATATCCGCTTTTCGAGGGCGGCCACGCGGCCGCCGAACAGGGCCACCGGATGACCTCGTCGAGGATCTCCCACGACGGCGTCGACCGCCACGCCGAGAAGCATTCCCGTCCCCGTCGGGCCCAGCACACGCGTGATCACCCCCACATTCTCACGCATGCCCCTTGTCCGCCCGAACCCCGTCCCGCCTCCACCACCCCTGTCCGACCCCGAACCCGTTCCGTCTTCGCCGCTCCTATGCGGCCGAGCCCGTCCCGCCTCTGCCGCCCCCGTCCGGGACGTTCCCGGTTGTCAGACGAGGTGCCGGTGAAGCTCGTCCTCGTGGGCGTCGAGCCAGGCGCCCGCCCGTCTGATGCGCTCCCCCGCGCCCTCCGCCCACATCCGGGCCCAGCCGCCGCCGAGGGTGCCCGCCTTGTCACGCATGGCCAGATAGGAGCGGTCGAACCTGGTCCGCGCCGTGGCCAGCAACCGCAGCCGGTCACGCGGGCCGAGGCCGTACGCGTCGGAGAACAGCCGCAGCCGCGCGCCCACATCCAGTTGGCTCTGGATCGGGTCCCGGTCGAGCGGGTCGGCGATCGGAGCCCAGTGCCGCAATGTGGTGACCACGTCGAACAGCCGCGTCGTCGGCCGGGCCATGTCGAAGTCGATCAGCGCGTACGGCACCATGCGGCCATCGGACGAGCGCTCGCGGAAGATGACGTTCTCAGGGGTGACGTCGCAATGGCCGATCAACTCCGGCCGGTCGTCCCCGCTGGAACCGTGCTCCCAGATCGCGCCCGGCGGAGGAGCGAAGGTCGCCGCCGCGTCATGGAAACGCCGGAGCAGCCGGGCCAGGGCCACGAGGGTCTCGTCGGTGACCGCGTGGTCCGGCAGCGGACGCGTCGCGGCCTCCCCCTCGATGAAGGTCAGGATCTCCCGGTCCAGGCCGTCGATGCCGATCACCCGGGGAGCGCCCTCGAAGCCGACCGATTCCAGGTGCCGGAGCAGAGCATGCACCGCAGGCGTGGAGGCCCGCGTCGGACGCCACACCGTGGCCTCTACCCGCACGACTCCCTCGGTGACATCACCACCGCCAAGAGCGATCTCAGGAGGAGCCGTACGGACGAACATAGCGATGGAGCATAGACGCACCGGCCCTGTTGTGGTAGCGATTTGAGGGGTTGTGCTCGTTCGGGGCCAGCCGTACGGACCAGCGAGAGTAGCCCGACGCCGCCGTACTGACGTGGCCCTTACCGACGAGATCCACCACAAGCCTGGCCGCCCCCTCGCGACACAACCTGAGGGTGGGCGTCGAAACCGGGTACAGCCCTCCCGGCCTGCGGCCAGGGCGGGACAGGACTAATCGCCCCGAGTCTCAATCTGCACGCGGATCGTGTAGTCCAGGACAGCGCGGTCAGCCGGAATGACGATCGGGTCCGCGACCTCGACCACCCGGCCGCCCGACAGCATCCTGCGCGTGACAGCGAACACCGGTACACCTGCGGCGACGTTGAGCATGCGCGCCTCGTCCGGGGTCGGCATCCGCGAGGCAACTGACTCCTGAATCTTCGGGTCCACCTCGATGCCGAGCGAGCGCAACTGGCCGATGTTCCCACCCGGCCAGGGTTCGTTCTTCGGATCCGCGACCGGCGTGCCCTCCACATCGGAGGCGAGGAGGCAGGAGCGGGACAGCTGCGTGGGCGCGCCCTTGGCGTAGAACACAAAGCGCCGCTCCAGCACCCGCGCGCCCAGTTCGACGCCGAAAAGGCCGGCCAGGCGCTCATCGGCTTCTATCCAGCGGAACGCCTTGTCGAGCCGGTATTCCTCCCAGCTGATGCCCTGATCGCGGGTGAATGACGTCTCGGGCCCTGCAGCGGATGGGATGAAGTCGGCGCGGTAGCGCTCGGAGGAGATGCGCCGAACGAGCGGACGCTCGCGCACGTAGGTCCCGGAGCCTTGCCGGGATTCGACCATGCCTTCGTTGCGGAGGATGTCGAGGGCTTGGCGGATGAGGATCTCGGAGACGTCATGCTGTTGGGCAAGGAGCCGCTGGGAGGGGAGTTTGTCGCCGGGCGAGAGTTGGCCTGTGGCGATTTGGTCTCTAATGCGCCGGGCGATGAGGCGGTAGGTGGGTTCCTTCTCGGTCACCTTTGCCTCCTGATTCCGCTACGCGGGTTAACAGGCAGCATACTGTGCAGCGAATTTTGTATACGGACTTGAGAATTCCGTATGACGAGTGATTCGCGGAGTGCGCCCATGCTTGTCCCCCACGATCCCGCCCATCGAGCGCGCCTCTCCTACGCCTGGCGGGACGCCAGGTACCACCTATCGACGAGGCACCGCCCCTCGTCGTGCTGATCAGCGACAGCGTCAGCCAGGGAAATCCCTACCCAACCATCGAGGCGGCCGAGGCAGCGTTTTGGGAGCTGATCGTCAACACGATCATGGGCGAGCGCTGCTATGTCGACCCGTACGCGTACTGGCCTGGCGTGGAGATCGCGGCTGTGGCGGATCCGGAGTCGGGCAAGGTCCATATGGCCGAGCGCACGCCTGGCGGCTGTATGGCCTGGGAGATGGGAGGCGCCGAGCATGCGTTGCTCGCGTTCTTCGGCCGGTTGCACCAGCTGATTCCTGAGCGTGAGTTGAGCTGGGCGTCTGCATCTCGCGGGCGGGACCGGCTCACGACGGGCGACCTGCGGTGAGTGGTATCCCGTCGATGGCGGGTGAGCGTGGGTTTGACCGGTGGGGCCGCTCGACTGAGCCACCCTTTCTCGGCTCGGCCGTCGCTGAGAGCGGTCCCACGCAATGCGTGATCGGCGTGGTGGCCTACGGCGGCGACGAGCACGCGGTGAAGCTCACGAGAGCGGGCAGCATCGTGCGGGCCCTTTGCGGGACGCAGGTGTACGTGATCGGCAACGGCGAGGCGAGCCTGCCGTGGGAGCCGTCCGAGGCATCCTGCGCCGCGTGCGTGACGGCGTGGCGGAAGGCAGCTGAGGAGAGGTCCCGCGCATACCGTCCGCCCGATTTAGCCGCCCGTCTGCTGCGCACCCTCGCCGGGCAGGCAGACGGGCTCAAGACGGTGGCCCCGTCCCGGGTTGAAGGGGCTGGGGGCGGGGCCACCCACGATCTCCCAGACGAGAGCACGACATCACGCCAGGATGGAATGACCATGGGGGGAAGGACTTGGCTTTGACCGGCCGCCACCCTTACTGACGCGCCCTCATCGACGGGGTCTACTACAAGCCTGGCTGTCCCCTCGCGGCGCAACCTGAGGCGGGGCGTGGAAACCGGGTACGTAATCACTCCAAGGATCATGCACAATTAGGCACGAGCGCCCTTAGCTCAGCCGGATAGAGCATCGGACTTCTAATCCGACGGTCGGGGGTTCGAATCCCTCAGGGCGCGCTCATCGTTATGGTTCTGACCTGCGGTTTCTCGCTGTACCGCAGTCTCGGCTCGTGAAGCAGGCCGCCGATGGTCGCTCATTGGTTGCTCTTGGGCACGGACCGGACACAGCGTAGATCGTTTAGGCGCATATCGTCAGGCCGGACCATAACGACGGTCATGGAAGACTACGAGCGACCGCCTCGAGACATCCCCCTACTTCATGACGGCATGCCAGCAGCAAAGCAGGCTGCCCCTTCTCTCGGCTTACGAGTATCCGGCGCCCAGGAACCGGCCGTGCGTTCAGCAGGAACAGCCCCACGCGAACGCGGTGCGAACACGAACAGGGGCAGGCTCGCTTGATCAGCGGACCTGCCCCTTCGACGGATGAGTCAGTTGGCGATTTCACCCGCCCTGCTCGGCAGGCGAACCAGGCGAGCCCTGTCCACGGCGGCGGGCGTGCTGGTGATGAGCGCGGCTGTGGACTCGGCTGCGGCCCGGGCAACTTCGGGATAGACGCTGGTGTAGGTGTCGCGGGTGAAGGTGGAGGAGACATGGCCGAGGGTCTCCTGGACCACCTTCAGTTCCACCCCGGCGGCGAGCATGAGCGAGGCGGCGCCGTGGCGAAGGTCGTGCAGCCGGACCGGTGGGAGTCCTGCCTGGCAGGCGAGTAGGTAGAACTGGTCGCTGGCGTGCTGGGGGTGCAGTGGCCGCCCGAGTTCGTCGGTGAAGACAAACCCGCTGTCAGCCCAGGCGTCGCCCGCAGCGAGTTGCTCAGTTGCCTGGCGTTTGCGGTGAGCCCGCAAGATGTTGATCGTTTCTTCATCCAGCGCGATGGTGCGGTCGCTGGCGTCGGTTTTGGGCCTTCCCTGGATCGGTTGCCAGCTGAGCTGGATGATCTGCCAGTGCACCCCCGCCGTTCCCGCTTTCAGGTCGACGTCCTTCCAGCGCAGGCCGACCGCCTCGCCCCGGCGCAGGCCGCGCAGGGCGATCAGCCGATACAGCGCATACAACCGGTGAGCACGCACGTGAGTGAGGAATGCCGAAGTGTGGGCCGGAGTCCACACCATGACCGGCGACGGGCGAGGTGTGGCGATGTAGACGCCGATGGCATTGAAAGGGCGGTCGCCGCGTCGATCCCGCTCAGCGGCGAACCGCCGCTGAAAGTCGCTGTTCCACTGGGTGACGCGCTCGTCGGTCCACACCAGGGCTTTGGGCCGGACGGCGTCGGGGAGTTCGACCATGGCTGCGGGGTTGAAGTCGATCAGCCGGTCCTGCTTGATCGCCACGTTGAGCGCGTGGCGCAATGTGGCGCGGATGCGGTGCATTGTGGCCGCACCGACCGGCCGCCGGTACTTCACCTTCGCCCGCTGGACAGGGTCGCCGCTGGCGCGGGCGGCGGCGATGACGTCGTTGAACTCCTCGATGGCGTCGAACATGCCCGCCACATCGGACACCCGCAGCCGGTCCAGCCGGATTTCCCCGAGGTAGGGGACGAAGTAGAGCCGGATGTGCGCCTCGTAGGAGCGGCGGGTGGTGGCGTCGATCTTTCTCTTCCGTTTGAGGAACTCGGCCATCCATTCGGCGACAGTGACTGTCTGGTTGAGGTCCTGGCGGGTGCGGACCTTCCGCCTTACCTCTTCGAGCGGGGGCAGAGCTCGGGTGTCTTTGAGCGTGGACAGAATCAATTCGGTGATCTTCCTGCGCGCGTGCGGGTCCTCATCCAGGGCGAGCAGGCCGCGCGCGTGATCGAGTTCGGTCTCGGCGTCGTCCAGTGTCGTGAAGCCGTGACGCCGCAGCGGGGTCCGGCGTCGCCCGTTGTAGGACGACATTCAGCTTGAGCACGTAGGGGGCGTACGGCGTCATTGCCGTTGTCCATGATCTTTAGGGCGGCCCTTTGGGTTGCCCTTGTTCATGCCCGGCGACAACATGAGCACGAAGTAGGT
>JBIOWF010000216.1:0-30151 GCA_044868295.1 Microtetraspora sp. | reverse complement strand
GCGCGCCGAACTCCCTGGGGATGAGACCGGCGGCGCGCCGGACGTCGGAGCCGCGCCCGTCGGCCGCCACGGTCAGCGTGGCGCGGATCTCGTGCTCGCCACTCTCGTCTGAGTAGCGCACGCCCCGCACGACGCCCTGCTCCCGGATGAGGCCGGTGACCTCGGATCGCATGAGCAACCGGAAATTGGGGTACTTCCGTGCCTCCGCCGTGATCAGATTGAGGAAGTCCCATTGCGGTACGAAGGCGATGTAGTGATATTTCCCGGGCAGTCGCCGCAGATCGGCCAGTGGCAGACTGCCCTCGTCGGTCTCGATCGACATGCCGTACGCCTTGCGGTGCGGCAGTTCGTGGAACTCCTCGGCCAGCCCGAGCTCGTCCAGCACCTGGAGCGTGGACGGATGGATCGTGTCCCCTCGGAAGTCGCGCAGGAAGTCGGCGTGCTTCTCCAGCAGCGTCACCTCGACACCCGCCCGTGCGAGAAGCAGTGCCAGTACGGCTCCGGCCGGGCCACCCCCGGCGATCACACAAGTCATAATTCATCACCCGCTGAAATTGTCTCATGGACAGGCGGCCGGAAAAAGATGCCGCCCCGGGCAATCCGGCGTGACTTGTGCGACGAAGAGCAGATGTGAACGACGTTGTCTCGCTGCCGCCGGCCCCCGGAGACGGGGGCGGGCCGGTGCTGGAGGACCTCCTGCTCCAGGTGGCGCGAGGGGACGACGCCGCCTTCGAACGCGTCTACGACCGCCTCAGCGGTCCCGTCTTCGGGCTGGTCCGCCGGGTGGTCCGGGACCGGGCACAGGCCGAGGAGGTGGCCCAGGAGGTCATGGTCGAGGTGTGGCGGACGGCCGCGCGTTTCGATCCCGCCAGGGGAACGGCCCTCTCCTGGGTGCTCACGATGGCCCACCGGCGGGCCGTCGACCGGGTGCGGTCGGCCCAGGCCTCCTCCGCCAGGGAGGAACGGGCCGCCAGAATGGGCGGCGACGTCGCCTACGACCAGGTCGCCGAGGCCGTGACGACCCGCCTTGAGGGCGAGCGGGTGCGCCGCTGCCTCGACGGCCTGACCGAGCTGCAACGCCAGGCGGTGACCATGGCGTACTACGGCGGCTACAGCTATCCCGAGGTGGCCGGTCTGCTGAGGGTGCCGCTGGGCACGATAAAGACGAGAATGCGAGACGGGCTCGTACGGCTTCGCGACTGCATGGGGGTGGACCGATGAACGACGATCTCCACGCCCTGTCGGGCGCGTACGCGCTGAACGCCCTGCCGTACGAGGAGCGGGGGCTCTTCGAGGAGCACCTGGCGCGCTGCGAGGCGTGCGCGGTCGAGATCCGCGGGCTGCGCGAGACCACCGCACGGCTCGGCCTCGCCGTGGCGGAGCGCCCGCCCGCCGCGATGAAGGCGCGCGTGATGGCGGAGATAGCCCAGGTGCGGCAGGACCCGCCGCTGGTCGGGAGGCGCGAGAGGCCGGGCGAGCCCGATTCACCGCCCAACGTGGTACGGCTCACGCCACGTCGCCGGTCCCGGCTCGCGCTGGGCCTGGCCGCGGCCGCAGCGGCCGCCGCGGTCGTGACCGGCGTGGTGGCGGTCGACGCCGTCCGGGAGCGGGACGCGGTCCTGGAGCAGAGCCGTACGCTGCAGAGCCTGCTCGCGGCGCCGGACGCGGTCGCGAAACGGGTGCCCATCACCGGTGGCGGTTCGGCGACGATCGTCGTGTCGCCGTCGCACGGCCGGTTGGTGTTCGCCTCGTCCGGCCTGCGCGCCCTGGACGCGTCGAAGACCTACGAGATGTGGCTGATCGGCCCCGGCGGGGTCCGCCCGGCGGGCCTGCTCAGCGGGGGCGGCGCGAGGACGGCCGTGCTGGCGATCTCCGGTGGCGCGCAGCGATTCGGCGTCACAGTCGAGCCCGCGGGCGGCTCCGGCCAGCCCACCACCACCCCCATCCTGCTGACCAGGCTCCCCGGCGCCTGACCCTCTCAGCAGGCCGATCAGGAGGCCGATCAGAAGCCGATCAGAAGCCGATCAGAAGGCTGAGATGGTCCAGGCGGCCTCGTGCTTGTCTCCGGGCTTGAGAACGATCAGATCGGTGCCGGAGTTGAACGCGTCGGGCGGGCAGGTCATCGGTTCCACCGCCAGGCCCCGGTGGCCGAGGCCGGTTCCCGTGCAGATCTGCACCCAGGGCAGGCTCCGCGCGTCCCAGGTGATCTGGACCCCGCCCTCGGGGCCGCGGACCCGTACCCGGCCTTCGGCCAGCCCGGTGAAGGCGTGGTCGATCGCCGTGTCCCGCAGCACCCTCGGCGTGCGGCAGTCGTACGGCGTCGCCGACACGTCCTCAAGGGAGGTCGGGGCGAGCAGCTCGTCGGTCAGCAGCACCCGGTCGGCGGGCAGGTCGAGCTCGTACTCCGCCACTTCGGACCCGGCGAGCAGCCACGGGTGCGGGCCGCAGCCGTACGGCGCGGCCCTGTCTCCCACGTTCTCCGCGGTCACCGTCGTGGTCAGGCCGTTCCCGGAGAGCGTGTGGCACACCTCCAGGGCGAGCCGGAAGGGGTAGCCCGGCGTCGGCTCGACGGTCCGCGTGAGCCGTACGAAGCCGTGGTCGTCCTCGACGCCGAGCATCTCGGCGCACGTCCAGGTCTGGTCGGCGACCAGGCCGTGCAGGGCGTGACCGCGGCCGGGCTCGTTGACGGGCAGTTCGTGACGTTCCCCCTCGAAGACGTACGCGGCACCGACGACGCGATTGGGCCAGGGGGCCAGAACCGTGCCGCTGTAGTAGGGGATCGGCCCGTCCTCGGGCCAGCTCGTCACCAGCTCGCGGTCTCCGTGCCGGAGCACCCGCAGGGCCCCGCCCCGCTCGCTGATCTCGGCGTGGTAGCCGCCACCGAGGAGTGTGTACTGGGGCACGGGGGGTTCCTTTCGCCGGATACGCCAAGGTCAGGTCATATCAGGGTATGCGGGAACCTAGCCACTGGTAGCGGCGCTCGGGTCTGCCGGCGGCTCCGTAGCGCAGCGACACCTCGGCGCGGCCGGTGGCGCAGAAGTGTTCGAGGTACCGCCGCGCGCTGACCCTGGAGATGCCGATCCGGGCCGCGCACTCGGCGGCGGACGATGTTCCGTTGAGGCCGCGCAACACCTGTTCGACCAGATCCGCCGTCTCCACGCTCATGCCCTTGGGCAGCATGGTCGTCGTCACCGACGAGGTGGCTCGGTACAGCAGCCGGTCCACGTCCGCCTGGCCGCTGACCATCGCGGTTCGCAGCTCGCTCCGCTGGGCGGCGTACTGCTCCAGCCGGATGCGCAGATCGTCGAAGTCGAACGGTTTGAGCAGGTAGTTGACCACGCCGCGGCGGGCGGCGCCGCGCACCGCCTCGATCTCCCTGGCGGCGCTGATGACCAGGACGTCGCAGTCGTGACCCGCGCTCCGCAGCCCCGTGATGACGTCCAGCCCGAAGATGTCGGGCAGGTAGAGGTCGAGCAGCACCAGGTCCGGACGGAGCTCTCCGACCGTCGTGATCGCCTGTTCGCCGGTGCTCGCCACGCCGACGACGTGGAAGCCCTCGACGCGGTCGACGAACCCGCGGTTGACCCGTGCCACCATGAAGTCGTCGTCGACGACCACTACATCGATCATCGGATTCCCTTCATCGTCTCGCCGGCCGGCGGGCCGACGGACATCGAAGCGGTGAACATGGCGCCGTCGAGGGTGTTGGCGACCGCGACATCGCCGCCGCGGCGTTTGCGGACCAGCCGGGTGAGCGCCAGTCCGATGCCGCGCTCGCCGCCCTGGGCCGCTTTCGTGGTGAAGCCGCGGGAGAAGACCTCGTGGGCGAGTTCGGGCGCCACGCCCGGGCCCGAGTCGCGCACCACGATCTCCACGCTTGAGGCGTCCTGGCGCAGCTCGACCTCCACCCAGGGGTCCCCGTCGCCGGCCGCCGCGGCGGCGTCGACGGCGTTGTCGACGAGGTTGCCGATCACCGTCGCAATGCCGACGCAGTGCTCGGGCAGGTCGAGCAGTCTGCGCCCGACCGCGTTCACCAGCGTGAGCCGCAGCTGCGGGTCGAGCGCGATCACGCCCTCGGCGATCCCGTAGAGCATCGCCTCGCGATGCTCGGCGAGGCCTCACCGATCATCACCGTGCCCAGCTGCCGGCCGAGATTGTCCGGGGCGGCGCCGGCCACCGGGACCTGGGCCACCAACTCGGGGGAAGCGTCCACCGCCAGCTTCCCGGACCAGCCGCGTCCGGCGGCCACACCCGGGTCGCCAAGGGGCAGCCGCGTCCGGATCAGTGTGGGATCCGTCGAGCTGACGATTTTCCCGCTCCTGTCCGCGATCGTCACGGAGGTGACACCGGACTCGGTCATCGTGGTCTGCACGAGCGGGGCGAGCGTCTCCCCGGACCCCGGTTGGCCGAGCTGGGTGCGCACCAGCGGGTTTCCGGCCACCAGCTCGGCCAGGGCCGTCACCCGGCGCCCTTCGACCTGGTCGAACTCCGCCGCCGACTGCGCCAGCGAGACCGCACCGACCGCCACCAGCACGACCACGACGATGGCGAGCTGCAATACCAGCAGCTCACCCGCCAAACTGTGGCGGCGAAACGATAAGACCACAATTAACTCAATCTTCGCTGGTCACAGAAAGCAGACGGGGTGGTGTCAAGTCGTCACAATCATGGCGCTGGACTCCCTCAAAGCGAAAGAGACCAATTGCGAGAACTCGGATATCCGCATTTTTCGCCGCGCTGGCCCCGTGTCGATGAGGCTGACCAGGCATCCCGAGGAGTTCGGCAAGGGCCTTCTGCTGTTCTTGAGCGGTGAGGAGCCAGCCCGATGGGACGGCCGACCGGGCGGGGTCAAGTTCCCTACTAATTACCGGTCAACGCCCTGGTGTCGCTCGTTGATCTGCGTGATCGTAGACGTGCCGCGGCAATGGGCCCAATCACAAGAAGGGGAACTGCATGAAGCGTTTCGTTGCACGCCGTGTAGCGTCAGTCGCCCTAGTCGGCACCCTGGTCACCGGCGCGCTCTTCGTGACGTCGACGCCCGCGAACGCGGGTGTGCTCGACGACTGCCTGGGTGCGTTCCGAACGTTCCTGGACTACTTCCGCGCTGTCGACACGGCAGCCCACCACGAGCAGGACCCGGATAACCGGATTTCCCGGAACGATTTTCGGGCCACGGCGGATGGAAACGCAGACATCGGGCACTTGCCAGACGGTCAGAGAAGTCTGAATACGTATAACCGACTTCGCGAAGCAGGGACGTACATTTACAGAGATAGGCCAGCCGAAGGCTTTGCCTACAGACCCACCTTCGACACCGTCTTTGACCGACTTGATGTCGCTGGTCGCCATGACCGGCCTGATGGCCTTGTCTCGGACATCGACCTCCGGGCCGCTATCGCCAATCCCGGCGCGATATGCGGGTAGCACAGCCGAGCGAAGCTAGCTAGCCCCCGGCCCTCAACAGATCGTCCCGTTTCGCGCGGGCCAGCCCCTCCCCGGGGCAAAACGAGAGCGCTCCACCTGGTCCTCACGGGCCAGGTGGAGCGCTTTTCGTATTGTTCGCGCGGTCGTTTCGTGGCGATCGGGGTCATTAGTCCCTGGATGGGCCGCCTTTGGTCAGCTTCTCCAGTGTGCGGTGGTCCAGTAGCACAGGCCGCAGATCACTGTCGGCCATCCGGCAGGTCGGCCCGGTGCAGCCGTGCAGGACCGCCAGGCGCGCGGAGAGCCTGCCGATCAGGAGCGGGTCCGCCGTGGCGGCCAGGTTGCGCATCTGGTACGGATCCGCGGCGAGGTCGTAGAGCTGCCGCTCCCCGGTGGAGTACTCCACATAGCTGTACTGCGCCGTGCGCAGCACGTTGTAGCTCGGCGGGTACGCCGACTGCCCGTACGGCGGATGCGCGTACTCGACCAGCACGGCGTCCCGCCACGGCACCGAGCGGCCCCGCAGGACCGGGACCAGCGAGCGCCCCTCGGCGAACCACGGGGTGACGGCCCCGCCCAGCTCGGCGAACGTGGGCGCCAGGTCGACGGTGGACGTCAGCAGGTCCACCGTGCTGCCCGGGACGATCCCCGGCCCCCTGGCCACCATCGGCACCCGGATGTCCTCCTCGAACGGCGTGGTCTTGCCCGGCCTGAGCCGGTGCTGGCCGAGGTGGAAGCCGTTATCCGAGGTCAGGAAGATGTAGGTGTCCTGCAACCGGCCCGCCCGCTCAAGGGACGAGACCAGATTGCCCACCATGTCGTCGACGCCGAGCATGGCCCGCATGCGGTCCTGGTACAGCCAGTCGATCCGCTGGACGACCTTCGGCCCGAGCGGCTTCTTGCTCCGCAGCCACTGCGGCTCCGCGCTCAGGTCGGCCTGGTCGAACGACGGAGTGCGCGGCGCCTTCTCCCCGGCGAACGCCATCGCGTGGCGTGGCGCGTAGTTGGCCGGCTTGTGCGGCGCCACGGGGGCCAGATAGAGGAAGAACGGGCTCTTCTCGGCCACGAAGCCGGAGGCCTTGCCGCTCAGCACGTCTTCCAGGTAGTCGGACGCGGAGTTTCCGTGCTGGCGGATCACGCCGTTCTCGTTGAGCGCGTAGCCGTACTCCTCGTAGAGGCGCGTGACCGGCACCGCCCACTCGTCCCAGCCGGGCGGCACGTACGACTTGTTCCCCGGAGACGGGTACTGGTTGAGGTACTTGCCCATCAGGGCGGTGCGGTAGCCGGCGGCCTGCATCCAGGTGCCGATCGTGGACGCCTCCAGCGGCTGGAACTGCCGGAAGCCGCCGGTGGGCTGCCGGTTGCTCTCCACGTGATGGCTGTGCATGTACTGCGACCGCAGGATCGAGGACCGGGACGGGCAGCACCACGGGTTGGTGACGTAGAAGCGCGAGAAGGTGGCACCCTGCCGCACCAACAGGTTCCAGATATTGGGAAATTTCCGGAGATCGGTGGCATCGAGGTCGTCGGCGAGGATGAACACCACGTTGGGCTTGGCCGCAGGCCGGGGCCACGGCTCCTCGGTCACGGCCTTTCCCCGGGCCGCGGCGGGCCCCGAAAGCACTGTGGACGCGAGGATCGTGAGGGCGAGGGCGAGCCAGGTCCAGGACCTGGAGGGGTTTTTGGGCACGAACACGGATAACAACATTACCCGCCCGCTACCTGCGGAAACGCACGGCCTGCAATCACATGATCGCAGGCCGTGCCCGATTTCGGTCTTTAGGGTGCTTTGGGGAGGCATCTGCTGATCGACTTCATGGCGTCACGCAGGCCGTCGGCCGCTGTTCACCTGCCGTTCGCGGAAACGTCGGGGGCGGTCCGCGTTCGGCGGCTAGCTTCGGGACGTCGTGAAAGGGTCTTTACCAGGCGTGGACAACACGGGCCGGCGACACGCCGGGCAGCACGGGCCGGCCGTGGCGTGGGTGGAGTCCCCGCTGCAGCTGCTGTGCGTCATCGAGGCGCGGCACGCCGGCCTGCTCGGCGCGGACACGCGGGTCGTCCCCAGAGCCGGGCAGCGCGCGCTCCGGCTGACCGGACGTGAACTCGCCAAACTCGACCTCCCCGAAGGCCTTGAGCTGGCCGAGCCGGGGTCGCGGATGCCGTTCGGGCTGAGGGCGCCGGGCCGGACGTGGGTCCTGGGCGACGCCTTCTCCGGCCGAGTGCAGCGGGCCGTGGTCACCGCCTTCCCCGGGCGGGTGGTGCTCGTCGACGACGGCCTGGCCACGATCCGTCTCCTGGAGCTGCTCACCGCGCGGCGGCCCCTGTTGCGCGCCCGGGCCGAGGGCGGCCTCGCCCGCTCGATCCTCGGGGCGGCCGCGGGGATGCGCCTGCGCAGCCGCAGGCTGACCGTCTTCACCGCGCTTCCCGTCCCGGACGAGCTCGCGCGAGCCGTACGGGATCTGGGTGTGGATCTCGTCCGGCACGACTTCGCGTGGCTGCGATCGCAGCCCGCCGACCTGCCGCCCGCGGAGCGCACCGTCGTGCTCGGCACGTCCCTCGTGCGCAACGGGCTGATCCACCGCGAGGCCTACCTGTCCTGGCTCGAGCGGCTGGGTGAGCCCGTCGCCTACTTCCCGCACCGGCGCGAGGACCCGGACGATCTGGAGCGGATCCGCACGATCCCCGGGGTCGAGGTGTTCGAGACCGGGCTGCCCGCCGAGATGACGCTCCGCGATCTGCGGCCGGAGCAGCAGGTGCTCAGCCTGCCATCGACCGCGGTGACCTCGCTTCGCGTGCTGCTCTCCTCGCGTGGCGTCACCGTGGACGCGGTCGACGTGCCCGACGAGTGGTGGACCCCCGCGGCGGGCCCGTCACTCCGCTCCCATCTGCAGCTTTTCGCCCGTTTTGATCACGTACACAAATGAAACACGTACATAAATGAAAGGGTTGTTCATTGACCCGGGTGCTCGCCGTGGCCGACTCCGACTCGTACCTGAAGTGGGCAGCGGGCCTGCTCGACGCGCTGCCTGAGACGTGGGCCACCGAACTGGCGGTGGTCCGGACGCCGATCGCCCCGTCCGAGGACCAGATCCGCGCCGCGGTGAGCGGGACGAGGCTCGCGACGCGGGACGACGCGCTCGCCGGCGGCGTCGTCCTGAGCTCGGGCGACACGGGGCGGCTCCCGGCCGTGTTGTCCGCGCGGCAGTTGCGGCGCGCGGCGGAGAGGTTCCGGCCGGACGCGGTCCTGGTGGCCTGCACGGGTCCGGTGGTGGACGCGCTGGTGTCCGAGACCCTGAGCGGCCTCGCCCCGCGTCCGGCGTTCGTGTCCGGGCTGCCGGGAATCTCCGTCCCCGCCACCGAGAAGGCCTGGCTTTACCGCAGCGGCTGTGACCTGTTCGTCGTGCACAGCGGCCGGGAGGTGGGGGAGTTCTCAGCTCTCGGCCGCGAGCTGGGCGGAGGCGGCCGCGCCGCGCTGGCCCGGCTGCCTTACCTGAACCTCGGATCGGTACGGCATGGCGAACGTGACCGGGTGGTCTTCGCGACCCAGGCCAAGGTGCCGCGCCGCCGCGATGAGCGGGAGGCGATCCTGCTCGCCCTGCACGCCCTCGCCGAGAAGCGCCCGGACCTCGACGTCGTGGTCAAGCTCCGCGCGCGAGAATCGGAGCGGCAGACCCACAACGAGCGTCACCACTACGAACGGCTGTGGCTGTCGATGGCCGGGAAGGGCCGGGTCCGGATGGACGCGGTCAGGTTCGCCGCCGGGCCCATGCACGAGCACCTGACCCACGCCGCCGGGTTCGTCACGATCAGCTCGACGGCCGCCCTGGAGGCGATCGCCCAGGATGTCCCGCTGCTGGTGCTGGAGGACTTCGGCGTCAGCGCCGAGATGATCAACCTGGTCTTCGAGGGCAGCGGCTGCCTCGGCACCCTGGAGGACCTGGCCCAGGGAACCTTCCGCACGCCGGCGCCGGAGTGGTGCCAGGCGAACTACTTCCACGAAGCCGAGGCGAGCGACTGGACGGCCCGCCTGAGCGAGCTCGTCTCGGCCGCCCGCGCGGGCGAACTGCCCGCGGCGCGATCCCTGCTCGACGGACCGGAGCACGCCTCGGCCCGCCGCCGGGCCCGCCTGCGCCTGGAGGTCCCCCCCAAGGTCCTGCGGTACGGCTACCGCGCCAAGCGCCGTATGCGCCGCTACCTCAAGCTGTGAAAACGCCGGTGTCGAGCAGGAAGTCGACCGGGCCGGGGATGTGCACAGGCGCGCCGAACGAGACACGGGTGGTCACCTGGTAGGCGCCCTCCTTCGGCTCGCTGAACACCGTCACCGAACGCGGTGACGCGACAGGGTCGACGAGAAGCGTCACGGGGACGCCTCCGGCGGCGTAGATGCTGGGTTTACGGTCCCGGTCCTCGACGACGCTGCCCGGCGAGACGATCTCGGCGACGAGCAGCAGGCCGGACGACAGCAGCTCGCGCTGGCCCCAGCGGGGGCAGTCCGCCGGGGCGAGCACGAAGTCCGGCTCCACCGGGTCACGCGGGCCGTCGATGCAGACGTCCACATTTCCCACGTACGCGCGCCAGCCGCGCTCAACGACCAGTGGTTGGAGGGCGTAGCTCAGAATGGTGGCATTCCAACCGTGTTCGGGGGATCCAACAGGGCTCACGATCAGTTTCCCGTCGATGACTTCGGTCCGCAGACCGGGGAGAGAGGGGAGCGCGTCGAAGAGCTCCCGGGGGCTGGACGGCAGCGGCTTGGCCGCGCTCTCCGGTGACGCGACGAACTTGGCGTGGGACTTTCGCGAGATGGCGACCATTCTGGTTGTCCTTTCGTGTCCACATGCTCACGCTGAGTATCCCACTGCGCCCGCCTGAGGACGAGGATCCGCGGACAGGCCGGTACAGGAATCTTGTCCTCAGGTACGAAAATCGTCAGCGACCGCTCCGGATCAGACGGCAGAGAGCGGCGGCTATTGCTTCGTGAAGGCGGCCATGCCCTTCGAAACCTGATCGGTGGATCGAGGCTAAGGCGCGGCGATGGTGGCGTGCATCTCCCAGACGAGGATCTCGGCGGCTTTCGTCGCCGTGACGCGCTGGCCGCCGGTGGAGGTGAAGCGGACCGCGTCGCCCTCGTTCAGCGGGCCCGCGCCCTCCAGGGTCACCTCACCGCGCGGGACGAACAGGTGCAGGAAGGGTGCGTCGGGCAGTTCGACGATGTCGCCGGGATCGAGCCGCGCGACGTGCAGCGCCGCGTACCTGTTCTTGATGCGGATCGCCGCGTCGTGGCCCGGCATGCCGGAGGCGACGGTGGCCAGGCGCCCGCGCAGCAACTCGTCGTCGATCTCCAGCTGCTCGTAGCCGGGCTTGATGCCGCCCTTGTCGGGAACCACCCACATCTGCACGAAGTGGACCGGCTCAGTGTGAGAGTCGCCGCCCTGGAGGCGCCAGGAGTCGTTCTTCTCCGAGTGCAGAATTCCAGTGCCGGCGCTCATCCGCTGCGCGAGGCCCGGGTAGATCACCCCGGAGTGGCCCTCGGAGTCCTGGTGGGCCAGCGAGCCCCGCAGTACCCACGTAACGATCTCCATGTCGCGGTGGGGATGGGTCTCGAAGCCCGTGCCGGGGTCCACGACGTCGTCGTTGTTGACCAGCAGCACGCCGTGGTGGGTGTTGCCCGGGTCGTGGTGCCGTCCGAACGAGAAGGAGTGCTTCGAGTCCAGCCAGGAGATCTTCGTGGAGAATCGTTCATCCGCGCGCCTGATGTCGACGCGTGGAGTCAGAGTCGGTGTGGTCACTCCGCACTCCTCGGATAGAGCCAGTGGTTGAAATGTAAACCACGTCCACCGAGCTGTTGTTCCCCGCAACCACGCGCGATCCCGTGAAGGTCCAGTTTCGTGCGCAGCCGACACGCCGCACCCACCACAATGCGGCTGTGCAGGTCCAGCGCGCCGCGCTCGCCCGTCAGGATCTCCCATGCCGACTGCTGTGGGCGCCGATTGGCGGGGCGCTAATGCTTTGTACGGATTCAGCCGGAGAGGAAGCGACGCAGGCGTGATCGCTGGGATGGTTTGGGCGGGTTGGATGGCTGTGGCTCGGGGAGCAGACCGAGCGATTCCAGGCGGCGCTTCTTGAAATACCTGGCGGTGCCGTGGTCGCGGACATAGTCCGCCGCGGTGTCACGGAGGCCGGGATGGGCGGCGCTCTGCATGCAGAACCCGACCGCGCCGACCAGGGCGTTCACGTCCACGGCCGGAGGATCGGTCAGCGAACCGTCGGCGGCCAGCCGGGGCAGTGTGGCGTCGATGATCGTCGCGGGGATCCGGTTGCTGTTCTCGTACGGTGAGAGCCGCTCCAGCACCAGGTCGCCGCCGGCGGTCGCCACCTGGAGACCGAAGAAGCGCCGCGCGGTCGCCAGGGCGGTCGAGAAGCAGCCCACCACCAGCTCCGGGCGGCGCGCGGCGAACAACACCTCGGCCGGGGTCGTCTCCGCCGCCACGACCAGCTCCACCCCGAGCTCGGCGGCGACCGGCCGCAGCTCGCGGGCGTGCCGTCGGCCGGCGGCCGGATGCGGCTTGAACAGCACCCTGCGGTGCCCACGCGCCGCGAGGCCGCGCAGCATCGCCTCATGCAGCCCGGCCTCCTCGTGGGCGGTGAGAATGCCCAGCGAGGACAGATACTGGCCGAGGATGACCGCCTCCTCTCGCGGGGTCTCGCCCCCGGCCCGTGTGACCGCCTTGTCTTGTGGTGCTTCGGCTCCGGCCCGCGCGATCACGTTCCTTTGTTGCGCTTCGCCCTGCGTCGCGGCTTGTGCTGCCTTCCCGACCCGCTCGACGACGTTCATGAAGGCGGAGCCGGTAAGCGCCTCGGGCGGCACGCCGTACTCGGACAGGAGCAGAGGAGTGAGGCCGGGGACGAGGTCGAGGTGGAGCAGGCGCGTGACACGTCCGGCGATCTCCCGGGGGAGCGGGTCGCGGGTCGGGCCGTAGCTCATCAGCCCGTCGGAATACACCGTGATCGGGCAGTCCTTGACGAGCCCGGCCAGCGTCCGGGACGGCGGGACCGCGATCGACTCCAGCACCAGCTCCGTCAGCTGGGGCAGGTCGGCCGGCGCGCCCGGCCCGGCCCGGCCGCCGAGCCGCGCGCTCAGGAGCCGGCCCAGCATCGGCACCTCGATCGCCCTGGGCTTCCAGTCCGACGGGTGCAACGGCGCGATGATCTCGTTCCAGGACACGACGTCGTCGAACCTGTCGCGCAGCGCCGCGAACCCGGGCGTCTCGTCGAGCGAGGGCGTGATCTCCGGGACAGCGGCGTTGTTCGAGATCAGCAGGGTGCGGTGGCCGTCGCAGAAGCGTCCTTCGCCGATCGCCGCCGCGAGGGTCATCGCCCCGAAGAACGTCGACGCGTAGAAGAGCCGCCGGTCAGCCACGCCCGCCTCCCGCCATCAGGCCCTCCACCAGGAGCCGGCGTTCGGGCTCCAGGTTGGCGAGAGCCGCGGCCAGGATCTCGCGCGGGAGGCGGCCGAGGAGCGCCGTGGCCCGCTTGGTGAACCGGCTCCGCAGGTCGGGCGTGAACCGTCCGATCTGCTCGACGTGGTGGGCGAGCAGCGCGCAGAGGTTGCGGGCCGCCTTCGGCAGGAACCGCGGCTCCACCTCGTCCAGGATCAGGTCGTAGGCGTCGAAGAAGTGTAGTTGCCGCTCGTCGCCGATCTGGGTGAGGGAGGCCGGCACACCGCGCCGGTAGAACAGCCCCGCTGGGGACGCCACGGCGAACGACCGCGCCTGCCGGTGCAGCCGCCAGATCCACGGCCGGTCCTCCGCGGTGTGCAGGCCGCTGGGGAACGTCAGCAGGTCGCCCAGGTCGCGGCGGTAGATCCCGGCCCACGCGTAGGGGTAGTCGACCATCGTCTTGGCGTCCGCGGGCAGGATCGCGTCGCGGGGGTCCAGCACGACGTTCCGCCGGGGCTCGGGCGCCCGGTGCGTCTCCCGCCTGCGGCCCTCGACCTGGACGTGGTCCACCCGGACGAAGTCACAGCCCAGCCCCTCGGCGGCCGCGACGAGGTCGGCCAGGTAGCCCCGCGCGATCCAGTCGTCGCCGTCGAGGAACGTGACGAACCGCCCCGAGGCCAGCTTCAGGCCGAGGTTCCTGGCGTCGGCCAGCCCCACGGGCGTCAAGTTGCGCACGACCGCGAGGCCCGGCAGGTCGCCCCGGAAGTCCTCGATGATCTCGGCGGTCGCGTCCACCGACCCGTCGTCGACCACGATGACCTCGAAGTCCCGCCGGAGGTTGCGGGCCAGCGAGGCCAGCGCGTCCGGAAGGCAGGCCTCGCCGTCCCGCACCGGCAGGACCACTGACAGTGTGATCAAATCGCTCCTTCTGGTACGGCTTCCGCCCCCGTACGGCTCCCCGTTCCCCGACGGCTGCGGAAGTCCGGGAGGCGGGAGCCGTACGGGAAGGGGGGTGGTCAGGCGATCTCGGCTCCGGCGGAGTCGGACACGACCCGGCGCAGCCGGGCGCGGGGGGCCTCCTCGCCGGGGAAGACGCGCTTGACGCCGTCGCCGAGCGAGGTCTCGATGATGCGGATGTCGCGCACCAGGTGCTCCAGGCCGCTCGGCTCCAGAGAGGCGGCGTGGTCGGAGCCCCACATCGTCCGGTCCAGCGTGATGTGCCGCTCCACGGTGACCGCGCCGAGGGTGACGGCCGCGAGGGAGATCTGCAGGCCGCGCTCGTGGCCCGAGTAGCCGACCGGCACGCCGTACCGCTCCTGGAGCGTGACGATCGTGCGGAGGTTGGCCTCCTCGGGGGGCAGCGGGTAGGTCGAGGTGGCGTGCATGAGGACGAGGCGGGACGTGCCCAGGATCTCGACGGCGCGGTCGATCTCCGCGATCGTCGACATGCCGGTCGACAGGATGATCGGCTTGCCGGTGGCGGCGAGGGCGCGCAGCAGCTCGTGGTCCGTGACCGACGCGGAGGCGACCTTGTGCGTGACGACGTCCATCTCCTCCAGGAAGCCGACGGAGGGGACGTCCCACGGCGAGGCGAACCAGTCGATGCCGCGCTCCGCGCAGTGCTTGGCGATCTCGGAGTACTCGTCCCGGCCGAACTCGGTCCGGATCTTGTACTCCATGTACGTCATCTCGCCCCAGGGCGTCTGCCGGATCTGGCCGCGCTGCTCCAGCGGCACGCAGATCTCGGGGGTGCGCTTCTGGAACTTGACCGCCTGGCAGCCCGCGTCGGCGGCCACGTCGATCAGTCTGCGCGCGATGTCGATGTCGCCGTTGTGGTTGATGCCGATCTCGCCGATCATGTAGACCGGCTGGCCGGGGCCCACCAGAGACTCGCCGATCTGGACCGGCGCGCCCTTGACCCGCAGCGAAGCCCGTGGCACCGGCGGCGCCTCCACCACGTCTGGACGGGCGGCCAGGACCCGGTCGCACAGCTCCCGTACGGCTCCCGCCCCGCCCGCGCGGGTCAGGACCACGCGGGCGGCGGCGCGGACCCGCGGGTGGGCGTCCGGCACCGCGATCGGCCAGCCGACGAGGGCCATGCAGCCGAGGTCGTTGAGATCGTTGCCCACGTAGGCCACCCGCTCCGGGTCGAGGCCCTCGATGGTGAGCCAGTCCCGCAGCGCGGTCTGCTTGGCGTTCAGCCCCTGCAGGACCGGCACGCCCAGCTTGCGCGCGCGGGCCGCGACGACCGGGTTCTGCTCGGTGGACAGCACGAGCAGCTTCACCCCGGAGCGCCGCAGCAGCGCGACGCCCATGCCGTCGGAGCGGCTGACCGCCACCATCTCCCGGCCATCGGAGTCCACGTACGCCCGGTCGTCGGTGTGAACGCCGTCGAAGTCGGTGACCACGGCGTCCACGTCGATCGGCAGCGGCTCGTCCACGAACGGCGCGAGCGCGCGCACGATCTCCAGGTCGTCGGGGGTGTCCACCTCGACCGCGTGCCGGGCCGGGACGGCCTGCACGGCGACCGTGCCGAAGAAGCGGTGCCCGTGCTCGCGCAGGCCGGCCGTGCGCATCACGTAGAACGCGCCGGTCTCGCGGAAGTGCGGCTCGCGGTCCTGACGGCGGGGCCGCGTGGCCGGGTCGTGGTTGATCCCGGCGCCGCCGCCCGTCCACACGAACTCGTAGGTCTCCATGCCGGAGAACACCACGTCCGCCTCGCCGTCGAGGACCTTCGCGATCGCCGCGTCGAGGTCACTGGGGTCGATGAACGCGCTGGTGCACTGCACGAGGACGACCACCTCGGGGTCGTCGGCGAGGTGGTCGAGGGCGTGCGTGACGGCCGACTCGCTGGACGCGGTGGCGCCGCTCAGGCCGGCCGGGCGCTCGACGATCCGCGCGCCCGCCTCCCGCGCGACCCCGGCGATCCCTTCGTGGTCGGTGCTCACCACGACCTCGTCGACGAGCTTCGCGCGCAGGCACGCGCCGACCGCTCGCGCGACCAGCGGGGTGCCGCCCACCTTCTCCAGGTTTTTCAGCGGTACGCCCGCCGAACCTCCACGGGCGGGGACAACGGCCAGGACTCGCACGAGTGGCTCCTTCTACCTGCGGGATCTCTCCCCCGGCTCGGGGGTGTCCCGAAACCTAGCCAGGGGGGTGTCACGCAAGGGGTGCCCGAGCTGAACATGTAGGGGCGTCCTGTTTAACTTTCCGTGCCGTTCGGCCGGGTGATCAAGCCAGGGGCGGGCGATCGTAGGTGCGCCCGCCGGCGAGCCAGGTGCCGAGGACGGGGATGCGCCGACCTGGCCGCCATGATCGCCGGCCTGGATCCGGAGGCCGGGTCCTCAGGCGGGCGGAGATCCGGTGTCGTCCGGTGACAGGGGGATCCGGATGACGAACCTGACCCCGGGAGGCGCGTCCTCGACCCCGATCGTGCCGTGATGAGCCTCCACGACGGCGCGGGCGATGGCCAGGCCGAGGCCGACCCCACCTTGGTGTCTGCTGCGGGCCGAGTCCACGCGGGCGAAGCGTTCGAAGATCCGCTCCCGGTCCTCCACCGGGATGGTCTCGCCGTCGTTGCCCACCGCCAGCAGGGCGACGCGGTCTGCCCGGCTCACCTCCACCCAGACCGCGCTGGCCGCGTGCCGTTCCGCGTTGTCCAGCAGGTTGGTCAGCACCCTGGAAAGGTGCGTGCTCACTCCGTTCACCGTCACGTGCGGGGCGAGCTCGACCTCGATCTGGGGGCGGCCGGGCCGGCGTTTGACCTCGGCGCTGACGAGATCGCCCAAATCGACCGGCTCCCACACGGCGTGCGCGCTCGTCCCGATCCGGGTCAGGAACAGCAGGTCGGTCACGATCGCCTCAAGCCGGTCGGTGTCACGCAGCGCCGCCTCGATCGCCTCGCCGTGGTCGTCGGGATGGAGCACGGCGCTCTCCAGCTGGGCGCGGATTCCCGCGACGGGGGTGCGCAGCTCGTGCGAGGCGTCGGCGGCGAACTGGCGCTGCTGCTCGATCGACCGCTCCAGCCGCTCCAGCGCGTGGTTGGCGGTCCTGGCCAGGCGGGCGATCTCGTCGTCGCCCGGCGGCTGGGGGACCCGGGAGCTGAGATCGCTGGCGGTGATCTCGGCGAGCTCGGCCCTGATCGCCTCGACCGGGCGCAGCGCCCGCCCCACGGCCTTCCAGGTGATCCAGCCGACGAGGGTGATGAGCAGCGCGACCTGGAGGCCGACGATCACCTCCAGCAACCGGGAGGCCAGGATCCCGGACTCCGCGCGGCCCGCGTACACGACGGGGGAGTCGGCCTCGGGGGTGGCGCGGATGGCGGTCATGTACACGCACGGGAGGTCCGGCAGCGAGCATGTGGTGATCTGGGCGACCCGGTTGTCCGGGGCGGGCCATGTCCCGCTCATCAGGGGCAGGTCCTTCGCCGCGTTGCTGGTCGCGATGATCCGGCCGCCGGGCGCGACGACCTGGATGAGATCGATGCCGTTCTTGCTCGCCGGGATGGGGTCGCGCAGCCGGCCCTCCCGGACCTCGGCGGAGATTTTGGCCGCTCCGTCCAGGCTGTCGCTCAGGTTTCCGGCGGCTACGGTGTGGCGGATCACGATGACGGCGGCGACGCCGACGGGGATGAGAACGAGCACCGCGACCATGGTCGCGATGAACGTCAGACGCGCGCGGATCGACCACGAGCGTAGCCAGGGGAGGGACATCCCCCGAGGTTACTGTCGTTGATCCCCACCGAAATTCGCGTGACTGAAAAGATGTCACCAAAGATGTCTAAATTCTCCCAAGGTTCGGTTAGCTGCGACAGGCGATCGTTCGTGCCGCGGATCGGGCGCGTGGTTCAGGACCGCACGAAGACCGCGACCGTCCGGGCCGGGACCGTCAGCGTGCCTGTGGCGGGATCGAAGGCGGACCGCCCCACGACGGCGTCGTCCGACTCCGCCTGGACGGGGTGTAGGGCCACCGCTCCGCCGATGAGCGCCGTCACGGTCTGCGCCCGCGCCCCTGGGGTCGCGTTGAAGACGACCGTGATCGACTTCCAGCGCGGGTCGACGCCGGCGGAGTCCAGATGCATGGTGATGACCCCCGGAGTCCGCGCGCCGGGGAACGACAGCCGTTTCCGGACCTCGGCCGGGGAGCCGAGCGAGAAGGCGGGTGAGGACGAACGGATCCTCAGCAGTTCGCCGAAGCGGGCCCGGGCCGCCGTCACCATGGCGCAGTCGGCCCGCAGCGCCGGGTCGGCCAGCAGGGGCTCGGCGTACGGCCAGTTCGGCTCGTTGTCCGTTTTGGGCGGCAGCCCCGAGCCGAAGCCGTTGCCCTGCGAGCAGTCCCACAGCAGCCGGTTGAACCAGTCGCCCGAGTCGTAGGAGTTGCGGTCCAGGGACTTCGACCTGAGCCGTTCGCTGCCCGCGTGGACGAACGCCGTGCCCTGCGACAGCACCACCGTCGCGAGCGACAGCGACTGCATCCGCACCCGGTCGGCCGGCGTGGTCGCCCGCGGCAGCTTGTACGCCAGCGCGTCGAACAGCGTCTCGTTGTCGTGGGCGTCCACGTAGGCGACGACGTCGCCCGGCGCGGCGGCGTACCCGGCGGGGCCGCCGTTGTAGTCGATCTCGGACCCCTTCTCGCCCGAGGGGAGGACGTAGTCCCTCAGGTTGCCGGTGAGGCCGATCTTGATCAGGTTCTCGTAGCCGGCGAGCCGCGCCCTCTGGTCGGCCTCCGAGCCGTTGGCGGGGGAGCCGTTGGGCGCCCCGGCCAGGCCGGAGCCGAAGCCCTGCACGCGGGGATCCTCGTCGAAGGGCCCGCCGCCGCGCACCGCGTCCCGCAGCCGGTCGTTGAACGTGCCGATCCCGGTGCCGGCCATGTTGGCCTGCGTGGCCTGCTCGAACCGGGCGTCGTTCGCGACCTCGCCGAAGTTCCAGCCCTCGCCGTACAGGATGATCGATTCACCGTCCACGCCGTCCTTGGCGACGGTGAGCGCGTCCAGGGCCGCGCGTACGGCCAGAATGTTGACCTTCGGGTGGTGGCCCATCAGGTCGAACCGGAACCCGTCGACCTTGTGGTCGCGGGCCCAGGTGACGATCGAGTCGACGACGAGCTTGCCCATCATCGCGTGCTCGGGGGCGGTGTCGGCGCAGCAGGTGGAGTTCGCCACCGTGCCGTCCGCCAGCAGCCGGTGGTAGTAGCCGGGCACGATCCGGTCCAGGACCGAGGTGGCCTCCTGCCCGGCGGAGTGGGTGTGATTGTAGACCACGTCCATCACCACGCGGAGCCCGGCCCTGTTCAGGGCCGCCACCATGCCGCGGAACTCCTTGATCCGGCCGTGGCCGTCCGGGTCGGTCGCGTACGAGCCCTCCGGGACCGTGTAGTGCAGCGGGTCGTATCCCCAGTTGAAGGAATCCCTCGCCGCGGTCTCGGCGACGCGGGCCTGCTGCTCGTCGGAGTCGGCCGGCATCGCGGCGAGGTCGCCGGACGGCTCGGTCCGGTCGGCCTTCCGCTCGGGGACCGTGGCGAAGTCGAAGACCGGCAGCAGGTGCACGTGGGTCAGCCCGTCCGCCGCGAGCGCGCGCAGCGCCCTCATGCCGGCGCCGTCCCCGGCGAACGCCGCGTACGTGCCGCGCCGCCCGGCGGGGACCGAGTCGTCGGAGGCGGAGAAGTCCCGCACGTGCAGCTCGTAGATCGACGCCCTGTCCTGGCGCACCGCGGCGGGCTTGACCAGCCCGTCCCAGCCGGCGGGCGTCAGCAGCGGGTCGTCCAGGCTGACGATCTGGCTGCGCACGCCGTCGGCCGACAGCGACAGGCTGTAGGGGTCGGACACCTCGTTGGTGACGATCTTTCCGGCGGACGGCGCGAACACGGTGACGAGATAGGTGTAGTACCTGCCCTGCCACGTCGGCGGCCCGGTGACCGACCACACGCCGGTCGCGTCGTCGCGCCTCATCGGCAGGACAGTACGGCTCCCGCCGCGGGCGCCGGAGTAGAGCGCCAGCTCCACCTTCCGCGCGGTCGGCGCCCACAGCGCGAGCCTGGGCCGCAGGCTCCCGGCCGGGCCGAGCGTGCTCGACGCCGCCGCGGTGTAGACGTCGTCGAGCACGCCGGGGATCTGGACCCCGGTCGCGGTCAGCAGCCCGCCCGAGGCGTCCCTCTCGACGGCCACGACCTGTCCCCGCAGTGCCGTACGGACCAGGTCCGTGTCCGGCGGGTCGACCGTCAGCGCCGAGTAGACGGCAAGGTGGGGCCACTTCGCCTGCTGCGCGCCGGTGAGCGAGCCGGGAGTGAGCCGGATCAGGCGGATGTCTCCGGTCAGATCGCCGGCCCGCGCGTCGTACGCGATGTCGCCCTTGGCGGAGAACGCCAGGGCGTAACGGGCGGAGGAGGAGATCTCGCCCTTCCACGCGACGGTGCCGCGCTCGATCCAGTGGGCGGTCGCCTTCGACAGGTCGGCGTCCAAGGATCCAGCGTATCGAGGGGGACGCCACGCGTGGCCCGGAAGCCACCCGGGCGGCGGGTTCTTTGAAATCCGGTTGCGGAAAGTTCCAGAAAGCGGGCCCGGGGGCCGTGGCTCCGGCAGGGTGGGGGACGATCAAGGAGGAGCGGTGGATGGACTCTGTTTGGACATATCTCCGCAATGTCGGTGAAACGCGAGTCCGACACTGTTGTGTCGCTAGGAGGTGATGAGGGTGTTGCTGCGGCTACGCGTATCGCTTCCTGACCGGCCCGGGGTGCTCGGTCAGGTTGCGCGCGCTTTCGGCGTGATGGGGGCCGACATCCTGCAGGTGACCGTTCTCGAACGCCAGGCGGGACGGGCGGTGGACGACTTCACCGTCTCCTGGCCCGGGGCGTTCGGGGCCGACGAGCTGCGCGACCGGATCGGAGTGGTGCCCGGCGCGCGGGTGGAGGCGGCCTGGCCGACCCGCGAGACCCCCGGCACGAGCCCCGACTACGACCTGCTCGGTCACGTCGCCGGCGACCCCGACCGGGCCTTCCTCACGCTGGTCGACGCCGTGTCCGACCTGATCAGCGCGGAGTGGGCGGTCGCGGTGCGCTCCGACACGGGCGACATCGCGCACGGCAGCTGGCAGGCCCCGGAGACCGTGCCGGCCGCCGATCTCACACCGCTGCGCCCGTCCGCCTTCGCGGAGGGCTCCCTCAATGTCGTGAGCGTGCCGATGGACGGCCTCCACCTCGTGGTCGCTCGGTCGCAGGGCCCGGCCTTCCACCGCGCCGAAGTCGACAAGGTCGTGCGCCTGGTCGAGATCGTCTCCGTGCTCGCCCGCGCCGGCGTCAGCCGTACCGGATGAGGGGCTCAGCGGCGGGGCGGGTCGATGCGCGCACCGGACATGGTGAACAGCATCAGGCGTGAGACGTCCACCGCGACGCGGCCGTGCTGGCCCGCTTTCCACACGGGACGGGAGCCGAGCCGGACGATCAGGTCGGCCCGCCGATGATGGCCGTTGCCCGGTGCGGACGGGGTGGTCGTGTCCTCTTCGGGCTCGTCGCCGCCACTGTTGAACAGGCGGCGCATGATCGAGCGTGTCTTCCCGTCGCCGTTCCCGCTGCTGCCGTTCGCGCGCCCGCCTCGCGGCTCCGGCGGTTCCGGTACGGTCACCGAGGGGATGCCGGCCTCGAGGTAGGCGAGCCACTCGTGGCCGTGGTACTCGAGGGTCCGCACCCGGCCGAGGAAGCTGGGGCCGTCGGTCTGCTCCGGGACGGGGGCGAGCGCGTCCGGCCGGATGCCGATGATGATCTGGTGGCCCGTGTGCTGGGACACGGCGTACGCCCGTGGATCGGTCCAGGGCATGGTGATCTGGTGCGGGCCGAAATCGAGCATGATGAACTGGTTCTGCGGAGTGCGTACCGTCGCGGCGAGCAGATTGAGCTGCTGCGAGCTGAGGAAGGCCGCGGTGAAGGCGGTCGCCGGGTCGTTGTAGACCTGCGCGGGGGTGCCGATGTCCTGCAGCACGCCGCGGTTCATGATGGCGATCCGGTCGGCGAGCGTGAGCGCCTCGACCTGGTCGTGCGTCACGTAGATGGTGGTGACGCCGAGGGCGCGCACGAGTGACGAGATCTCCATGCGCAGCTCTGTCCGCATGCCGGCGTCCAGATTGGACAGGGGCTCGTCCATAAGGAAGAGCGACGGCTGCCGGACGATCGCGCGGCCCATCGCGACCCGCTGGCGCTGGCCGCCGGAGAGCGTTCCCGGCCTGCGGTCCAAAGTCTCCTCGATGTGCAGGGCGCGGGAGAGCTCGATCACGCGTTCCTTGACCTGGGCGGGGTTGGCCTTGGCGATCTCCAGGGGGAAGGAAAGGTTTCCGCGCACGGTGCGGTGCGGGTAGAGCGCGCCGTTCTGGAACACCATGGCGACGTCGCGGTCGCGCGGGGCGAGGTGGTTGGCGATCTTGCCGCCGAGCCAGAGGTCGCCCGCGGTGATCTCCTCCAGGCCGGCGATCATGCGAAGCAGGGTGGACTTCCCGCAGCCGGAAGGGCCCAGGAGGACGAGCAGCTCACCTTCCTCGGCGCGCAGATTCATCCGATCCACGGCCAGATATCCGCCCGGATACACCTTTGTCACACTGTCGAGGACGACGGCGCTCATATCCGCTCCTCGCCCGGCGGTACGGAGGTGTGTTCGCTCATTGGAAGCTCGTCCCTCTCCGGGCGCGCAGGCCCGGATCGCCCAGCCGTCGATGTAATTGGATGACGTAGTACATCGCGTTACGGCGCTCGTGTCCATACATAGCGTGAGAAATTCGGCATCTTCCCGCAACCTCGCGTTACGGAAACGTTTTCTTGTCCCGGGGGCCAGTCGGTTGGGGTGGCGGTAGCCGGGCTGACCTGCGAGTAAGCAATAGATGGGATGACCCGGTGATTCACTGGCGCGCCACGGATGTAACGAATTTGCAGAAAGTTTCTGTAGGACCTTTCATGTCTGTTCGTGCACTGTTACGTTCCGGCATACATCGGCGTGCCGATCTCCCCGCCCGGCGCCGTTCGCCCGATTCAGGAGGAGCATGCCATCAGTCGCATCGCTCCAAGTGGGGATATATGACCGGGCCGGCGGTGCTGATCGCCATTCCGGTGGCCATTGTCTTCCTGCTCGTCCAGCGCGATCTTGTAACGGGGCTGACCGCCGGCGCTACGAAGTCGTAACACCCACGTGGTGATATTTCCTGACGTTCCAGAGAATCGGGGGATCCCAATGACCGAGCTTGCCGTACAGCCGCAGAAGGCCGTCACCCGCTGGTGGCGGGACGCGGTCATCTACCAGGTTTACGTGCGAAGCTTCGCCGACGGCAACGGTGATGGGATCGGCGACCTGCTCGGCGTGCGCAGCCGGCTCAGGTACCTCCGCGAGCTCGGGGTCGACGCCATCTGGCTGACGCCGTTCTACACCTCCCCGATGGCGGACTTCGGCTACGACGTCGCCGACTACCGGAACGTCGACCCGATCTTCGGCTCGCTCGCCGACGCCAAGGCGCTGATCGACGACGCCCACCGGCTGGGCATCAGGATCATCGTCGACGTCGTCCCCAACCACACCTCCGACCAGCACGAATGGTTCGCGAAAGCCGTACAGGCCGGGCCGGGCAGCGCCGAGCGGGAGCGGTACGTCTTCCGCGCCGGGAAGGGCGAGCGGGGCGAGCTGCCCCCGAACGACTGGGAGTCCATCTTCGGCGGCCCGGCCTGGACCCGGGTCGAGGACGGCGAGTGGTACCTCCACCTGTTCGCGCCCCAGCAGCCGGACCTGAACTGGGAGCACCCCGAGGTGCACGACGAGTTCGCCGACGTGCTGCGGTTCTGGCTGGACCTGGGCGTCGACGGCTTCCGGATCGACGTCGCGCACGGCATGGTCAAGGCGCCCGGCCTGCCCGACGTCGGCCACGCCGACCAGGTCAAGATGATCGGCACGGATGTGGTCCCGTTCTTCGACCAGGACGGAGTGCACGAGATCCACCGCGCCTGGCGCCGGATCCTCGACTCCTACGACGGCGAGCGGATCGGCGTCGCCGAGGCGTGGGCGCCCTCACCCCAGCGGCTCGCCGACTACGTCCGGCCCGACGAGCTGCATCAGGCGTTCAACTTCCACTTCCTCACCACCTCATGGGACGCCGCGAAGTTCCGCGCCGTCATCGAGGAGTCGCTCGAGACCGCCGCCCTCGTCGGCGCGCCCTCCACCTGGGTCCTGTCCAACCACGACGTCAAACGGCATGTCACCCGGTACGGCGGAGGCGCCCAAGGTGTGCGCCGCGCGCGGGCGGCGGCCCTGCTCATGCTCGCGCTGCCCGGCTCCACCTACCTCTACCAGGGCGAGGAGCTCGGGCTGCCCGAGGTGCTCGACCTGCCCGAGGAGTTCCTGCAGGACCCGCAGCGGCTGCGCGACCCCGAGAGCGGGCGGGACGGCTGCCGCGTCCCCCTCCCGTGGACGGCCACGGAGGAGCCCCCTTTCGGGTTCACCCCGCCCGGCATCTACGAAAGCTGGCTCCCCGTCCCCGCCGACTGGCGCGACCTCAGCGTGGAGACCCAGCTCAGGGACGACACGTCCATGCTGAACCTCTACCGCGCCGCGCTGCGGATCAGGCGCGAGGCGCTCGGCGACGGCCGGCTCACCTGGCACGACACTCCCGCCGGGACGCTGGCGTTCACGCGTGACGACTCCTTCATGTGCCTGGCGAACATGACGTCCCGATGGATCGAGGTGGACGGCTCGTCGATGGAGGGAGCCCGGTTGCTCCTCGCCAGCTCCGAGCCGGTCGTCTCCGGCGACGTCATCCGCCTGGCGCCCGATTCCGCCACGTGGTGGGCCAGTGGAAAATCTCTAAAGTAGTGACTCCTCCGCCCCCTGAAGGAGGCGGCTTCTCGCTAAGCCGCTGCGGCGTCGCGAAGGGCAAGCCCTGCCCTGAGGATGTTCTTGGCCGCGTTGATGTCGGCGTGTGCGGTGTGGCGGCACGCCGTACATCGGAACTCGGCTTGGGTGAGGCGGTTCTCCTTGGCCACGTGCCCGCATCGGGCGCACGTGCGGGAGGTGTTGGCAGGGTTCACCGCGATCAGCTCACGCCCGGCGCTTTCAGCCTTGTGCGCGAGGATCGTCAGGAACACCCCCCAACCCGCGTCCAAGATGCTCTTGTTCAGCCCGGATTTCGCGGACCCGCCGTTGGGCAGGTATCCGCCTGTGCCGTCCGGTTTCGGCGCCGGGCTCTTGGTCATGTTCGCGACCTTGAGCGTCTCGTGAACGATCACGTCGTAGTCGCGGACCAGAGCGGTCGCGGCCTTGTGGTCGCCGTCCAGGCGCCGGCGACGCACCTTGGCGTGCAGCGCGGCGACACGGGCGACGGTTTTGCGCCGCCGTTTCGAGCCGCGCTTCCTGCGGGCAAGAGCCTGCTGTGCCGCCGCGAGCCGGTCAGCGGAAGCGGCCAGGTGGCGGGGGCTGCCGACGTGCGCGCCGTCGGACGTGGTGAGGAACGACGCCACACCCATGTCGATGCCCGCGACCGCACCCGTGGCGGGCAACGTCTCGGCGGGCACGTCATCACAGGAGACGATCACATACCAGCGGTGGCCTTCCCGCTTCACGCTGATCGTCTTCACCCGGCGCCCCGCACCTGGCGGTGCTGGTGGACCCGCACATGCCCGACACCTTGAAGCCACACGAACGTCGCGGACGGGTGTTCAGGCTGGGAGTCCCATCGGCAGCCGTCCCTATCCTTGGGCCACTCGACCGTGTCGAACCAGCCCCGCCCCTTGAAACGCGGGTATCCGGGGGTTTGGCCCTTCTTCACGCGGTCGAAGAACGCGCGGAACGCCTTGTCCAACCGGCGCAGCGTGGCCTGCTGGGAGGAGAACGACCAGCGGGCTTGGTCCGGGTCGCCGGCGCGGACCTGTTTGAGCTGGGCGGACTGGTCGCCGTACCGGATGCCGACCTTCGCCCGCCTGTAGGCCTCGCGCCGCTCTTCCAGCGCCGCGTTGTAGAGGGTCCGGTGGTCGTCCAGGCACGCGGTCAGGGCGATCTGCTGATGCGTGGTCGGGCGCATGAGGAATTTGTACGACCTACGCACCGCCACCACCCTTGGCAGGCCGCTCGTACCGCGTCTCGACGTACCGCCGCACCGTGTCCGTGGACATCGCACCGGCCGTGGCCACGAAGTAGGAGCACGACCACAACATGGGGAGCCGGGAGCGCAGGTGGCCGAACTCGGCGCGCAGGTGATGGGAGGTGAAACCCTTGAACCGGTCGGCCACATACGATGGCGAGTTCTTCCGGTGCGGCGTGACCAACAGGTGCAGTTGGTTGGGCATCACCTCGAGCGCCGCGATCTTAAGGCGGATCTTCACCGGCCCGCTCAGAACCAGGCGGCGGTACTTCGGGCACCATACGACGTGGTACCCGAGGCCATACGCCGCGCCGGGGGAAGTTCGCACCTGGCGAGTCACACGATCATTACACACCGTCACACATCTACCAGTGCGGAGAACGGAGCTTTTGATGCGCAGACCAGCCAGGCCACCGCACGATCGGGCCGTGACGGCCCTCCTGCTCCCGATTCCCCGCTTACCTAGCGACTGTCCCCTCGGGAGAGCCTTATGGTCATGACCAACGCGCGGCTCGCCGACATCGCGGCTCAGGCAGGCGTCAGCGAAGCCACGGTCAGTCGTGTGCTCAACGGCAAGGCGGGTGTGTCACCGGCCACCCGCCAGGCTGTGCTGACCGCGCTCGACCTGATGGGGTACGAACGGCCACAGCGGCTCCACCGGCGCAGCAACGGTCTCATCGGCCTGGTCATCCCCGAGCTCGGCAATCCGATCTTTCCCGCGTTCGCGCAGGCGATGGAGAAGCCGCTGGTCCAGCACGGGTACACCCCGATCCTGTGCACCCAGGAGCCCGGCGGCGCCCCCGAGGACGAGTTCACGGAGATGCTGCTCGACCGGGGCGTCTCCGGCATCGTCTATGTCTCCGGCCTGCACGCCGACCAGACCGCCCGGATGGACCGTTACACCCGGCTCACCGACCGGGGCGTGCCCATCGTCCTCGTTGACGGATACAACGAGTCCATCCCCGCGCCGTTCATCTCGTCGGACGACCGGCTCGCCGCCCGCCTGGCCGTACAGCACCTGGTGGACCTCGGCCACGAGCGCATCGGCCTCGCGCTCGGCCAGCGCCGGTTCGTGCCCGTCATCCGCAAGATCGAGGGCTTCCGGCAGGCGATGGCGCAACTGCTGGGCATCTCCGACGCCGACGACTTCATCCAGCACTCGTTGTTCTCGGTCGAGGGCGGCCAGGCCGCCGCCGCGGCGCTCATCGGCAGAGGCTGCACCGGCATCTTCTGCGGGAGCGACGTCATGGCCCTGGGCGCCATCCGCGCGGCGCGGGAGCGGGGCCTGTCGGTGCCGGGCGACGTGTCGGTCGTCGGTTTCGACGACTCGTCGCTGATGGCGTTCACCGACCCGCCGTTGACGACCGTGCGCAAGCCGATCGCCGCAATGGCGGCGGCCGCCGCGGAGACCCTCCTGGAGGAGATCGGTGGCAGTCCGTCCAAGCACCTGGAGCTCGTCTTCCAGCCTGAGCTCGTCGTCCGCGGCTCCACCGGCTCCGGCCCCCTCGTCAACCGCTGACGGGGGACCGTGGCCGGTCCAGGTCGTGGGTGTAGAGCCAGGCGGTGGCCTTCTCGTAGAAGTGCCGGAAGAAGATCGGCATGATCAGGTCGTTCACCGTACGGCCGATCGGTCCGGCGGTCTTGGCGTCACGGTTGCCACCGGCGGCCGATGCCACATCGTCAGTCGCATGAGTCGCAGATAGCCCATCGCCTCGTAAACCGGCTGGCCCTCGTCGCTGGCGATGAGCGTGGCCGGGTCGCTTGGAGAGACCAGCGTGGCGGCCCACGTCAGGGCGGCGCCGATTCCCCGGCCGCGATGCGACGGCAGAGTGGACACCCACTCAACGTCCACGATTCCATGTCCAAGACGAGCGCCGCTGGTGGCAACCGGACGACTGTCGATGTATCCCACGAAAAGCCGGATCGGGCCCTGCAGAATCCGCAGGTCGCTGAGTATCGTTCCCGGTGCTTCCGGCAGAGGGTACGCCTCGACGAGCGTGTTCACGAACTCGTCCAGCGAGCGCCGATCCGTGACCTGGACGGTCCGGAGCCGGTCCGGAAGAGGCGGCGGCATACCGCCCGGCGGGCGCATCATGAACGGCGGATGGCCCATCAACTCCATGCCCGCTGACGAAAGATCGGGCGTCGGCCACGCCGACAGGAAGACGAAGTGCCGCTCCGGAGGATAGAAATCGATGAGCCGCCGAATCGTGTCCGGCAGGTCGATGTACGCCGGTGGCCGTAGCAGCACAGCGGCGTTGGCGAACATGATCGGGGACGCGGGATCGGCTGCGGCGAGATCGTCCCAGCGCTGGGATCGCCCACCCGAGCACGACGCCACGAACGCGTTGCGATCGGCATTGGCCAGGACGAACCGGCGCAGGACGGAATCGCCGGCATCGAGATCCGGCTCCCATCCATCGGTGAGATGGCTCATCGGCCATGTACCAGACCTACCCCATCGCGTCTCGCCGTACGGTGCTACGGCTGTGTCACTGACCCCGGGCTGGATACGTTCCGAGATCATGCAGCCGGCCGATGCCTGGCGCTGTCTGGTTGAGGTCCAAGACCAAGGCGGGCCCGCCGACGCCATCGGGTGCCGTGAGAGATCGACACAGCGGCCGGATACGCCGTGGCCGCCGTCGGCCGGCGCCGACGATGACGTCAGCCGGCGCCGGCCACTGCCCTGGTGAGGCGGCAGGGGTCAGGCTTTGACGCAGACCATGTCGACGTAACCCTCGATCTTGTCGCCGTAGATGGACCAGCCGATAGGGGACCCTGAAGGCGCGTACGGCGCGGTTCCCGTCACGTCGTCCACGTCCCCCTTGTACAACGTGTAACTGCCGCCGGTGGCGAACCACCCGTCCGGGCATATGACGTGGTCCGAGGTCGGCGACGTCAGCTTGAACGCCTTTGCGTTGTAGCTGACCCGGAGAGATGTCGAACCCGCCGGACCCTGCGGGCCGCGCTCCCCTTGCGGTCCCTGAGGGCCCGCGTCGCCTTTCTCGCCCTTATCACCCTTGGGTCCCTGGGAGCCGGTGTCACCCTTTTCGCCTTTGGGTCCCTGCGGGCCGGTGTCGCCTTTCGATCCCTGCGGGCCGCGTGGCCCCTGTGGACCTGAGTGGCCGGTGGCGCCCAGGCCGGGCTCGCCCTGGGGGCCGGTCCTGTTCCAGTTCACCTTGTACTCGGTGGTCTTGCACGTGGTCGTGGCGTTCACGATGCGCACGTAGCGCGTCTTCTTCGCGACATAGGCGTAGATGACCTGGTTGTTCGTGGCGGAGGACGCCACGGCCATACCACCGACGGCGACGACGGAACCGGCGAGCGCGCCGATCGTCAGGATCCCTATTGTGCGTCCGCCCGGCAATTTGATCGCCACGGATGAATCCCTTCTGAAATTGCTCATTTCTGTCTCGACTCAGCTGGGCCGCGTGTCCCTGTTGAGGTCGGACAGTCGTCTTACAGTGAGCCGGTGACGAAATGTCTTTCTGATTCCGTGCGCTGTCCGTGTTCCTTTCGAAAGGAGCCGGAAGCGCGGTGAGCCACATTGCCCTGCCTCGCTTGAGATCCACTTGGACGCGTCTGATGGTCGACTTGGCGCGAACTTGCAGGCGCTACCGGGCCGGCTGAGTACCTGTTGATCGACCGGGCGAACCTGCTGACCCTGGGCGCCCCCAAGCTGACGGTCCCCTCATCGGTGGCCTCCGCGTCCTGGGCGTGAACCACCAGCGGTCGCCGCTCGGCGTCTTCACCACGACGCCCGGGCCCCTGGCCAACGGCTCCCTCGTCAATGTGTCCTGGGCTGTTGCACGTTGTCTTGTCACCGCGAACGAGCACAGTCGGTCCATCTTTTCTTTCAGTTCGGCCGGATCGCGATCTGCCATCGTCATAGTGAATTCATTTATACAATGCGCACTAATGTCCGGAAATGTCGTATAGAAATATCGCGGAATTTGTATTCGAATTCGATGGCGTTAAGCCAGGCTCTGTGTCATTATTCATACAGGCATTCGAATCCGTGGGGGAGGGTGGCCGTGGCGGAGTTCTTTCACGACGGTCGGTCGTTCTCCTCCCTGCCGGGCCCCTGTGATTCGCAGTGGTGGGCCGAGGTGACCTCTCGTTCGGCGGCATGGGCCTCGGCCGGTAGTTCCGCGTTGGACCCCTCTGCTCTGGACCCCTCTGTCCTGAACCTTTCCGCGC
>JBIOWF010000215.1:0-2091 GCA_044868295.1 Microtetraspora sp. | reverse complement strand
GTCCTCACTCCACCACCGTCCTTGCTCGGCGCCTTCCGTGGCCTGCCTTGCAGAGCGGATACCCACCGAGGGTGCCCGTAATCGACTGAGGGAGTTCTTGCTACGAGATGCGATGCCCGTTCCATCGCCTCGCCGCGGATCACCGCGACCTCGTCTGTGGCATGAACCGTGCCTACCTCGAAGGTCTCCTCGAGGGACTGCAACGCGAGGACGTGACCGCCAACCTCGAGCCGGAACCGGGCCGCTGCTGCGTAGTGGTCCGGCCCCAGCGAGGCGTCGCCTCGGCCTGACTTGGGGCTACCAGCCCCTTTCGTGCGGCGCGGACCGTTGGCGTGGATCGTCATGATGCCGTCCCTCGTAACTTGAAAAGGAGACCGAGAGTGGGAGTACTTGACGGCAAGGCGGCGATCGTCACCGGCTCCGCCCGGGGCATCGGCCGCGCCACGGCGCAGCTGCTCGCCGAGCAGGGCGCCCGGGTGTTGATCAACGATCTCGACGGAGACGTCGCCGAGGAGGCGGCGTCCGAGATCGCCGGCGAGACGACCGTCTTCGGCGGCGACCTCACCCAGCAGGGCGTGCCCGACCAGCTCGTGCAGAAGGCCGTCGATGAGTTCGGCCAGATCGACATCATCGTCAACAACGCCGGCTACACCTGGGACGGCGTGGCCCACAAGATGGCCGACGACCAGTTCCAGGCGATGCTCGACATTCACACCGTCGCGCCGTTCCGGGTCATCCGCGCCGCGGCTCCGCACCTGCGCGAGCCCGCCAAGCAGGAGCGCGAGGAGGGCCGCGAGGTCTTCCGCAAGATCGTGAACGTCAGCTCCGTGTCGGGGACGATGGGCAATGCCGGACAGGTCAACTACGCCGCCGCAAAGGCCGGCGTGGTCGGCCTAACCAAGACGCTGGCCAAGGAATGGGGTCAGTTCAAAGTGAACGTCAACGCAGTGGCGTTTGGCTTCGTCGAGACCCGCCTCACAGCCGCGAAGGAGGAGGGCGGCAAGATCGAGCTGGAGGGCCGGGAGATCCAGCTGGGGATCCCTGAGCAGATGCGGGCGATGGCGGCGATGATGATCCCGCTTGGCCGCCCCGCCTCACCCGAGGAGGCTGCCGGGCCGATCTTCTTCCTCTGCTCGCCGTGGTCGAACTACGTGCACGGCCAGGTGCTCAACGTGACCGGTGGGCAGTTCGGGGGGATGTACATCTAGGGCCTGGCGGCTGGGCGGCCCGGTCCTCTCGGGGCCGCGACTCAGGCCGACGGCCCGGTGACGACCGTGTCGCGGTCGGGAGCGGATGCATCGACTTCCGGCTCACCGTCGACGTGCTTGTCCGGGTTCCAGGAGTACGCGTACGCCGGCTTGTCCGCGTCCCGCCAGAGCGTCGCCAACCTGAGCGGGCGGAACGTGTCCCACATCACGGCGAGCTCATCGGTGGCTTTCTTGCCGAGCGACTTCTCGACGGCACCCGGCTGCGGGCCGTGCGGCAAGCCGGAGGGGTGAAGCGTGAGATAGCCGACGTCGACGCCCCTGCGCGCCGCGTAGTCGCCCGCCGCGTAGAACATGACCTCCTCGGACTGGATGTTCGAGTGGTGGTAGGGAAGCACGACCGCCTGGGGGTCCCAGTCGAGCATCCGGGGGGCAAAGGTGCAGATCACGAAGTTCGGCCCCTGGAAGGTCTGGTGGGTCGGCGGCGGCAAATGGAAGCGCCCGGCGCGCGGCTCGAAGTCGTCCGCGTTGAACGTGTAGGGCCAGACGTAGCCGTCCCAGGCCACCACATCAAACGGATGCCGATCGAGGACGTACTCCTGGTACCCGTCGCGAACCCGCACGGTGACCGGGAACTCACCCTGCTCGTTGTAGGTCTCAAGCTCCTGCGGCGGGTGGATGTCCCGCTGCGAGAACGGGGCGTGCTCGAGCAGCTGGCCGTAGCGGTTGCGGTAGCGGTTCGGCGTCTCGATCTCGCCCGGAGTGTGGAAGCAGATCCAGAACTGCTCCTCGCCATCGGGCAGCTCGAACGCGTGAGTGGTGCCACGCAGGATTACCACGTAGTCGCGCTCGCGGAAGGCCACGCGCCCGAACATCGTGCGGAGCA
>JBIOWF010000214.1:0-21323 GCA_044868295.1 Microtetraspora sp. | reverse complement strand
CCTGCGCAAGGTGCAGCAGGGCGTCGGCGACGACGTGACGAGCGCCGCGCTGGCGGAGAAGGACGACGCCACCCGGCTGCTGATCGCCCTCCTCGTGGTCGCCGCAGTCATCGTGCTCGGCGCCTTCCTGCTCGGCATGGTGACCTCGCGATCGATCATCAAGCCGCTCAAGCAGCTCACCATCGAGGCCAACGACGTGGCCGAGCACCGGCTGCCCGAGGCGGTGGCGCGGATCCAGGCCGCCGAGTTCTCCGATCAAGGAGACCCGGGGGATGTCATCGCCGGGGTCGACTCCTCGCTCGCCCGCCGCCGCGACGAGTTCGCCGAGGTGGCCGGTGCTCTGATCAATGTGCACGAGACCGCCGTACGGCTCGCCTCCGAGCAGGCGGTGCTGCGGCGCAACACCGCGGAGTCCCTGGCCAACCTGGGCCGCCGCAACCAGAACCTGGTCCGCCGCCAGCTCGGCTTCATCAGCGCGCTCGAACGTGAGGAGTCCGATCCCAATGTGCTGGCCAACCTGTTCGAGCTCGACCACCTGGCCACCCGCATGCGGCGCAACGCCGAGAGTCTCCTCGTCCTCGTGGGCGAGCAGAGCCCGCGGCGGCAGGCGGAGCCCGTGTCCATCGGCGACGTGGTGCGCTCCGCCCTGTCCGAGGTCGAGGACTACCGGCGGGTGGTGCTGAGGCGGGTCGACGACGCGCTGGTCCGCGGCGCGGTCGTCGCCGAGGTGGCCCACCTGCTCGCCGAGCTGATCGAGAACGCGCTGGTCTACTCCCCTCCGGATCAGGACGTCGAGATCCAGGCCAGAGGCAACCCGACCCAGTATCAGATCGCCATCGTCGACCAGGGCGTCGGGATGCCGCCCGGCGAGCTGGAGACCGCCAACGCCCGGCTGCGCGGCGAGCGGAGCTTCCTCGTGGCGCCCGCCCGCTATCTCGGTCACTACGTGGTGGGCCGGCTCGCCCGCCGGCTCGGGATCAAGGTGTGGCTGCACGATTCACCGCTGGCGGGCATCACCGCCCGGGTGGTCCTGCCGGCCGAGCTGATGGTCGGCGGCCGGCCGCAGGCCCGCGAACCCGAGCCGGCGATGGCGGCCGTCACCGGCCCGCTGACCGCGCTCCCCACGTCTGTCACCGGCCCGCTACCCGCGCTCCCCACGGCCGCAGGCCCCACGCTTTCCAAGGCAGTCGGCCCTACGCTCCCCACGGTGGGCGGCCCCGCGCCCGGCGCCGCGGCGTCCCTTCCGGCCTCGGCGCGCACGCACGCCACGACGCCCCTCTCCGCGCCGCTCATGTCCCCACCCGAGGCGACATGGCCGCCGACCGCCCCCGCGGGCTCCACGACGCCCAACGGCCTGGTGCGGCGGGTGCCCCGCGCGCGACGCCCGGAGGCCCCCGCCAGGTACGGCCAGGCCGACCCGCAGCCGCGCGGGGAACAGTCGAGGGAACGGTCGGCCGAACAGGTGCGGTCCATGCTCAACGACTTCCGGTCAGGCGCGCACCGGAGCACGCACGCCCGTGACAACCAGGAGAACTGACCATGCAGGTGACCACGGAATCGCAGGGCTTCAACTGGCTTCTGGCCAACTTCGTGCGCAACACCGACGGCGTCACGGACGCGGTCGCCGTCTCCTCCGACGGCCTGCTCATGGCCATGTCGGAGGGGCTCACCAGGGAGGGCGGCGAACACCTGGCCGCCATCGTCTCCGGGATCACCAGCCTCTCCAAGAGCGCGTCCCGGCGGTACGACTTCGACGGGCTGAAACTCGTCATGATCGAGATGCGCCGCGGCTTCCTGCTGGTGTCCGCCATCTCCGACGGCAGCTGCCTGGGTGTCCTCGCGAGCGGCAGCTGCGACCTGGGGCTGATCGGGCACGAGATGACCGTGCTCTGCGACCGGGCGGGCTCGGTGCTCACCCCGCAGATGGTCACCGAGCTCAAGAACGCCCTGCCATGGTGAACGACCTGGGGCCCCGGCTGCCGGATCCACGGATGATCGAGGTACGGCAGGCGTTCCACAGCCCGGGCCGGCCCGACGCGGGACGATCGGCGATCACCGATGCCGGGGACGACGACGGGGAGGTGGTCCGCCCGTTCATCGTCACCGGAGGGCGCACCCGCCCCGTGGACGAACGGCTGCGCATGGAGACGGTTGTCACGGCCTCCCCCGCCGCCCTGTCGGCGCCGCTGGGCTTCGAACGACGGCACATCGTGGAGATCTGCCAGCTCCCGCTGTCGGTCGCCGAGGTCGCGGCCAGCCTCAAGGTCCCGCTGGGAGTGGCCCGGGTGCTCATCGCCGATCTCGTGGCCGAGCGCCTCCTCGTGGTCCACGCGCGGCTCACGCTCGCCGACTACCCGTCGCGCGAACTACTCGAAAGGATCCGTGACGGTGTCCGTGCGCTCTGACCCGGTGATCTCCGCCAAGATCGTGATCGCCGGTGGCTTCGGGGTGGGCAAGACGACCTTCGTCGGCACGATCTCGGAGATCGAGCCGCTGACGACCGAGGCGGCCCTGACCGAGGCCTCCGTCGGCGTCGACGACCTGTACGGCGTGGACCAGAAGACGACCACCACCGTCGCCTTCGACTTCGGCCGCATCACGCTCAAGGGCGAGATCGTGCTGTACCTGTTCGGCACACCCGGCCAGGACAGGTTCTCCTTCATGTGGGACGACCTGGTCGACGGGGCCATCGGCGCGGTCGTCCTGGTCGACACTCGCCGCATCGACCAGTGCTACCCGGCCGTCGACTACTTCGAGGAGCGGGAAACGCCCTTCGCGGTGGCCGTCAACAACTTCGAGGGCGCGCCGCGCTTCGCGATCCCGGAGGTGCGGGACGCGCTCGGCGTCTCCACCGGCATACCGATGATCGAGTGTGACGCCAGAGATCTGCGATCCGTCAAGGAGGTCATCGTGGCCCTGCTCGACGACATCATCTCCCGGCCCGGCTGAACGGCCCGGCTGAATGATCGGGCTGAACGGCCTGGCTGAACGGCCTGGCTACGCGGCCTGACTGAGCGGCGCGCGCGATCCCGCGGCCCGGGTGCGAAGCGGGCCGCGGGTGCGACGGTTCCGGTGAAACAGGCGGGGTGGGCGGGGTGGGCGCTCAGCGGCCGTTGAAGGCGTCCCTCAGGCGGGAGAAGAAGCCCTGCTGGCCGGGGGTGAACTTGCCGGGTGGCCGTTCCTCGCCGCGCAGCTTGGACAGCTCCTTCAGCAGCTCCTCCTGCGGCGCGTCCAGCTTGGTCGGCGTCTCCACGTTCACGTGGATGAGCAGATCGCCTCGGCCGTTCTCGTTCAGCCGCTGGACGCCCCTGCCGTACAGCGGGATGACCTGCCCGGCCTGGGTGCCGGGCCGGACGTCGATCTCCTCGGCGCCGTCGAGCGTCTGGATGGTGAGCGAGGTGCCGAGCGCGGCGGCGGTCATCGGGATCGCGACCGTGCAGTGCAGGTCGTCGCCGCGCCGCTCGAAGATCTGGTGCGGCCGTTCGACGATCTCCAGGAAGAGGTCGCCGGGCGGGCCTCCGCCGGGGCCGATCTCGCCCTCGCCGGCGAGCTGGATGTGGGTGCCGTCCTCGACACCGGCGGGGATGCGGACCTTGATGGTGCGCCGGGTGCGGACCCGCCCCTCGCCCGAGCACTCCAGGCAGGGGTGACGGATCACGCTGCCGAAGCCGCCGCATTGCGGGCACGGACGCGACGTCATGACCTGGCCGAGGAACGACCGGGTGACCTGGGAGACCTCTCCCCGGCCATGGCACATGTCACACGTGTCGGGGTGGGTGCCCGCGGCGGCTCCGGAGCCCTGGCAGACCTCGCAGAGCACGGCGGTGTCCACCACGATCTCGCGGGTCGTGCCGAACGCGGACTCGGCGAGGTCGAGCTCGACCCGGATCGTCGCGTTGCGCCCACGCCTGGCGCGCGAGCGCGGCCCGCGCGACGCGCCGGCGGAGCCGAAGAAGGCGTCCATGATGTCGCTGAACGGGAAGCCCGCGCCGAAGCCTCCGGCACCCGCGCCCGCGCCGGAGCTGAACGGGTCGGCTCCCAGGTCGTACATCTGCCGTTTACTGGTGTCGGACAGGACCTCGTAGGCCTGCGTGATCTCCTTGAACCGCTCCTGGGTCTCCGGATCTGGATTGATGTCCGGGTGCAACTCGCGCGCGAGACGGCGATATGCCTTTTTGATCTCTTCCTGGCTGGCGTCGCGGCGCACCCCGAGGGTCGCGTAGTAGTCCTTGGCCACTTATGACCCCGCCAGGATCTGGCCGACGTAACGCGCAACCGCGCGCACCGCACCCATCGTCACCGGATAATCCATTCGAGTCGGGCCCAGCACTCCGAGCCGGGCCAGTTCCTTGTCGCCCGCACCGTATCCCGCCGCCACGATCGATGTGCCGCGAAGCCCGGTGTACGGGTTCTCCGAGCCGATCCGGACGGTCAGCTCGGACAGGTCGCCGGTCTCGCCGAGCAGGCGCATCAGCACGACCTGTTCCTCCAGCGCCTCCAGCACGTCACGCAGGCCGACGCTGAAGTCGGCCGCCGCGAGGTTGGCGGCACCCGCAAAGACGATCTTCTCCTCGTGCCGCTCGACCAGTGTCTCCAGCAGGACCGACAAGATCGTGGCGGCCACCGGCCGGTCCTCGACGGCGAGCCGCTCGGGCAGCTCGGCCACCGTGTCCGGCACGCTCGAAAGACCGCATCCGTCCAGGCAGGCGTTGAGGACGGCCCGCAGGTGGGCGATCCGGTCCTCGGCCACCGGCTCGGGCAGATCGACCACGCGTTGCTCGACCCGGCCCGTGTTGGTGATCAGCACGAGCATGACCCGCTGCGCGGCCAGCGGCACGATCTCGACGTGCCGGACCGACGACCGGGTCAGCGACGGGTATTGCACCACCGCGACCTGCCGGGTGAGCTGGGCGAGCAGCCGGACCGTGCGCATGACGATCTCGTCGAGATCGACGGCGCCCGCGAGGAAGGTCTCGATCGCCCGCCGCTCGGCGCCGGACAGCGGCTTGACCTGGGAGAGGCGATCGACGAACAGGCGGTATCCCTTGTCCGTGGGCACCCTTCCCGCGCTCGTGTGGGGCTGGTGGATGTATCCCTGCTCCTCCAGCGCCGCCATGTCGTTGCGGATCGTGGCCGGCGAAACACCCAGGTTGTGCCTGTCCACGAGGGCTTTCGAGCCCACCGGCTCGTTGGTGGACACGTAGTCCTCGACGATGGCACGAAGCACGGCCAGCTTGCGGTCGTCGAGCAAAGTGTCACCTCCCTGTGCGCCGGAAACACCGGCCCTGGCACTCTGTGTTCCCGAGTGCCAAGTCTACGGCCACCGCCCACAGGGTGCGATAACACCTGGCGGACGAGCGGAGCAAGTGGGCTGCAAACCGACCACAAGTGGACAATGGACAATTGTTCACATGAACGAGCACCAGAACACGGGCCCCGGGGACGAAACCCGGAGGATACCGCAACCCAATAATCCACACGGCTACAACCAGCCGTCCAGCCCGTACGGCCAGCCGCCGCCCGCCTACGGCCAGCAGTATCCACCACCCGGGTACGGCATGCCGCCTCAGGCGACAGGCCCGATCCGCCCGCGAGTCCTCTGGATCGTCCTGGCCTGGCTGCTCTTCCTCGTTCTGCTGATCGTCGGCATCGGCGGCTTCGCCGGCGGCCTCTTCTCCACCATCAACGAGGCCGCGCCCAGCACGACCTTCGGCAGCGGGAAGACCGTCAGCGTCCCGCTCGATCCCAAGAACAAGCCGGTCATCTACGCGGCCGCCGCGCAGCCGACGGACGTCCAGTGCCAGGTTCAGGGCAGCGCCAACCAGAAGATCACGCTCACCCAGCCCAGCACCTCCCAGACGGTCACCGTCGGCGCCACCAAGTGGGAGCTGCTGTTCCACGTCGGCGTGCCCGCGCCGGGGACGTACCAGGTCACGTGTGAAGGCGAGGGCGTGAAATTCGGCGTCGGCAAGGAGCTCGCCGGCAGCGCGGGCAAGCTCGTCGGCGGGGCGATCGCACTGATCGCGCTCCCGCTTGTGGGCTTCCTGATCGCCGTGGTCACGACCATCGTCGTGCTCGTCCGGCGGAGCGGCGCCCGCAAGCGCATGACGCGTTGACCGCATGGGTCTTTGCTTCCGGTCATCTGGGTGTACGCGCTGATCCTGGGGATCATCTGGACGATGGCCGCCGGCCACGGCGAGACCTACCGGTAGCCGCCGACCATCCGTCTCGTCACGTGAGGTCGCGGACCACCGCGTCCGGGAGCAGCCGCCCGCTCAGGGTCAGCACGGCACGGCCGGAGGTGCGGCACCCGGCGCAAGATACTTGCAAGCGGGGCGCAACCCCCTTGCAAGTATCTGTCGGAACATTTGATAAATGACGCAAAACCGGAGCACGTGGCCCGGAAACGAAACCCCTCACATACCGCAGCCCAATGGTCCATACGGCGCCCGCCAGCCGTCGAGCCCGTACGGTCGGCAACCGCCACCCTACGGCCAGCAGCCTGGGTACGGCGCGCCCATGACACCTACGGGGCCGATCCGCCCGCGTGTCCTCTGGATCGTTCTGGCCTGGGTTCTCTGCTTCGTCCTGATGATCGTTGGCTTCGGCGGCTTCTTCACCGGTGCCTTCTCCTTCCTCGACGGCGTCAGGAAACAGACACCAACCAAGACTTTCAGTAGCGGGTGGGCCGTCAGCGTGCGGCTCGACCCCAAGGACAAACCGGTTATCTACGGGACGACTGCACAAGCGACCGATGTCCAGTGCAAGGTGGTGGATGGCAAGAACCAGACGATCACGCTCACCCAGCCGAGCGCTTATCACACGACGATCACTATCCACGACACCAAGATGACGCTGCTCTTCCGGATCGGCGTACCGGCCCCGGGCACCTACCATGTCGTCTGTGTTGGTGAGGGGGTGAGGTTCGGCATCGGCCCGGACCCCATCACCGCTTTGGGCGAGAGCGCCTCCAGCGCGATCAGAGGGCTGGCGCTGTTCACGCTCCCCTTTGCGGGTTTCCTGATCGCCGTCGTCGTGACCATCGTCGTGCTCGTACGGCGGAGCGGCGCGCGCAAGCGCATGATGCGTTGACCGCTTGGGGGCTCCGCCCGTCGGGCCGCGACTTTGCTAGCGTTCGCGGCATGTATGGGCGGGACGTGCTTTCCGGGGACTGGCGGCGGCCCAAACGCGGACAGATCCCTCAGGTTCCGGCCGAGCCGGACCTGGTGGTCGAGGACGCCGAGGGCCGCTTCTGCGGCGCCGTGGTGGCCTGCGACAAGGAGGCCGTCACGCTGGAGGACAGGTTCGGACGGCGGCGGGTCTTCCCGCTGGCGCCGGCGGCGTTCCTCCTGGACGGCAAGCCGGTGACGCTGGTGCGGCCGGCCGATCGGCCGCGCGGGCCACGGCTGAGCGCCTCGGGGTCGATCGCCGTCGAAGGCGCGCGGGCACGAGTCGCCAAAGAGAGCAGGATCTACGTGGAGGGCGTGCACGACGCGTCCCTCGTGGAGAAGATCTGGGGTCACGACCTCCGGGTCGAGGGGGTCGTCGTCGAGTTTCTCGAGGGGGTCGACGACCTTCCCGCGATCGTCGAGGAATTCGCCCCGGAGCCGGGCCGCCGACTCGGTGTGCTGGTCGACCACCTGGTGCCCGGCTCCAAGGAGAGCCGCATCGCCGCCCAGGTGTCCGGTGACCACGTGCTCGTCGTCGGCCATCCGTACGTGGACATCTGGCAGGCGGTCAAGCCCGCCGCGCTCGGCATCCCGGCGTGGCCCAACGTGCCGCGCGGCATCCCCTGGAAGGAGGGGGTGATCGCCGCCCTCGGCTGGCGGATGGAGCCGGCGGACGCGTGGCGCCACATTCTCGGCCGCGTCCGGACTTATGCGGATCTGGAACCCGAGCTTCTCGGCCGGGTCGAGCAGCTGATCGACTTCGTGACCGAATCGGATTGACGACGAAACCCGCGGGCGCGCGCTGAGCGGGCACACTGCGAATAGCTGTCGAGCGGCAGGTATCCGGCTACTGGGGCCCCGACCTCCGTCGAGTGGATCGGGCTAGCCTCGGAGATACAGGTACAGCGAGGAGGCTTCCATGAGTGAAAGCCCGCACGAACCGCAGGAGACTTCGCGAGAGAGCTCGCCGACCGGCGAGCCGCCCCCGGCTCCGCACGCGCAGCCGGGAGGCTATCCCCCACCTGATGGCCACGACCCCCAGGGCGGGCACCCCGGATTCGCCCCACCAGGCCAGGGAGCCCCCGGGTCCGGCGGGCCCGGATACGGACCTCCCGGATACGCGCCTCCCGGATATGGGGCGCCGGGGTACGGCCAGCCGTCGCCGGAGCCGTACGTCCCCGGCAGGTTCGGCCCGCGGCCCGGCACCGACGACACCAACATGGCGATGCTGGCCCACCTGTCCGGGCTGGGAAACCTCATCGCGTGGCCGCTGGGCTCCGTCGGTTCACTGATCGTCTACCTGACGCGCAAGGACCAGTCACCGTACGTCAGGGACCAGGCGGCGGAGGCGCTCAACTTCTGGATCACGGTGTCGATCGCGTTCGTCACCGTCACGATCCTGTCCACCATCCTGACCTTCGTGGTGATCGGGGTCGCGGGCTTCCTTCTGCTGCCCGTCATCTGGGTCTACGCGCTGGTCGTGGGGATCATGGGGACGATGGCCGCCAGTCGCGGCGAAAACTACCGGTATCCGCTGACTTTCCGCTTCGTCACGTAAGGTCGCGGACCACCGCGTCCGCGAGCAGCCGCCCGTTCAGGGTCAGTACGGCACGGCCGCTCTTGAACGCCTCGACCTCGAGAAGGCCGTCGGCCAGCGCCTTGGCGCAAGCCGTACGGACTCCGGGGTCGAGGTCGGCGAGCGGGAAGCCGGAGACGAGCCGGAGCTCCAGCATGAGCCGCTCGACGGCCCGGTCCGCCGCGGACAGTTCCTCGCGCGCGTGCGCGGGCGAGGTGCCCGCCGTCAGGCGTGCGGCGTACGCGGCGGGATGCTTGACGTTCCACCAGCGAGTGCCGCCCACGTGGCTGTGCGCGCCCGGCCCCACACCCCACCAGTCGCCGCCCGTCCAGTAGAGAAGGTTGTGGCGGCAGCGCCCCGCCTCCGAGGCCGCCCAGTTGGAGACCTCGTACCAGCTGTACCCCGCCTGGGAGAGCATGTCCTCGGCGATGAGGTAGCGGTCGGCGGCGACGTCGTCCTCCGGCATCGGCAACTCGCCCCGGCGGATCCGGGCGGCCAGCCGGGTGCCGTCCTCGACGATGAGGGAGTAGGCCGAGACGTGGGCCGGCCCGGCCTCGATGGCGGCCGCGAGCGAGGCCCGCCAGTCGTCGTCGCTCTCCCCCGGTGTGCTGTAGATCAGATCCAGGTTGACGTGCTCGAACCCCGCCTTCCCCGCCTCCAGTACGGCTTGCGCGGCCCGGCCGGGGGTGTGATGACGGTCGAGCACCTTGAGCACGTGTTCCCTGGCGCTCTGCATGCCGAAGCTCATCCGGTTGAACCCGCCGCCGCGCAGGGCCTCCAGATATGCCTGGTCGACCGATTCGGGATTGGCCTCGGTGGTCACCTCGGCGTCCGGGCGGAGCCCGAACTCGTCGTCGATCGCGCCGAGGATCCGCACGAGGTCCGCCGCCGGGAGCAGGGTTGGCGTACCGCCGCCGAAGAACACCGTCGCCACCGGAAGCGCCGTGTCCCCGAGCACCCGTCGCGCGAGCCGCACCTCGTCGATGGCGGTCTCGGCGTAGTCCTGGTGTGATGCCCCCGGCCCCAGCTCCGTGGCCGTGTAGGTGTTGAAGTCGCAGTAGCCGCAACGCGTCACGCAGAAGGGAACGTGCACGTAGAAGCCGAAGGGACGAGAGCCCAGGCCGGCCAGGGCGCTCGCGGGCAGTTCGCCCGAGGCCGGGACGGGATCCCCGTCGGGAAGCATGGAAGGCACGTCTTCAGTCTGCCGGAATGAGACGGATGCCATTGACCACGGCGAGGCCCAGGGTCTACGATCCTCCAAATTAAAAGGAAAGTTTCCTAATTAAAACTCCCGGGAGACATCCATGCGTCGACTCCTCCGGCACGCCATCACAGTGGCGGTCGCCACCGGGCTCATGGCGGCCGCCGTACCGCCGTCAGCGCAGGCTCAGACCAACGGCGGCGACCGCTTCAAGCGCGTCGCCTACTTCATCCAGTGGGGCATCTACGGCCGCAACTACTACGTCAAGGATGTCGAGACCAGCGGCGCGGCCGGCAAGCTCACCCACCTCAACTACGCCTTCGGCTTCGTCGGCGCCGAGGGCACCTGCACCTCCGCCGACCCCTGGGCCGACTGGGAGCGCGGCGTCGGCGCCGAGGAGAGCGTCGACGGCGTCGCCGACGCCGGCGACCAGGCGCTCAAGGGCAACCTGAACCAGCTGAAGAAGCTCAAGGCCAAGCATCCCGGACTGAAGGCGCTGATCTCGCTGGGCGGCTGGACCGGCTCGAAGTACTTCTCCGACGCCGTGCTCACCGCCGAGTCGCGGGCGAAGCTCGCCGCCTCCTGCGTCGACCTGTGGCTCAAGGGCAACATTCCCGGCCTGCCGGCCGGCGCCGGAGCGGGCGTCTTCGACGGCATCGACATCGACTGGGAGTGGCCCGGCTCGGCCGGCAACGAGGGCAACATCGTCCGGCCCGAGGACAAGCAGAACTTCACGCTGTTCCTCGCCGAGCTGCGCAAGCAGATGAAGGCCTTCGACGAGCGTTCCCAGCTGACCGCCTTCCTCCCGGCCGCCCCCGAGCAGATCGACGCGGGCTTCGAGGTCCCCAAGGTGTTCCGCATCCTCGACTTCGCGACCGTCCAGGGATATGACCTCGCCGGGCCCTGGGACCTCACCACCGGGCACAACGGCAACCTGTTCACCGACCCGCGCAACCCCGCGACGGTGAAGTTCAGCGTGGACGCGACCGTGCGCGCGTTCATCAAGCGGGGCGCCCCGGCCCGCAAGATCGTCGTAGGCGTGCCCGCGTTCGGCCACGGCTGGACCGGCGTGCCGTCGACCAATCACGGCCTCTACCAGAAGGGAACCGGAGCGGCCCCCGCCACGTGGGAGGCCGGTTATGACGACTACAAGGTGCTCGCGGCCAAGCCCGGCAAGCGGTACCGCGACGTGCGGACCGGCGCCCTCTGGCTCTACGACGGCAACGACTTCTGGTCCTACGACGACCCGGCCGTGGCACTCCAGAAGGCCGCGTACATCAAGCTGAAGGGTCTCGGCGGCTCGATGATGTGGTCGATCGACGGAGACGACTCCAAGGCCTCCCTCACCTCGGCGCTCTACTCGATCCTGCACTGACCCGATCCTGCTGACCTGGTCATGCACTGACCCGATCCCGCATTGACGCCCGCCGGGCAACACACCCACCGGCGGGATCACGGGGGCCGTGGATCCCAGATCTGCGGCCCCCGCTCATTCCACGACCCGGGCCCTGCCTCCCGCCACCCAACGGCACGACCCAGCCGCCGCCTTCTGCCGCCTCCTGCCGCCGCCGAGTGGCACGGCCGGGATCCAGAGCGGAATGCCGACGAGAAACATCCACGCGCCGGAGCAGGACTGGACGAGGCGCTAGGCGCTAGGCGCTAGGCGCTAGGCGCTAGGAAGCGGACCTGGTGCCCAGGACGCGTTCGGCGACGCGATCCCACTTCTCGCCATGCCCGGGATAGGCGAGAAGCTTGCGCATGAGGTCCTTGTCGCCGTTGTAGGCGTGAAACGCCTCGGCGATCGTGACACTCCCGGCAGGCCTCGCGAGGATCTCGATGTCATCACCGGCGCCGAGCTCGCCCTGTTCGATCACGCGGAAGTACGCGCCGGGGCGCGCGGCCTGGGTGAATCGCTTGACCCAGGCGCGCTCGTCCAGCCAGTTGCGGAAGACGACACACGGGATCCGCGGACTCGTCACCTCCAGAACGGTGGAGCCGACCCGCCAGCGCTCCCCGAGCACGGCACCGGTCAGGTCCACACCGGTGGTGGTCAGATTCTCCCCGAACTGGCCGTCACGCAGGTCACGGCCCATTCTCGGCTCCCACCAGTCGTAGTCCTCCCGGGCATAGGCGTAGACCGCCTGGTCGGGAGAGCCGTGGTGGGCGAGATCTGCGCGTTCGTCCCCGGCGAGGCCGTTCTCCCTGACAGCCACCCGGCCGCCGACCGCGCGCTTGTCGATCGCGGTCCGTTTGAGGTCGCCGGCCCATTCGGCGTCGGCGGCCCGGCCCACGTTCACAGAGAGAATGCGCATGAACCGACGCTAACCCACCGTCATCTCTCGCGGCGACCCGATATCACCTCTCGCACGAAGTGCGATCAGGCCGCCTCGGCGAGCGAGGCCAGCTCCAGGACCGGCCCGAGCACCGCCTGACGAGCCGCCTGCACGGATGGGGATCCTTCCGGCTCGAAGCAGGCGACGGCGGCGTCGAGCACGGCGGCGATCACCGTCGAGTCCGGAAAGGGCACCTCGACTTCGACGGCCCCCTCCGGATCGGGCGGAAACCCCTCCGTGTGGAGCCGCAGGATCCGCTGTGTCTCCACGGCCATCGCCACACCGAGCAGCGCGGCCCGCATGAACCGCTTCGCGGTGGCGGCGTCTCCGATCATCCCAGCCTCCTAATCGTACGCATGTTCGATACGAAGGTACGGGAAGGGTCCGACATTTTCGTGGCCGTCGGCTCGCGGGCCTCTCAGCCTTTGCGGGCCTCTCAGCTTTTGCGGGGCCCATATGCGGGCCCTCAGTCTGCGTGAGGCAGGTCGATCATGCACATCGGCAAAGAGGACACCTCCGCGTGGACACCCAGCGCGGCATCGGCTACACGCCCGCCGCAAGGCTCCTGATGTCGCTGCGGGCGCGTCTGCCGGCCGGGCTGATCGCGGTGGGCGCACGCCGATGTCCCGGGTGGCGTTGTGCCGAACAGGACGCGGGCTACTTCTTCGGCTTGTCGACGGACGAGGTCTCGGTCGACAACGCCGCCACGAAGGCCTCCTGCGGCACCTCGACGCGTCCGACCATCTTCATCCGCTTCTTGCCTTCCTTCTGCTTCTCCAGCAGCTTGCGCTTGCGGCTGATGTCACCGCCGTAGCACTTGGCGAGGACGTCCTTGCGGATGGCGCGGATGTTCTCGCGGGCGATCACCCGAGCGCCGATCGCGGCCTGGATCGGCACCTCGAACTGCTGCCTCGGGATGAGATCCTTGAGCTTCTTGGCCATGTCGACGCCGTAGGAATAGGCCTTCTCGCGATGCACGATGGCGCTGAACGCGTCCACGGCCTCGCCCTGCAGCAGGATGTCCACCTTGACCAGATCGGCGTCCTGCTCGCCGGAGGGCTCGTAGTCCAGCGAGGCGTAGCCCCGCGTCTTCGACTTGAGCTGGTCGAAGAAGTCGAAGATGATCTCGCCGAGCGGAAGCGTGTAGCGGATCTCAACCCGGTCCTCGGAGAGGTAGTCCATGCCCTGGAGCTGCCCGCGGCGGCCCTGGCAGAGCTCCATGATGGCGCCGATGAACTCCGAGGGCGCGAGCAGTGTGGCCTTCACGACCGGCTCGTGGATCTCGGCGATCTTGCCCTCGGGGAACTCCGACGGGTTGGTGACGATGAGCTCCCTGCCGTCCTCCATCACCACGCGGTAGATGACGTTGGGCGAGGTGGAGATCAGCGAGAGGTTGAACTCGCGCTCCAGCCGCTCCCGGACGATCTCCATGTGAAGCAGGCCGAGGAAGCCGCAGCGGAAGCCGAAGCCGAGCGCGGCCGACGTCTCGGGCTCGTAGACGAGCGCGGCGTCGTTCAGCCGCAGCTTGTCGAGCGCCTCGCGCAGCTCGGGATAGTCGTCGCCGTCGATCGGATAAAGCCCGGAGTAGACCATCGGCTTGGGATGCTCGTAGCCGCCCAGGGCGTCCGTCGCCGGCTTCACCGCGCTGGTGACCGTGTCACCGACCCGGGACTGGCGGACGTCCTTCACGCCGGTGATGAGGTATCCCACCTCGCCCACGCCGAGGCCGTTGCCGGACACCATCGGCTCGGGCGAGATGACGCCGATCTCCAGGAGCTCGTGCTGGGCCCCGGTGGACATCATGAGCAACCGCTCGCGCTTCGACAGGTGACCGTCGATGACGCGGACGTAGGTGACGACGCCCCGGTAGGTGTCGTAGACGGAGTCGAAGATGAGGGCCCGCGCGGGCGCATCGGCGTCGCCGACCGGCGCGGGCACCTGCTCCACAACGTGGTCGAGCAGCTCCCCGACGCCAACGCCGGTCTTGCCGGACACACGCAGCACGTCGGAGGGGTCGCAGCCGATGAGATGGGCCAGTTCCTCGGCGTATTTGTCCGGCTGCGCGGCAGGCAGGTCGATCTTGTTGAGCACCGGGATGATGTGCAGGTCGGCGTTCATGGCCAGGTAGAGGTTGGCCAGCGTCTGCGCCTCGATGCCCTGCGCCGCGTCGACCAGCAGGACCGCGCCCTCGCACGCCTCCAGTGATCGGGACACCTCGTAGGAGAAGTCCACGTGGCCCGGCGTGTCGATCATGTTCAGCACGTGGCCGTTCCAGGGGAGCCGGACGGCCTGCGACTTGATCGTGATGCCGCGCTCACGCTCGATGTCCATCCGGTCGAGGTACTGCGCGCGCATGGACCTGTCGTCGACCACACCGGTGAGCTGCAGCATCCGGTCGGCGAGTGTTGACTTGCCATGGTCGATATGCGCGATGATGCAGAAGTTGCGAATCAACGCGGGGTCGGTCTGGCCAGGCTGAGTGCGCACCGAGGTCCGTTTCAACAGGGTTCGTAACGATCGAGGGCTGGCGGACCAGCCACCCTCCATGGTGGCATGTCCGGATGCTTGCCTTGACCATCGCCAAGCGCGTTCTCAAATGGATCGCCCTGACCGCGGCTGTGGCGACCGCCCTCGGACTGGTCGCGGCGGCCGCGCTTCGGCTGCAGTTCACCGGCTCACCGGCGGGCTGGGCCAGGACTACCGGCCACGACGCGCTCTGGATGGGCCACGCGTGGGTGGACGGCCGCCGTACGGCCGCGGACCTGGACGCTTTCGCCGTACGGATCCGGGCGAGCGGGATCAGGGACGTGTACGTCCACAGCGGGCCGCTGAGCTATGACGGCACGCTGAAGGCCGACAAATACCCCAACGCAGTGAATTTCCTGAAGTGGTGGCGTGCGAAGCTGCCGGGCGTGCGTGTTTCCGCCTGGCTCGGCCAGAGCGTGAACGACAACGGCAAGAAGCATCTGGACCTCAATGACACGGCCGCCAGGGCCAGGGTCGTCGCCGGCGCGAAAACCCTCGTCGGCCTGGGATTCGACGGTGTCCACTACGACTTCGAGCCGGTGTCGAACGGCGATTCCGCGTTTCTCGACGTGCTGCGGGAGACCCGCCAGGCCATCGGCGGCAAGCTGCTCTCCACCGCCACCCAGCAGATCGAACCCCTGACCGGTGTCCGCCACCCGTTCCGCCTGGTCATGGGTCACGACAAATACTGGACGCCGGACTACTTCCGCCAGGTCGCCGACATCACCGACCAGGTCGCGATCATGACGTACGACTCCTGGGTCCCGCTGGAGTCGCTCTACGGCGGTCATGTCGTACGGCAGGCGGAGCTCGCGCTCGACATGGTGCCTGAGCACAAGACGATCCTGATCGGCGCGCCCGCCTATCACGACCATGGCTGGCAGGTGAGCGACTACGCGGAAAGCGTCGCGACCGCCGCCGAGGGGACCCGGCTCGCGCTCACCGCCCATGGGCCACGAGCCAATCTGGGCCTTGCCCTGTACGTCGACTTCGCCGCGACCGACCAGGACTGGAAGGAGTACGCCGAGTCCTGGGTCAGGCCGCGGTGACGGTCCCGGTGTGGAAGTGCCGCCGCGGCGAGCGACAACCGTGGATGAAAGAGTCCCGGCGAGAATGCCACGCGGGAGTCGCTGTGATCGTGTGTGAAAAACTCGGTGCGCTCATCCGAGGAGTTCATTCACACGTGCGTCCCGGACCGCGATAGCATCGACTCGCGGGAGATCGCCCATGCGCGCGATTTGAGTGCCAACCTGGGCTATTGGTATCCTGTCCAACTGCGTGTGGCGCTGCGTCTGCCGAAGGCGGGCACAATGACACAGTCAAGATGCCCGCGCGCCCCATCCGACCAAGACTTACCGAGGCTTTCTTCGTGGCGAACATCAAGTCCCAGATCAAGCGCAACCGGCAGAACGAGAAGGCCCGGGTGCGCAACAAGGCCGTCAAGTCATCCCTGAAGACGGCGGTCCGCAAGTTCCGCGAGGCTGCCGACCACGGCGACGTCGAGGCGACCGTGACCGCACTGCGCTCCGCGTCCCGCCAGCTGGACAAGGCCGTCAGCAAGGGCGTCATCCACAAGAACCAGGCTGCCAACCGCAAGTCGGCGATCGCCAAGCGCGCCGCCGCCCTGCAAGCCGCCAAGTAGTCCCATAAAGACTGCGACGCCGCATCCTCGAACGGGGGTGCGGCGTTTGGTGTGCCCGCCGGCGCCGCCAGGCCCCTGGATCGACCGGCGTAGCAGTGGGCGAAAAGGGCAGGCAATTCGCCAACTAATCATTCGTCAACAAAATATCCGCTGGCGTAGTAAAGTGGCGCGAGTGGAAGACTCCGTTGATCAGCACATCGCTCGCTGGAGAGGGAGAGCGCCCTTCGACGAGCGGGTCGAGGCGATCGTCACCCGGATGCAGTTCCTGGTGAAGCACGTCAGCCAGGCGAAGGACACGGCCATGGCCACGGTGGGTCTTCAGGATTTCGAGTACGAGACGCTGCACCGGCTCGGATCACGCGGCCTACCGGGCCGGGCCACCCCCTCGGAACTCGCCACCGAGCTCAAGATCTCTCCCGCAGGCATGACCGGGCGGCTCGACAGGTTGGAGAAGGCGGGCCTGGTCCGGCGCATCCGCAGCGATGAGGACCGGCGCCGGGTCGACATCGAGCTCACCCAGCATGGCCGGGAGATCTGGCTGGAGGCCATGGACCTGCGCGGCGAGGCCCAGGACGCCATGGTCGGCGTCCTGGACCCGGACGCCCAGGAAACCCTGTCCGCGCTGCTCAAGCAGATGCTGCTGCACGTCGAGTCCTGACCGTTCGCCCCTCTTCAACCGGTGTGCCTCTTCGGCGTGTGCGACCCCACGACCATCGACCGGCCCAGACAATCGGGTCCCAACGCCGTAGGGGCCGGGGGCGTTCTGGGCTGGTGCCGCGTGAGCGGCGCCGTGCCACAGACTGCCGGAGAAGGCGGCGGTGCTCGCCCCGAGCACCGCCGTGCGCAGGAATGTGCGACATTCCATCGACGACCTCCAGGAAGGGGGGTAAGGCCGCGCCGAAGGTATGCCGGTCAGATGGACGCCCGACCGTCCAGAAGACTAACGCAGAGTGTGGCCTGCATCACTTTCGAATGCGCACGGCTCCCGCGAACGAGAGCGGGCCAGGAAGCGGGAACACGAGCGGAGGCACGAGCGGAGGCACGAGCGGAGGCGGAGGCCGGAGCTGGGGCCTTCCAGAACGGCCACCGTGACGCGGGTCATGATCCAGGGCCTGGTTCGCGGCCATCCCGGCTATGCGAGGTGCCCGTACGGGTGCGCTCTGGCGGGATCTGCCCGGCTGCTGCGGGCTCCCTAGCGGCCGGTGCGGCTGGACACGATGACCTGAACGGTCTTCTCCAGAGCGTAGGCGGGATCTGTGCCACCGCCCTTGACCTGCTCGTCGGCGGAGGCGACCTCCTGCATCGCACGGGAGAGGCCTTCGGGGCCCCAGCCGTTCAGCTGCCGCTTCACCCGATCGACCTTCCAGGGCGGCATGCCGAGATGGCCGGCGAGCTGACCGCCGCGCAGGTTTCGCGGAGCCCCACCGACCTTGGCCAGCGAGCGCAGGCCACCCGCGAGCGCGCTGACGATCAGCACCGGGGCCACGCCTGTCGCCAGCGCCCAGCGGAGCTGTTCGAGCGCCTCGCCGAGCCGCCCCTCGATCGCCAGGTCCGCGATCGTGAATCCGCTGACTTCGGCCCTTCCCCGGTGATAGCGCGCGACCGCCGCCTCGTCGATGCTCTTGCCGGAGGTGTCGAAGGCGAGCTGGCTGCAGGCGGCCGCCAGCTCTCGCAGGTCACTGCCGACCGCGTCGAGGAGCGCCTGCGCCGCGCCCGGAGTGATCGATCGGCCCGCGCGCCTGGCCTCGGCCTTGATGAAATCCAGCCGCTCTCCCGGCTTTGTCAGCTTGGTGACCGTGACGACGTCGGCTCCGGCCTTCTTCACCCCTTCCACCAGCGCCTTTCCCTTCACCCCGCCCGGGTGGGCCAAGACCAGAACGGCCTCGTCAGAGGGATGCGCGGTGTATTTCACGATCTCGGCGATAACGTCCTTCGAGAGGTCCTGCGCCGACCGGATCACGATGACGGAGCTGCCGCCGAACAGCGAAGGCGACGTCAGGTGCACAAGCTCACCGGGCTCGACCTTCAGGCCGACAAGGTCGTGGACCTCCGCATCCCCTTCACGCTCCCGTACTGCGGCCACTATGGATCCCACCGCCCGCTCTGCGAGCAGTTCCTCGTCGCCGACAACGAGAGTCACGGGTGCGGTGGTCGCCATGCGAAGCAGCATGCCATGCCTCCGCGAGCCGGGCACATCGAAGCCGATCCCACCCGCCGCAACGTAAGACCTCAAGGAGAGTCCTCTCTGGCGGGCAACCGGCGGTGAAGCAGGAAATCTCACGGGCGACCACGAATCCCCTCGTTTATGGGGGGGAGGATGTCAGTTGCCTCGCGGCACGACCGCGAGGTGGCCGTCGAGCATGACCACCGCCAGGTCACCGGACGTGTCCGTACGGTAGATCCGCATGCCGAGCAGGCCCAGACGGCTCATCGTGAGTGGCGCGGGATGGCCGTAGTCGTTCCCCGCACCCACGCTGATCAGCGCGGCGCGTGCCCGTGTGGCGGCCAGGAAGGCCGGATCCTGCCTGGACGACCCGTGATGTGGAACCTTCAGCAAATCGACCCCGGGCACACCCCGGCGGAGCAAGGCCGCCTGTGCCTCCGTCTCAAGGTCTCCCGCGAGCAGGGCCGACCCGACGGCCTTCCCCGTCCCGTCGAACCAGCGGAGCAGGAGCACGACACTGCCGTTATTGGCGACCGCTCCCTCTCCTGGCCCCGGACGCGCCTGCCCGGGCTCTGGAGAGAGCACTGTGAGCTCGACAGGGCCGAACCGCCAGCGCGCGCCGGGCGGCGTGACCCACTCGGGGATTCGTCGCGCGCGAAGCTCCCCGGAGACGCGAGCGCTCTCGCCGGGCGGAATCCGCACCGGGCTCACGATCACCGCGCCGACCGAGCGTCCCCGAAGGGCGCCGGTCACGCCGCCGACGTGGTCCAGGTGGGGATGGGTGAGAACCATCAGGGGCACCCGCCTGACACCCAGGCCACGCAGGCATCGATCGATCAGTGCCGGTTCAGGGCCCGTGTCGATCACCACGGCCTTGTCGTGACCCACCGAGGCCACCAGCGCGTCCCCCTGACCTACGTCACACGCGACCAGAAGCCATGCGGGCGGAGGCCAGGGCGCCGCGACCGGCCCGGCGACGAGGACGGCAAGGAGGCCACCTGCCGCCAGCGCGGCGGCGACACGTCTCCACGCTCGACGCCGCAGAACGGCCCATCCCACAACGGCCCCGGTGAGCAGGAATGCCAGCCCGGGCAGGCCTCCCGGCCAGCCCACCGTCGCCGCCGGGAGCCCGGCCGCCCTCTCCGCGACCACGATGATCCACCCGACCGCCAGCCCGGCCGGGTGGACCAGCGCCTGGGCCGCTCCCATGTGCAGCGGAGCGATCAACGAGGCGGTGAAGCCCAGCAGGGTCGCCGGGGCCACGGCGGGGCCTGCCAGCAGATTCGCCGGCACCGCCGCGAGGCCGAGCTGGCCGGACATGAGCACGAGCACCGGGGTCACGGCCACCTGCGCGGCGGCGGGTACGGCTATCGCCTCAGCGATCAGCCGGGGCATCCGGCCCTCCATCCGATCCCGCCACCGAGGAGCCAGAACGAGGATCCCCCCAGTGGCGAACACCGAAAGAGCGAAGCCGTACTGTCTGGCGAGTCCGGGATCGAACAGGATCAGTCCGAGTACGGTGGCCGACAGCGCGGCGACTCCATCTCGCGAGCGGCCCGTCCCGAGGGCGATCGCGGCGACGATGCCCATGACGATAGCCCGGAGCACACTGGGTGAGGGCCGCGCGACCACCGCGAACGCGCCCATCGCGATGATCGCCAGGATGGCCCGCGCCGCGAGGGGCAGCCCGGCCAATCGCGCGATCACGAGCGCCGCGCCCGCGACGACTGCCAGATTGGCCCCGGAAACCGCGGTGAGATGGCTGAGCCCGGCCGTCTTGAAGTCCTGCCTGACCTGATCATCCATCCGGGACACGTCGCCCACGACCAGACCGGGGAGAAGCCCACGCTCGGCGGGCGGAAGCACGTCACACGCCTCTCGCAGCCCCGCCCGCAGCGCTCCGGCCACGGTCTGTACGGCCGAAGGCCCCGAGAGCACCTCTGGCGATCCCCTGACGAGCAGGACGGCGGCGGTCAATTCCCCCGGTTCGGCGGCCGACAGACGCCCATGCACCCTTATCCGCTGGCTGGGCAACAGAGAGTTCCATCCGTCACCTGAACCAAGCAGAACGACCGGCACATCAACGAGAAAGCGCATGCCCTCATTGCCCGCCACAGGGGATGCCGCCGGGGACGCCGAAGCGGGAGCGAACCCCGGCAGCCTCACAGACTCCGGAGAAGGCGCGAACGCCGACACGCTCGCGGACGCCCACACGCTCGCGGACGCCGGGGACGCCGGGGACGCCAGGGACACCGAAGAAGGCGCGAACGCCGACAGCCTCGCGGACACGGAAGAAAGCGGGGACGCCCACTGGCTCAGGGCTGCCGGGGAAGGCCGGGGCACCCACAGACTAGGGAGCGCCGGAGAATGCGGTGACTCCCCAAAATGCAGGGACTCCGACAGGCTCAGGGGTTCCGGAGAAGGCCAGGACGCCGACAGACTCGGGGATGCCAGGGGCACAGAGGTGGGCGAAGCAACGCTTGACCTGGTGGCGCGGACCTCGACGGACACCATCCGGGCCTCGACGACGGCGGTGTCCCGGCGGAACGTGCCTCCCCTGCCGGGCCGAATCCGGGGATCGTCGGTGAGCACGACGTCCGCGGTGACCGCCGTTCGCTGGCCGGCCAGCTCCGGCACGGGCCCCGCGGTCACGGTCTGCACCTTGAACGCGACCACCGCCGCCGTGGCCGCAATGCATGCCAGCACCGCAAG
>JBIOWF010000213.1:0-4660 GCA_044868295.1 Microtetraspora sp. | reverse complement strand
CGACCTCGTCGCAGTGCCGGCGCAGGACGGCCGTCTTGTGCCGGACGGTGTCGAGGTCGGCGCGGACGTTGCACGCGTCGCCCCATCGGGCGGCGATTCGGAGAGTACGACGCTCGCCCCCGCCACCAACGATCAACGGCAGCGGCCCGACGGGCCTCGGGTAGCAGGTGGTCTCGGGGAGCGCGACCCGCTCACCGTCGTACGCCTTGGTGCCTGGCTTCCAGAGGGCCCGCAACGTCTCAGCGGCGACGGCGAGGCCGTCGAGGCGCTGGGGAGCGACCGGAAACCGCAGGCCGTACGCCGCATGCTCGCGAGCCCACCAGCCGGCGCCGAGACCGCAGAACGCCCGGCCACCGCTGAGCACGTCGAGAGTCGCGGCCGCCTTGGCGATGATCCCCGGCGCGCGGAAGGTGGCCGGCGTGCAGAGCGTGCCGAGCTCGAGGTCCGTGCCCAGTGCCGCGAGCGCCCCGAGCGTCACCCACGGCTCGGGGATCGCCTCCCACGCCCGCCCGACCTGCGGGATCTGGATGAGGTGGTCCATCAAGGCCAGGCCGGCGAAGCCCGCCTCCGCTGCCGCCACGGCGATGCTGCGCAGCCAGTCCAGCGGGTCCTCCCCCCACGGGAACCGTCCGACCTGGAGCATCACGCGTGGACCGTTCCCCGGCGGGCTCGCCGGCGAGCCCGCCGGAGCCGCGACGGCCGGAGGGTCGTCTGCGGACACGACCCGGACGTCCCAGCCCTCCCCCTCCAGCTCCGCGACGACCTCGCGCATCCGGCGCAGCTGCGTGGCGAGCACTCCGGCCGGGACGGGCCGGTCGCGCGAGGCGTTCCGATCGCGACACACGGCGGCCGGGGTGTCGAGGACGACGGCAACCGACGCGAGCCCGAAGCGGCGGGCCAGCTCGGCCCACGCGGTCCGGCGGGCGAGGTCCAGCCCGAGCGTGTCGATGACGACAGTGAGCCCGCGCCGGGCGCGTCCCTCCACGATCAGGTCCAGGAGACGAAAGGCATCCGAGGACGCGTCGAGGTCGGCCGTGCCGCTGCCGACCACCGCGCGCAGCGCGTCGGAGGAGACCACCTCCGCGTCGCGGAAGTGAGCCGCGGCCCAGGTCGACTTCCCCGAGCAGGCCGCGCCGACCAGCAGCACCAGAGCCGGGTCGGGAACCTGCACAACGGGAGTGTGGCACGGGCGCATGTCTCCCACCGGGAGTTCCCGGCTCGGCGTCCGACTGGGGTCATCGGCTCCCTCGGCCCGTGCGCCCTGACAGCCTGGCGGGAGGGGGGCCGGTGCTGCCTCGTGGCACGAGCCGGGTGGGCAGGATCGTGGAGGTCACCGGGGCGTCGCTCCGCAGCGCGTCCACGACCAGCTGCGCGGCCAGCTGTCCCTGCTTGAGCACGTCCTGCCCGATCGTGGTCAGGTCCAGGACGGTCGCCAGCGGGTGGTTGTCAACGCCGATGACGGAGATGTCGTCGGGGACCGTGAGCCCGGCCCGCCGGATCGTGCGCAGCGCGCCGAAGGCGATCTCGTCGGAGTGGGCGAACACCGCGGTGGGTGGCTGGGCAAGCCCGAGCAGGTCCGCCATGGCCTCGGCTCCGGGCTCCGGCCCCCAGGGGACCCTCGCGAACAGGGCCGGGTCGACCTCGAGCCCGGCCGTCCGCAGGCCTTCGGTGTAGGCGAGGGCGCGACCATCGACGGGCCATTCGCGGGCGTTCGGGTCGATGGCGTCGATCATCGCGATGCGCCGATGGCCGAGGTGGAGCAGGTGGCTCACCGCCTGAGCGCCGGCCTTCACGTCGTCGATGCTCACGTGCGGGTACGGCGCCAGCTGGCCGCCCGCTGCAACGATCTCGACTCCCATCAGCGAGAGACGTTCCTGCTCGGGCTCGGTGACGGGGATGCCGACGACCAGGACCGCGTCGACCTTGCGGCGAGCGGGGAGCCGGCCGAAGAAGAGCTCGCGGTTCTCCGGGTCGCCGACGTGGTAGAGCATCAGGTCGAGATCTGCGCGCCTGAACACCGCCTCGATCCCGCTCAGCATCTCGCCGAAGAACCAGCGCGACATGTGCGGCACCACGACGGCGACACGGCCGGTCGTTCCCCCGGACAGCGCCGCCGCCTCCGGCGACACGACGTACGCAAGCTCCTCGGCAACCCGCAGTACCCGCTCTCTCGTCGCCGGCGCGACACCCGGCAGGTTGTTCAGTGCCCGCGATGTCGTCGCCATGGAGACACCGGCGACTAAGGCGATGTCTGCCATGTTCGCCTGGGCGGGCTTCCGGGTCTGCTGGCGCCGCCCCCGTCGCCCGGGTGGCGGTTGTCGGGCGGTGTTGCCCTGCCTCACGGCACCAGCGTAAGCCCCTGTGGAAAACGCTTCCACTCATCTGTCTGAGTACTGACTCGATGCACCGATGTCTCTGGCGTGCACCCTTGACAGGTTACACATCAGCGTGCCAGTTTGCTTGAAAACGTTTCCAACGCATGGCATCACTCTCTGGAGGGTTTGATGACGGTTCGACTGGTCGCTGCTGGCACATCCCGGTCACCGCGGCGGGGACTGCTCCGAGGGTCCGTCGCGCTGTCGGCGCTTGCGGTCGTGGCCGCGTGCTCGGCTCCCGGGTCAGACTCCGGAGGGGACGACAACGCGGAGCCGGAGTCGGCCAGCACCGACATCGGCGATGCGGACATCGAGCTCACCCTGTACGACGGCGCCGGCCTGAAGGCGGTCGACGACGCTCTGATCGCGGAGTTCCAGAAGCAGTTCCCCAACGTGACGGTCAAGACCCGCTTCGACCCCGACGACGTGCAGGCCCAGAACGCGCCTCGCGTCCTTGCCTCGGACGACCCCCCGGACATCGCCCGCATCAACGCCCTCGCCGACATCGTCGGGAACGGGCAGCTCACCAACCTGGACCCGTGGGCCACGGCGTACGGCTGGGAAAAGCTGCCAGAGGGCCAGCTCGCGATGTACCGGGTCAGCGACGACGGCGTGCGGGGTTCGGGGTCTCAGTACACCATGGCCAGCGGCTTCGTCCTGACCGGCCTGTACTACAACACCGACGTCGCGGAGAAGGTCGGGATCGGTGAGCCGCCCAAGACCGAGGCGGAGCTGGACCAGGACCTTGCCGCGGCCAAGGACGCCGGCGTGACACCCATCATGGCGGGCAACCAGAGCGGCCAGGTCATCACCAGCGTCCAGACGATGATGAACAACGCATCCGGTCGTGACCCCATCAACGACTGGGTCTTCGACGTCCCGGACGCCACCATCGACACTCCCGAGAACCTGTCCGCGGTCGAGGAGGTCGCCGGTTGGGCGGACGACGGGTACTTCAACGACGACACCAACGGCACGGACGGCACGGGTGCGCTCGGACGGTTCGCGAAGGGAGAGTCGCTGTTCTTCTTCTCCGGCAGCTGGGACTCCTCCTCCCTGCAGGACCAGATGGGCGACAAGGTCGGCTTCGTCCTGGCGCCCCAGCGTGACGCAGGCACCCCCCTGGGGATGTCGGACCCGGTCTCCAACTTCGGGATCCCGAGCAAGTCCGACGAGAAGGATGCCGCCGCAGCGTTCCTCAACTTCCTGATCTCGCCGGAGGCGCGCCAGATCGTCGCCGACACGTTCGGCGCCGGTCCGAGCGGCACGGGCGAGCCACCGACCACCGAGCCAGGCACGTTGAAGGCCCAGGTCCAGGAGGGCTTCAGCACGCTGGTCGATGCCGATGGACAGGTGCAGTTCGTGAACAACGCCACCAGCGGCATCAACGCCGACTGGATCGCGCAGACCCAGGAGCTCGTCGAGGGCCGGGTCTCACCGAAGGACTACCTGAAGAACATCCAAGCCGCCTACGAGGAAGACCTGCAGTGAGCACTCTCGACTCGACCCTCGCGGGCGAGGCGATCGCGGAGACCGGCGGAGGGAAGCCCGCCCGCCGCCGGCGGCGGCCCAGGCGGGAGTGGGCTGGATGGCTGTTCGCCCTTCCGGCGATGCTCATGTACGGCGTCTTCGTGCTGCGCCCGACACTGGCCGCGATCCAGTACTCGTTCTACGACTGGGACGGCATCACGCCGGCGACCTGGGTCGGGATCGACAACTACAAGCGCGTGCTGACCGAGCCGGAGCTGTTCTCCTCGATCTGGCATGCGTTCTTCCTGGTCATCTTCTTCACCTTCATCCCCGTGGCGGGCGGGCTCCTCATCGCAGCGCTGTTGCAGGAGATCAAGCTGAAGGGCGTGGTCACCACGGCGCGGACCGCCCTGTTCCTGATCTTCCAGCAGCAGTTCTCCAGGGCCATGCTCGCCGGCGCCGTCAAGGGATAGGCCCGCCAGCGCCGTCCACCTGAGCCGCTCAGCAGGGAGCCGTCTGCCATGTCGCACCCAGCGGACCGGTGGTGGCGCACCGCCGTCATCTACGAGATCTACCCGCGCAGCTTCGCCGACGCCGACGGCGACGGAGAGGGCGACCTGACCGGGATCCGCGACCGGCTCAGCCATCTGGCGGACCTCGGGGTCGACGCACTCTGGGTCGCGCCCTGGTTCCCGTCGCCGCTTGCCGACGGCGGCTACGACGTGACGGACTACCGCGACATCCACCCTCTGTTCGGGACCCTCGCGGACGCCGACGCGCTACTGGAGACGGCGCACGCGCTCGGCCTCCGGGTC
>JBIOWF010000212.1:0-2207 GCA_044868295.1 Microtetraspora sp. | reverse complement strand
CCAGGAGCATCGTGGCGTGCGGCCCGGCCAGGGCCCGGGTCAGGTCGACCACAACGAGGTCCTCCAGCGGCCCGGTCACCGCGCCACTCTCGCACTTGCCCCCTCGGGGCGAACCGCCGGCGGTACGGCGATCCCCTCAGCTGGTCGTTGGCCCCGGCGGCGCGTGTCCCGGGTCGGCCACCAGGTCCAGCTCGTTGCCCTCCGGGTCGACCATCAGCTGCCACCAGATCCCCGCGGGCTCCAGCAGCTCGGTGACCGGGCCGCCGACACGACGGCCGCCCAGGGCCTCGAGGCGCTCGGCGAAAGCCGGCACCCCGGGGTCGAGCGGCGGGTGCACGTCGACGTGCATGCGGTTCTTGCCGGTCCTCGGCTCGGCGACCCGTTGCAGGATGAACACCGGCCCGGGCGGCTCGCCCGGCGCGGGCGCCAGCACCTCGTAGCCGGGCAGCGTGGTGACGGGCACGTAGCCCAGGGCCGCGCACCAGAACGGCACCAGCGCCGCCGGGTCGGCACAGTCCAACACGACGGAGACACGCACGCGGCCAGAGTACGGCGGCCGGCGAAGCCTGGACCTGCAGGCGTGACGTTCGGCCCTGGCGCCGGTGTCGCGGTCGTCGTAGGAGGGTGGTGGAGCGGAGACCGCACTGCCGAGTCTGAAGGTGATGTTGCCGCAGAGCAGGCGTCGCTCGGGCCCGACCTTCCGGTTCTCCGCCTTGTGAATCGAGGGCGAGATGGAGACTCCGCAGAAGATGGGCGGCATTGCCGCACTGACCGGGGCGGCAACGAATCTCCTTGGCCTGGTCGTGTTCGTCGCGTTGCTGCAACCCAAAGGCATCGGTGCCGACGATCCGGACCCGGGCAAGATCGTGGCTCTCCTCGCGGACAACGAGGCCGCCATGAGGGTGTGGTACCAGATCATCTTCCTGGCCTTCGGTGTCTGCGTGCTCTTCTTGTCACTGGCGCTCCACGAGCGGTTGAAGTCCGGCGCACCTGTGATGGCTCTGGCGGTGACCATCTTCGGGCTGGTCTACTCCGTGCTGGTCATGGTGATCGGCACACTGTCCATCGAGGACTTGAACACAGTCGTCAGACTCCACGGCGAGAACCCGGCCCGAGCCGAGACTGTCTGGGTGACGCTCACCTCGGTGGAGGATGGTCTGGGCGCAGGCGGCGGAGAGACCATCGTCGTCTCGCTGTGGCTCCTGCTGCTCAGCTGGACGGCCCTGCGGACAGGTGAGCTCCCCAGACTCTTGAACTACCTCGGCATCGTCATCGGAGGCGCAGGCATCCTCTCGGTCGTGCTGGGATCGCTCGCCCTGATGTCCGTCAACGGCCTGGGCCTCATCATCTGGTTCACCTGGCTCGGGATCGTCCTGCTGCGCAGGCGACCTGTCCCAGCCGGCAGTGACCCGCGACTGGGCAAGCCCGAAGGTGTTCCCTTGTCGATCGGGCCGTGAGACGTGTGCCCCATCTCGTGATGCACGAGATGGGGCAGAGTCCTGCTGGTCATGGTCGATGTCGGTCCCACCACTAAGTTCCGGGACACCCGCTTCTGAGGTGCGCGCCCGATGCCAGGGCTGGTCCCGGACCCCCAGGGTTGCGACGAGACGCCGCCGTTCACGACCCAGGAGCCACCATGAAGCCGTCCCGTCGCGCCGCCACCGGCGCCGCTCTCCTCGCCGCCGCGGTGCTCGCCCCGGACGGGGCCGCCCACGCCGCGGGCACGGTGACCGCGACGTACGACCAGGCCAACCGGGTGCTGCGAGTGATCGGGGACGGCGAGGCGAACGTCGTCGTAGTCAGCCGTACGGCGGCCGCCCAGATCGCGGTCAACGGTGGGGCCGTCCCCGTCACGGGCGGGTCGCCGACCGTTGCCAACACCGACTCCGTCGTGGTCGCGACCGGTGCGGGCGACGATGTCGCCAGGATCGACGAGGCGAACGGCGCCATGCCGAGGTCGACGATGTTCCTCGGGTCGGGCGATGACCACGGGACCGGCGGGAGCGGCGGCGACCTGCTGTCCGGCGACCAGGGCGTCGACATCCTCGAGGGGAGGCTCGGCGGCGACACCGTGCTGGGCGGCAGCGAACGCGACTTCCTGCGCGGCGGCGACGGCAACGACGTCGTGGTCGGCGGCAGCGGCGATGACGAGATGACCTGGACCGCCGGCGACGACGACGACACGCTCTCCGGTGGGGCGGGCGTGG
>JBIOWF010000211.1:0-17969 GCA_044868295.1 Microtetraspora sp. | reverse complement strand
CAAGTGCACCCGCGATGCAGCCTTCCCGTCGGCAGTGGTTTCCCCGACCTTCAAGCTAACTCTGACCGGCCCGGTTACCAATCCCACACCCAACGGCCCAGTGTCAATTACATGGAAGGCTGAGTATGGCGCAGGATTGGCTGAAGCCAACAAGCTGACCGCGCCTACTGCTGTGGCGGCTGAAGGATGGCTGGTTGCGGAAGCGGATGTCGAAGTGTCCCCTGCGGCAGGGGCGACTCCCATCACAGGATTTACGCCTAAGATCACCGCGTCGGCGACGTCAGGAAACCTCAGCGCGAGCGCCATCATCACGCCGCCAGCTCAAGTAGGAACGGTCGTCGTCACACCAACTGCTGTTGGCACTATCGGCGTGAAGGCAAACAAGTTTGTCATTAAGGGCGGGCCTAAGAGCGGTACTGCCCTGCCGACTACACCTTGGTATACGTGTGAAGCGATCGCCTCAGCAGAGGCGCCGTCTCTTGCAATTACCGTGGCCACGGGTGGGGCGACGGGTAGTACGACACCTACACCTACACCTACGCCTACTGCCACTCCTACGGGTACGGCGACTAGTCCGAAGCCGACGCGGACGGTGTTTGAGACGGTGACGGCTACGCCGAAGAAGACGCGGCAGGTGACCAAGACTCCTGGGGGTGGGGCTTCCACTGGTGGGGGTGGCGACATCGGGCCTGATGGTCGCGTGTTCGTGCTCACGGGAACGGCGTTGATCCTCGCATCGGCCGTCGGTGGGCTCATGTTGCGCGCGCGGCGCCGTGCCGTACGGCACTGAGAGCGTGCGATGAGCACGCCGCCTGGGCAGTATCCGCCGGGGCAGCCGGTTCCGCCCTACGGCCAGCCTGTGGATCCACGGATGCATGGTTATCCACAGCCTGTGTACGGGCAGCCCGTGTTCCAGGCGCCGTTCGTCTACGCTCAGCCGGTGCCCGAGGAGGCCGAAGAGCCGGAGGCCGGCGGCACCGTCGCGATCCGCAGCGTGCTCATCCTGGCGGCCATCGCGGGCGTGGTGACCGTGGTCGTCGGGCTGATCTTCATGATGGGCTCGCCGGAGGAGTATGCGGCGCCCAGTCGGTCGGCGCTCAAAATGCAGGGGAATGACGGGCTCGTGCCGATGGTGGGGCCTGGCGGCACGGGGCAACCGTTGACGCAGGCGGTGGCCTCGGCCCCGCCTCCCTTGCCGTCGCAGCCTCCGGCACCGGCGATGCAGCCCTCTTCGCCCAAGCGCCTCATCGTCGCCAGGCTGGGGATCAACGCGCCGATCAAGTCCGTCGGCACCGAGAAGGGCGGCGCCATTGAGACGCCGCCGATCGGCAACCCGAATCTCGTCGGCTGGTATCGCGGAGGGCCGACGGCGGGTGAGGCCGGACCCGCCGTGATGCTCGGGCACAAGGACACCACCACGCGCAGCGCTGTCTTCACCCGCCTGCACGAGATCCAGTACGGCGACACGATCGAGGTCATCCGGATGGACGGCACCGTGGCGATCTTCACGGTGGGCGGTGTCGAGCAGGCGAACAAGCAGACCTTTCCCACCAACCGGGTGTACGGCCCGCGCGACAACGCGGAACTGCGGCTGATCACTTGCGGCGGCACCTACAACCGGAACACGGGCCACTACGTGGACAACGTCATCGTCTACGCCACCATGACCGGCACCCGCCTCGCGAAGAATCGCTGAGCCGGAAGGCGGCCACCGGGTGGTCTGGCCCGCTCTCGGAGTGGGCGAACCACCATGGGCACGGATGAAAGTTCTGTTGTAGCCTCTGACTAACCGAACAATGCTCGGTTTCCTATGGAGGCACAGTGGCAGAGGCGTACATCGTCGGGGCCGTCCGCTCCCCGGTCGGCAGGAAGAAGGGCGGGCTTTCCACCGTCCACCCGACCGACCTGGCCGCTCACACCCTCAAGGCGCTCGTCGAGCGCACCGGCGTCGACCCCGCGGCCGTGGACGATGTGATCATGGGCTGCGTCATGCAGTTCGGCCCGCAGTCGATGGACATCGCCCGGAACGCGTGGCTGTCGGCGGGGCTCCCGGAGAGCGTGGCCGGTGTCACGATCGACCGGCAGTGCGGCTCCTCGCAACAGGCGATCCACTTCGCCGCGCAGGGCGTGCTGTCCGGCACCCAGGACCTGGTCGTGGCCTCGGGCGTGGAGTCGATGTCGATCGTCCCCATGGGCTCGTCGATCACCACGGCGCTGGAGAAGGGCATGCCGTTCCCGTTCGGTGACAAGTGGGTCGAGCGGTACGGCAAGCAGGAGATCTCCCAGTTCCGCGGGGCGGAGCTGATGTGCGAGAAATGGAACCTCGAGCGGGACCAGTTGGAGCAGTTCGCGTACGAGAGCCACCAGCGGGCCGCCAAGGCCATCGCCAACGGCCACTTCAAGGACCAGATCGTCCCCGTCAACGACGTCGAGAACGACGAGGGCCCCCGGCCGGACACCACGCTGGAGAAGATGGCCGAGCTCAGGACCCTGCGGGAGGGCGGCCGGATCACCGCGGCCACCTCGTCGCAGATCTCGGACGGCGCGGGCGCCGTGCTGATCGCGTCCGAGCAGGCGGTCCGCGATCACGGTCTGACCCCGCGGGCCCGGATCGTCACTCTCGCGCTGACCGGCGACGACCCCGTCTACATGCTCACGGCGCCCATCCCGGCCACCCGGAAGGCGCTCAAGAAGGCCGGTCTCGGCATCGACGAGATCGACGCCATCGAGATCAACGAGGCGTTCGCCCCGGTGCCGCTGGCGTGGCTCAAGGAGATCGGCGCGGACCCGGCCAGGACCAACCCGAACGGCGGCGCGATCGCCCTCGGCCACCCGCTGGGCGGCACCGGCGTGATCCTGATGACCAAGCTGCTGCATGAGCTCGAGCGCACCGGCGGGCGTTACGGCCTGCAGACCATGTGCGAGGGCGGCGGCCAGGCCAACGTGACGATCATCGAGCGCCTCTGAGGAGGCGGCAGCCGTACTGTGACGGGAAAGGGCGCCCCAGATGAGTGGGGCGCCCTTTCGCGCGACGCAGTGCGCTGTCGCCGTCGGGTATGCCCACCGGGGATCGGCAGTGCCACCATTCCTCGAACCCAGCCCTCGTGATCCCGTAGCGGTTCACCGACCCGCTCGCCCGTCTCCACGTCCCACAAGGACACCACGTCGTCGTCCTCCAGGCCGGTCGACGTGGCAAGCAGCATGCGGCCATCCGCTGCCGGAACCGCGACTGCCAGGTCGAGGCAGCCGTGGTAACCAGCCAGGGTGACGGCAGGGCGTATCCGGCATCCCGGCTTCTCCCACAACAAGGTCAAATCCCGGGCGAAGAGAGCCGATTCAGCCGTCACGGTCGACATTTTAGGCTGGGTGATCGTCGCGGATATCGGCCTGGATCTGAGCGGTTCCCACGCCGAAGTGCCCCGTGGGTCGGGCCTGTCAGTGGATGGGTCGGTGGACATTGTCGGCGGTCGACGGGCCGGGGCGGGCGGGAGCGATCCACGGGCCGTCCAGGGACGGGTCGAGGATGCCCTCCTCCACGAACGTGTACCGGCCTTCCAGGACGAGGCGCGCGAGCCGTACGTCCCGGGAGTCGGTGTTGTCCCACAGCCGGTCGAACAGCGCCTCGGCGCGCAGCCGCGCCTGGTGGCAGAACGTGTCGGCGATCTCCTGCGGCTTGTGCCCGTGGTCGCGCGAGTCCTCCTGAGCCCGGACGCACACGGCCGTGATGGCGAACAGCTCGGCGCCGATGTCGACGATCCGCGCCAGGAATCCCTGCTTGTGCTCCAGCTTTCCCTGCCAGCGGGACATGCCGTAGAACGTGGACCGCGCGAGCTTGCGGCTGGTCCGCTCGACGTAGCGCAGGTGCTGCGCGAGCGGGCCGAACTCGGAATAGGACGTGGGCAGCTGCCCCGCCCCCGCCACCAGGGTCGGCAGCCACTTCGCGTAGAAGCCGCCGGCCTTGGTCGCCGCCCGGCCCTTGGCCTTGAGATCGGCCTGCGGATCGATGAGCTCTCCGGCGACCGACAGGTGGGCGTCCACCGCTTCGCGGGCGATGAGCAGGTGCATGACCTCGGTCGAGCCCTCGAAGATGCGGTTGATCCGCATGTCCCGCAGCATCTGCTCGGCGGGCACGCCACGCTCGCCGCGGGCGTGCAGCGACTCGGCGGTCTCGTAGCCTCGGCCACCCCTGATCTGGACCAGGTCGTCGACCACCCGCCAGCCCATCTCCGACCCGTAGAGCTTGGCGAGGGCCGCCTCGATGCGGACGTCGTTGGTCTCGTCGTCGGCCAGCCGCCCGGCCAGGTCGACGACGGCTTCCAGGGCGTACGCCGTACAGGCGATGAAAGCGATCTTGCGGGCCACCGCCTCGTGCTCGCCGACGGGGCGGCCCCACTGGACCCGTGCCGCGCCCCACTCCCGTGCCGCCTTGGTGGCCCACTTGGCCGTGCCGGCGCAGATCGCGGGCAGCGAGAGGCGGCCGGTGTTGAGAGTGGTCAGCGCGATCTTCAGGCCTTGGCCCTCGCGGCCGATGAGGTTCTCGGCCGGGACACGCACCCGGTGGAGCCGGGTGACGCCGTTCTCGATGCCGCGCAGGCCCATGAAGGAGTTGCGGCGCTCGACGGTGATGCCGGGCGCATCGGCTTCGACCACGAACGCGGAGATCTTGGCGCCGGTGCGCGCCATCACGACCAGCAGGTCGGCCACGACGCCGTTGGTCGTCCACAGCTTGACCCCGTCGAGCACGTACGAGTCGCCGTCGCGGACCGCGGTCGTGGCCAGCCGGGCGGGATCCGAGCCGACATCCGGCTCTGTCAGCAGAAACGCGGATATCTCGCCGCGCGCGCATCGGGGGAGGAAGCGCTGCTTCTGCTCGGGCGTCCCGAACAGCCGCAGGGGCTGCGGGACACCGATGGACTGGTGCGCCGAGAGGAGAGCGCTCAACGCGGGGGAGTACGAACCGACCAGTGTGAGTGCGCGGCTGTAGTACAGGTGGCTCAGCCCGAGGCCGCCGTACTCCTCGTCGATCGTCATGCCGAAGGCGCCGAGCGCCGCGAGCCCCTTGACGACGTCGTCGGGCACGGCCGCCGTGCGTTCGATCAGCGCCGGATCGACCTCGTCCTGCAGGAACCTCCGGAGTGTCCGGAGGAAGTCGTCGCCCTTGCGCGTCTCGCTCTCGCTCAGCCGGGGTGCCGGATGTACGAGATCGAGCTGGAAGTCTCCGAGGAACAGCTGCTTCCCGAAGCTCGGGCGGGCCCACTCCTTTTCGCGGGCCTGCTCGGCGACCTCACGTGCCTTGGCGTAATCGGTCATCGCGACCTCCTCAGGCGGTGGATGTCTACGACATTACGCCTGTGGGCTACTCGCGAGTAGGTACGAGGGTGGCGGGGAGCTCGACCAGCACGGTCGTGCCCCGGCCGGGCGACGAAGCGATCCGGCACCGTCCGCCGTGCGCGTCGGTGATCGCCTTGACGATCGACAGGCCGAGCCCCGACCCCTCCGACACCCGCTCCCCGCCGCGGTGGAAGCGGTCGAAGGCCCGGGACGCCTGTTCCGGGGACATGCCCTGCCCCTCGTCCACGACCTCGATCGTCACAACGTCTCCCGCGCGCGCCAGCCGTACCGTCGCGGGGGTGCCCTTCGGTGTGTGCACCCGCACGTTGGCCAGAAGATTGACCATGACCTGGCGGATCCTTGTCTCGTCGACGACCGTCACCAACGAGGCGGGCGCCGCGACGGAGACCGGGGAGTCCGGATGCAGGGCCGTGCAGTCCGCGGCGACCTCCCGGGCCAACCAGGCCAGATCGGTCTCGGTGAGTGCGAGCGCCGCGCTGCGGTCGAGGCGCGCCAGTTCGAGCATCTCGCTCACGAGCCGGCCCATCCGGGCGGCCTCGCCCTCGATCTTGCCCATCACTTTCGGCAGGTCCCCCGGGGGGATGGCCCCCGCCCGGTAGAGCTCGGCGTATCCCGTGATGGTCGAGAGAGGGGTGCGCAGCTCGTGAGAGGCGTCTGCGGCGAATTGACGGACTCGCTCCTCCGACGCCCAGCGGTCCCGGAAGGCCTCCGCGATCAGATCGAGCATGAGGTTGATCGCGATGCCGAGCCTGCCGATCTCGGAAGGGCCTTCCGGCATGCGGGCCGACAGGTCGCCGCCGGTGGCCACGCGATGCGCGGTTCGCGCCATCCTGCCCAGCGGAGAGAGACCTCTGGCGATCAGCAGCCAGCCGACCATGGCGAGAACGGCGATGAGGAGTCCGCCCGTGACGATTTCGCTCACGATGAGCTGGCGGACGGGGTCGTCGACCGCGTCCAGCGGAACTGCGACGATCACCAGCCGGTACACGGGCTTCGCCGCCATGGTCTTCGCCGGCAGGGTGGCCGCGATCAGGTCGTAGTCACCCTGCGGGTCCAGGCGGAAGGTGTGGCCGTCCGCCGCGTGCGCCACGAGCCGGTCCTTGCCCAGGGCTTCCGCGAGTCGTGGCACCACTCCCGCCTCAGGGGCGTCCCCGCTGATCAGCCGGGAGCGTTGCGAGTTGAGGTTGAACACCGCGACCGCGTACGTGGACCCGGTCAGCGCCTGCGACAACGGGCCTTCGGCCGCCACCCGCTTCGCGGCCGTCGCGGTGGCGGCCAGGAGCTGGCCCTCCAGCCGATGGAGCAGGTGCCCGCGCAGCACGACGACGCTGACCATGGAGAGCACGATCAGCAGGATGGCGCTCACCGCGATCAGCCCGGCCAGCAGACGCGCCCGCAGCGACATCAGGAGCCTTGCGGTGGGCGCAGCGTGTAGCCGATGCCGCGCTGGGTGTGGATCAGTGATGGTCCGAGCGGGTCGAGCTTGCGGCGGAGGTAGGAGATGTAGGTTTCGAGCACCTGGGACGACCCGCCGTAGCCCCAGACCTCGTCGAGCAACTGCTTCTTGGTGAGGACCAGGCCGGGATGCGCCATGAGGAAGGCCAGCAGGCGGAACTCCGTGGGCGACAACTCCACGCGTTCCCCGGCGCGGCGCACCTCCCAGCGGGCCTCGTCGAGCTCCAGATCGGCGACACGCAGGATCTCCGCCGCCTGCTCCTCGATCTTCGCTACGGCGGTCCGCCTCAGCACGGCGCGGATCCTGGCGACGAGCGCCTCGACCGAGAACGGCTTGGTGACGTAGTCGTCGCCGCCGAGAGTGAGCCCCCGCACGGTGTCCGCGACCGTGTCCCGCGCCGTCAGGAAGATCACTGGGGTGTCCCCGCCGTCGGCTCGGATCCTCCGGCACACCTCGAATCCATCGATGTCAGGCAGCATGACATCGAGAACGATCAGGTCGGGCCGCTCCCGCTCCACGTCGGCCAGGGCGGCGGCGCCAGTGGCGGCGGCCGTCACCCGGAAGCCGTGGAAGCGCAACGCGACCTCGACGATGTCGCGGATGTTCGGCTCGTCCTCGACGACGAGGATCGTGCTCTGCTTCATGTCACCCGCCCGGCCGCCCACGCTGATCGGCGGCCCCGCCATCCGGATGTCGGGCCGTCGCATTCCTGAGTCGCGCCGGTTCGCCTGCTTTGTTCGCTCATGGGGGACTTATTGTGCAGGCGCGAGGCCCCCGTCGCACAGGGGGCCCCGCACCTACGTCAGCATCGGCTAGTTAGCCACCGACTTGTTGCGAGGGACGACCACCGCGGCCGCGGTGGGGTGAGTGTTGGCCGAGAGCTCGCCACCCGCGGCCGGGTCACCGGTCGTCGGAGTGGCCGACGGGGACGGGGACGCCACCGGCTTGCCGGGCACCCCGATCACGAAGACGCGGTCGCCGACGACGAGCTTGCTCACATCGGTCTTGTGGCCGTCGCGGCGGATCCTGGTCGAGGGGGCCAGGATCCAGGTCCGGGTCACGCCGTCATTGCTCTTGACGCTGAGCCAGCTGTTGCCCGCGGTGGAGGCCACCGCGGTGATGGCACCCCGCTGCCAGGTGTAGTCGATGAACGTCGGCCCCTTGTCGCGGACCGTGGCCCGGCCGTGGAGCCCGACCACCCACAGGTTGTAGCGCTGGTTCAGCCTGGGGCCGTGCAGGGTGCTGTCGGCCTTGAGCAGATCGTCGGCGATCTTGTACGCGCCGGACGACACGGGCGCGGGCGACTGGGCGGCCGTCGGGGTGGCGTTGTCGGCCGTGCTGGACGCGTTGGCCGCGATGCCGCCGGACAGCAGAGCCGTCACCGCAGCCGCGGCGGCGGTGCCAAGGGCGATTTTCTTCTTCATTGGGTGCTCCTCGATGTCGAGTGGGACATCGCTTACTCAATCGGCCTGCTTTGGGCCAATCGGAGGAGAATCCAGGGAAGATCAGAAGAGGATCTTGGGAAATTCCTGAGAGCGCGACCCCGGGTGCGCGGGTCACGCGGGGCTCCCTTGCCCGCGCAGGGGCCGGCTTACTTGGGAACGCGTGCGACGCAGAAGACGGTCTGGCCGAACGGCGGGCGGATGAACCGCTCGATGAACCGGGTGGCCGGGACGACCGTCCGGTCGTAGATCTTGACCAGGCGGGGGTCGGGATAGCCGACGCCGCCCCGCCGTACGGCGGCCCACCAGGCGATGCCGCCCAGGAAGTTGATCGGCTTGAGCACCTCGACGTCCAGGCCGGCGTCCTTGACGGTCTTGCCCAGCGTCGTCGGGGTGTAGCGGGTCACGTGCCCGACCTTGCGATCGAAGTCCCCATAAAGCTGCATGTAGCCGGGCACCCAGATGATGATCCGGCCGCCCGGCGCCGTGACCTTGGCGAGGGATCGGAGCGCCTCGGCGTCCTCCTCGATGTGCTCAAGGACGTTCATCATGACGACGGTGTCCACCGGGTCCTCGAGCGGGATCTCGGTCGGCAGGCCGAACTGCAGCACGGAGATGTCGTCCCGGTCGGCGAACCGCTTCTCCAGCTGCTCGACGCAGTAGGGATCGAAGTCGCTCACCACGAGCCGGTCGAGGCGGGGCATGAACTGCTCGGCGAAGTGTCCGAGCCCCGAGCCGATCTCCAGCATCGACCGCCCCACATGCGGCGCGACCATGTCGAACTCGTACTGCCGGTAGTTCTTGGCCTCATCTCCACCCAGGTGGTTTTCCAGGGCCTCGTCGCCGGCCGCAGGCTGGACTACACGGTCATACCCAGACATACAATCCTCGTTTGCGCGTGCTGACGGTCGCGGAAAGTCTAGTGCCCGCTCAATACACGGAAGCTTTCTTCCCGCAGTGGTGCCGGAAATGCAATCCGACACAGTTGACCGCGCCGCGCGGGCCGTACGGATCGCTATTGGGTGAGCCAGAGGTCGATCTCGCCGAGGAGCTCCTTCTTGGTCGAGTCCGGCGCCGCCGACGAGCGGATCGACTGGCGCGCCAGCTCGGCGACCTCCGCGTCGTCGAAGCCGTACACGTCCCTGGCGAGCTCGTACTGCGGCAGCAGGCGGGCGCCGAACAGCAGCGGGTCGTCCGCGCCGAGGGCGATCGGCACCCCGGCGTCGAACAGCTTGCGCACCGGCACGTCCTCGGGCCGCTCCACCACGCCCAGCCCCGCATTGGACAGAGGGCACACCTCGCAGGCGATCTGCCGATCGGCCAGGCGCTCCATCAGGCGATCGTTCTCGGCCGCGCGCACGCCGTGGCCGACCCGGTCCGCGCCCAGGTCGTCCACGCACTCCGCGACACTCGCCGCGCCCAGAAGCTCGCCCCCGTGCGGTACGGCCAGCAGTCCGGCCCGCCTGGTGATGCGGAATGCCCCGTCGAATTCCCTGGCCCGCCCGCGGCGCTCGTCGTTGGAGAGACCGAAGCCCACGACACCCCGGCCGGCGTACTGGGCGGCCAGCCGCGCCAGCGTCCTCGCGTCGAGCGGATGTCGCGTGCGGTTGGCGGCCACGATCACGGCGATGCCGATGTTCGCCGACCTGGCCGCCCTTTCCGCCGCGTCGAGGACCAGCTCCAGGGTCGAGGTCAGTCCGCCGAACCGGTGGGCGTACCCCGACGGGTCGACCTGGATCTCCAGCCAGCGCGAGCCTTCGGCCGCCTCGTCCTCGGCCGCCTCCCGCAGCAACCGGTGGACGTCCTCTGGCCGCATGAGCACGGACCGTGCGATGTCGTAGAGCCGTTGGAACCGGAACCAGCCGCGCTCGTCGGTCGCGTGCAACTGGGGCGGCCAGTCCTGCTCCAGCGCGTCCGGCAGATGGACCCCCCGCTCCCGCGCCAGCTCGATGAGCGTCGAATGCCGCATCGATCCGGTGAAGTGGAGGTGCAGGTGGGCCTTGGGAAGCTTGTGGAGTGGACGCGGCATTTCAATATCCTGCCGCATGCGCCCGCGACATCGCCCCGCGCGGTGCGGAGGGCCGGGCAGTGAGTCACACCGCCGACGACGCGGCCTGAACCGTCGAATCCATCGACGACCGAGAGCCGCGGGCTCGGTCGACCACGGCCGAGAAGCCGAGGTCGTCCACGGCCGAGAAGCCGAGACGCCGACGGGTCGAAAGGGGCGAGGCGGCGTTCGACGAGTTCCTGGCCGTGCGTCGTGCCGCACCGCTCCTTAGCTCGATCGCGCTGTCAGTGGGCTTCGCCGAGCAGCTTGGCCACGCGGCTGACGCCCTCGACGAGGTCGTCGTCGCCGAGCGCGTAGGAGAGCCGGAAGTAGCCGGGAGTGCCGAACGCCTCACCGGGGACCAGAGCGACCTCGGCCTCCTCGAGGACGAGCTCCGCCAGCTCCGCCGACGTCTGCGGGCGCTTGCCGCGGATCTCCTTGCCGAGCAGCGCCTTGACCGTGGGGTACGCGTAGAACGCGCCCAACGGCTCGGGGCAGACGAGGCCGGGGATCTCGTTGAGCATCCGGACCATGGTCTGGCGGCGGCGGTCGAACGCGGTGCGCATCCGCGCCACGGCCGCGAGGTCGCCGGACACGGCGGCGATGGCCGCGGCCTGGGCGACGTTGGAGACGTTGGACGTGGCGTGCGACTGCAGGTTGGTCGCCGACTTCACAACGTCGGACGGCCCGATCAGCCAGCCCACCCGCCAGCCGGTCATCGCGTAGGTCTTCGCCACACCGTTGAGGACGACGACGCGCTCGCGCAGCTCGGGGACGGCCGTCGCGATGCTGGAGAACGTGGCGTCGCCGTACACGAGATGCTCGTAGATCTCGTCGGTGACGACCCACAGGCCCTTGTCCACGGCCCAGCGCCCGATCTCCTCGACCTGGGCGGGGGTGTACACCGCGCCGGTCGGGTTGGACGGAGAGACGAACAGCAGCACCTTGGTGCGGTCCGTGAGCTTCTCCTCCAGCTGCTCGACGGAGGCGAGGTAGCCGGTGGTCTCGTCGGTCACCACGTCGACCTGGACGCCACCGGCCAGCTTGATCGCCTCGGGATAGGTCGTCCAGTAGGGGGCGATGACCAGGACCTCGTCACCCGGGTCCAGCAACGTGGCGAACGCCTCGTAGACGGCCTGCTTGCCGCCGTTGGTGACCAGCACCTGCGAGGCGTCGACCTGGAACCCGGAGTCGCGCAGCGTCTTCTCGGCGATCGCCTGCTTCAGCTCGGGCAGGCCGCCGGCCGGCGTGTACTTGTGGAACCTGGGGTTCCGGCACGCCTCGATGGCCGCCTCGACGATGTAGTCGGGCGTGGGAAAGTCGGGCTCGCCGGCGCCGAAGCCGATGACCGGGCGGCCGGCCGCCTTCATCGCCTTGGCCTTGGCGTCCACGGCCAGCGTCGCGGACTCGGAGATCGCGGAGATACGCGCGGAGATGCGAGGTCGGGTCATGCGTCCCATAGTTCCAGACCTGCCGAACTCTTCCCACGCATATCCAGGATGCGGACACTCGCGCAAGGTAGCGTTGAGCTGCACGGACGATCTGGTTCGACGAAGTAGTCATTCCCACGTACACTTCACCGACTAGTGGGCCATGGCGGGGAACGTTCGGCAATGTACATGCGTTTCTCGGGTATCGTGGTGCACGGCTTAGGGCACTAGCGCAATTGGTAGCGCACCGGTCTCCAAAACCGGCGGTTGGGGGTTCGAGTCCCTCGTGCCCTGCGGAGTGAGGTCCGCGCACCAAGGCGTGAAAAGCGCGCCGCAAGCTGCGATGGACACGACGGATCAGGTGAGGACTGTGGCGATCGACACCCGCGGCGAGACCGCTGGAAAGCCAGGCAAGCCAAGCGGTGAGAAGAAGGCCAAGCGCACCTCTCCCGCGCTTTTCTACCGTCAGGTCGCCGCCGAGCTGCACAAAGTCATCTGGCCGACGCGTAAAGACCTGATCTCTTACACCAGCATCGTGCTCGTCTTTGTTTTGATCATGGTCGGGATCGTGTCCGGGCTAGACTTCCTGCTGACGAAGGGTGTGCTGGCTGTCTTCGGCGGATCCTGATCCCGCCCTAGGCGTCGCACGTCATTTCACCTACGAAAGAGGAAGAGTCACCGTGTCCGAGTCCCCGCTGCCGGTCGATGACTCCCACGACAAGTGGGAGACCGAACCGGAGGAGGCCGTAGAAGAGGCCGACGACACCGCCGCCGTCGATGACGAGGGCGCTGACGTCGACTCGGGCGAGGCTGTGGCAGAGGTCGACGAAGACGGTGACATCGTCCCGGACGTCGACCCGATCGAGGAGTTCAAGCGTCAGCTCCGCGGCCAGTTCGGCGAGTGGTATGTGATCCACTCCTACGCCGGCTACGAGAACCGCGTGAAGCAGAACATCGAGAGCCGCACCGGTTCGCTCAACATGGAGGACTACATCTTCCAGGTAGAGGTGCCGACGCACACGATCACGGAGTTCAAGGGCGGCAAGAAGACGCCGATCAAGGAGCGTGTGCTGCCCGGCTACGTGCTGGTTCGCATGGAGCTGACCGACGAGTCCTGGGCCGCGGTGCGCAACACGCCCGGCGTCACCGGTTTCGTCGGCCTCTCGAACAAGCCGAGCCCGCTGAACCTCGACGAGGTCGCCAAGCTGCTCGCGCCCGAACCGTCCGAAGAGGTCAAGAAGTCGACGGCCAAGACGACCGCGACCGTCGACTTCGAGGTCGGCGAGTCCGTCACCGTCATGGACGGCCCGTTCGCCACGCTTCCCGCCACGGTCAGCGAAATCAGCGCCGAGTCGCAGAAGCTCAAGGTGCTGGTGTCGATCTTCGGTCGGGAGACCCCGGTGGAGCTGTCGTTCAACCAGGTCTCGAAGATCTGAGGACGCACTTACACTGGTATGTCGTCCCCACGCTCGTGGGGGTGAGCCCAGAGCGGCGTTGACCAAGGTGCAGCCCCGCTATGCCCTCACAACCGTGAGGGTTGGGCGCAGAAGTCAGTAGTCAAAGACCCGGAGAGAGCATGCCTCCCAAGAAGAAGATCGCGGCGCTGGTCAAGGTCCAGTTGCCCGCTGGTCAGGCCACGCCCGCGCCGCCGGTCGGTACCGCGCTCGGTCCGCACGGCGTCAACATCATGGAATTCGTCAAGCAGTACAACGCTGCGACGGAGGCCCAGCGGGGCAACATCATCCCCGTCGAGATCACCATCTTCGAAGACCGTAGCTTCACCTTCATCACGAAGACGCCGCCGGCGCCTGAGCTGATCAAGAAGGCCGCCGGTCTGCAGAAGGGCAGCGCGAACCCGCACAAGGACAAGGTGGGCAAGCTCACCAAGGACCAGCTGCGCCAGATCGCCGAGACCAAGATGCAGGATCTCAACGCCAACGACATCGAGGCCGCCGAGAAGATCATCGCCGGCACCGCCCGGTCGATGGGCATCACGATCGCCGAGTAGTTCCCGGCGATCAGACCGTGAGGGTCGCGGCGGTGCCTGGACTGAGGAGTGAGGAAGCGAGGAACGAGCTTCCGATCGACGAGGGCAGCGCTCATGGCGCGCCTTCGGCACGACCTCAACGCCTCAAGGGCGACCCGAACCCGCTGAGCGTCAGCGAAGCAAATTGAACACAGTGGCGGGGCCAAGCGCTGGCCCGGACCACGAACTCCACGAGGAGCAGAAGTGAAGCGCAGCAAGAGCTGGAAGAACGCGGCGGCCCAGGTCGACCGCGACAACCTCTACAGCCCGCTGGACGGCGTCCGGCTGGCCAAGACGACCGCGACCACCAAGTTCGACGCCACCGTCGAGGTCGCCCTGCGGCTGGGTGTCGACCCGCGCAAGGCCGACCAGATGGTCCGCGGCACCGTCAACCTCCCGCACGGCACCGGTAAGACCGCCCGGGTCCTGGTCTTCGCGACCGGTGACCGTGCCGAGGAGGCCCGCGCCGCGGGCGCCGACATCGTGGGCGCCGACGAGCTGATCGACGAGGTGGCCAAGGGCCGTCTCGACTTCGACGCGGTCGTCGCGACCCCGGACCTGATGGGCAAGGTCGGCCGCCTGGGCCGCGTGCTCGGTCCGCGTGGTCTCATGCCGAACCCGAAGACCGGAACCGTCACCCCGGCCGTCGGCAAGGCCGTCACCGACATCAAGGGCGGAAAGATCGAGTTCCGTGTCGACCGGCACGCGAACCTGCACTTCATCATCGGCAAGTCGTCCTTCGACGAGCGTCAGCTCGTGGAGAACTACGCCGCCGCTCTCGACGAGGTGCTGCGGCTCAAGCCGTCGGCCGCCAAGGGCCGTTACCTCAAGAAGGTCACCTTCACCACGTCGATGGGCCCGGGCATCCCGGTCGACCCGAACGTGACGCGGGCGCTGACCGCTGAGATCGACGCCTGATCCGAGCCTGAGACAAGGTCCCCTGCGGCCCTGATTCAGTTCCCGAAGAACCCCCGTCCGGCATCGGGCGGGGGTTCTTCCGTTCCCAGGATGCGCAGGATGTGTACGTCTCGCGCAGAGATCATGCGGATGTCACGGAGATCGGCATGATGTCGATGTTCGCGACGTAGGGTCGAGGGCACTTTCACGGGGACAAGAAGGGCAGAATCATGCGCAGACTTCTGGTGGCCGTAGGCGCGGTCGCCGCGATCGCAGTCGCGGGGTGCGGGCAGACCGCGTCGCCGTCGCTCGGAAACGTCAGCCTCTCCGCCGCGGAGGCCATCCAGCAGACGGCCCAGAAGGCCGAGGACGTCACGTCGTACACGGCGGACCTGGTCGTCGACGTCTCCGACAAGAACGACTCGGGCCACGTTCAGGGCACGATGCTCTACCAGCGCCAGCCCGAAGTCGCCACGGACATCACGCTCAGCGAGATGTCGTTCGCCGGTCAGAGTCTCCCTGGGGGCATGCGGGTGATCCTGCGGGGTGACACCGTGTACGTGAAGAACGACGCGCTCAAGACCGTCGTGAGCGGGAACAAGCCCTGGATCAAGCTCGACCTCAAGCAGCTCGGCTCCTCGGCCGGTGTCAACGTGGACCAGGTTCTCGGCCAGGTCCAGCAGATCGACCTGAAGACCAGCGTCGCGCTGCTGACCGCCTCCAAGGACGTCAAGGCCGTCGGCACCGAACAGGTCGGCGGCGTGGACGCCACGCACTACTCCGGCACGTTCCCGGTGGAGGAGGCGGTCAAGCAGCTGCCCGCCGAGATGCAGTCCAAGCTCAAGGGCGCCGAGCTGTCGAGTCTGAAGGACATGAAGTTCGACATCTGGATCGACGGGCAGGGGCTGCCGCGCAAGATCGAGCTGAGCGGCGGCGCCGGCACAGGCGGGGAGACCTTCAAGGCGGCCATGCTCTTCAAGTCGTTCAACGAGCCGGTCTCGATCGAGGCTCCCCCGGCCGATCAGGTAGGAGAGCTGCCGAAGAGCCTGTCTTCCGGCGGCTGAGCCGTACGGATTTGAAGTCTTGGGGATTGACACGTATCCTGGCTCCTGCCAAAGACCGCCGGTCGTCGCCGGGCTTTTTCGCAGCCCGGTGACCGAAGGACCCACGTGAGTGGGCGGCCCGCGCAGGTGTGATGAGAGCTTGGAACCTGTCGTGTTCCTTCAGCCCCGTGCGCCTGCGCTCGGGGCTCGTCCGTTTTCTGGGGGCCTTCGCCGGCGGCACATCTGGAAGGAGGCCCATGGCGAAGGCAGAGAAGAGTGGCGCGGTCGCCGAGCTCAAGAGTGAGTTCGAAGGCTCCAGCGCTGCCGTTCTGACCGAGTACCGCGGTCTCACCGTCGCTCAGCTCAAGCAGTTGCGCGTTTCTCTCGGTGGGAATGCGAAGTTCGCCGTGGCGAAGAACACGCTGACCAAGATCGCGGCGAACGACGCCGGGATCACCGCCCTGGACGATCTGCTCCAGGGTCCGACCGCCATCGCGTTCGTCAAGGGCGACGTGGTGGAGGCGGCCAAGGGTCTGCGTGATTTCGCCAAGGCCAACCCCCTTCTGGTGATCAAGGGTGGTGTCGTCGACGGCAAGTCGATGACCCCGGCCGAGATCTCCAAGCTCGCCGACCTTGAGTCCCGTGAGGTGCTCCTCGCGAAGCTGGCCGGTGCGCTGAAGGCCAAGCAGTCCCAGGCTGCCGCCACCTTCGCCGCGCTGCCCACCAACATGGCTCGACTGGCCGAGGCCCTGCGCGTCAAGCGTGAAGAGGCCGGCGAGTAGGGGGAAAGCGCGCACCGCGGTCCCTTTTAAGTTTTAGCTAGACCCACACGGAGGAACACATCATGGCGAAGCTCAGCACCGACGAGCTGCTGGAGACCTTCAAGGAGATGACCCTCCTTGAGCTGTCCGATTTCGTGAAGCTCTTCGAGGAGACCTTCGACGTCAAGGCCGCCGCTCCGGTCGCCGTGGCGGCCGTCGCCGCCGGTGGTGGCGCCGCTGCCGCCGAGGAGGCCGAGGAGCAGGACGAGTTCGAGGTCATCCTCGAGTCGGCCGGCGACAAGAAGATCCAGGTCATCAAGGAGATCCGCACCCTGACGAGCCTGGGCCTCAAGGAGGCCAAGGACCTCGTGGACGGCGCCCCCAAGTCCGTCTTCGACGGCAAGGTCGCCAAGGAGCAGGCGGAGAAGGCCAAGGCCGCCCTCGAGGGTGCCGGCGCCAGGGTCACCGTCAAGTAACGACGACGCTTCCAGTCGAAAAGGGGCGGTCCACCTTCGGGTGGGCCGCTCCTTTTGCCGCTCGCCACTCCTTGCCGCCCGCCACTCCAGGAACATCCGGCCTCGTGGCCGCTGATCTCGACGGCGTACGCTGACGCTTCGGAGGGATGGGGAACCCGGGCGTGAAAGCCGTACAGAACCAGATCGGATCGGCAGAGGGGTTCTTGTCGATCTTTGTGACGGGTTACGATCCTGGGTCCGGTGATGTGATCGCGCGACGGGAGACGGCTTGGGACGCGCACTGATCATCGGCCTGGGCGCGCTCGTCGCCGTGCTGGCAGCGGTGACCTTCTGGGTCGGGACGAGCTGGAACGCGGCGCGGGCGGCCGCGGACGACCGAGAGGCCGCCGTGCGGGCCGCGGCCACTTATGGAGTGAACCTTCTGTCGTTGAGCCATCGGACGATCGACCAGGACATCAAGCGCATTCTCGACACGTCGACCGGTCAGGCCCGTGCGGACTACGCGAGGACCGAGAGCGCGGTGAAGGCCGCCACCCTCAAGAACAAAGTCGTGCAGACGGGGGTGCTCCGGGGGTCCGGCCTGGTGTCGATGGACGGGCGTACCGCCGAGGTGCTGATTGTGGGTGACGCGGTGATCCGCTGGGGGAAGGGCAAGAAGGTCAGCCCCGAAGAGCGTTTCTACCGATGGCGGATGGAGGTCACCAAGGTCGGCGACGTCTGGCTGGTGTCGAAGTCGGAGCTGGTTCAGTGAGAAGCCGGCTGTTCACGATCCTGCTGGTGCTCGTGGCGGTCCTTCTCGGGGTGAGCTCCACTCGGATGTACCTCGACCTGCGGCGCCTGCAGGGCGGCGAGGAGGCGGCGGCCGAGGCCGTGGTGGCGGCCCGTTCCTACGCGGCCGACATGTTGTCGTACGACTACCGTTCGATCGCGCAGGATCTTTCGAGGGGGCGGCAGCACGCCACCGGGGCGCTGGCGGAGCGCTATCGCCGCTCGGTCGCCGCACTGGAGCCCGAGGCCCGGCGACAGCAGATCGTGCAGC
>JBIOWF010000210.1:0-2127 GCA_044868295.1 Microtetraspora sp. | reverse complement strand
CCATGAGCTCGGGGTCGGCGTACGGGAAGTGCCACTGCTGGGGTGCGTCCACGACGCCGTCCAGGGACATGAAGTAGCTCGCGGTGACTGTGCGCATGGCAGTGTCCTTTCAAGCAGCGTTGGTGGTTTCGGTCCTGCCCGCCGAGAGCGTCCTCAGGCGCGGGCGAGGACGCGGCCGATGGTGTCCGGCCCCCCGTCGTCGGCGACAGCTGCGCTGGTCGCCAGCCGCCACACGACGGCGGAGGTGAGCAGGTAGGCGGTCGGCAGCACGACGTACAGGACGACGGTGCCGACGGTGGTGGTCATGAGCAGCGGCGGGACCACGACGAGCGCCACCGCGACACAGCGGGCAGCCCAGGCCCAGCCGCGTGCGCCGACGCGCCTGAACCTGTGCGCAACCAGCAGCAGAAGCACCACCCAGGCGATCATCGCAACCGCGAACCCGAGCCCGTGCAGGTTCGAGCCGGCGCTGACCTGCTCGGGCTGCCCGGTCGGGGCCCCAGCCGGGAAGCCGAACGCCGGATCGACGACGAAGATGCCGGCGATGACCTTGCCGGCACCGAGCAGCACCGCCATGACGGCGGCCCAGCGGCCCGCCCGTCCCCCCACGCCGGCGGCGAACACCGGAGCTGAGGCGATGTAGAGGCATCCGGCGACGACGAACGTGACCTGCTCGATCCACCCGTACTCCCCGATGCTCAGGAAGCTGAACGGGTGCTTGGTGATGTCGAACTCCTCGTAGAGAGGCATCTGCAGCAGGCTCATGACGAGGAAGAACGGACCGGCGACGATGCCGGCGAGTGCGGCGCCGCGCAGCTGCCCGCGGGATCCGGCGGACTGGCGGCGTGCGGTCTCGGTGCTGGAACGCTTCATGACTTCCCTCCCGTTACGGGGCCTGGCGTGCGGTGACCTCTCCAGGCTCGGCGTAGGGCGTCACCGCATCAACGGCGATCGGCGACTGGCAGCGAGTAGCATCACTTATCGATGTGGCGAGCAGTGGAGCTGTCGGAGCTCCGGATCTTCCTGCTCCTGGCCGAGGAGCTGCACTTCGGCCGCACGGCCGCGCGTGCCGGGTTGAGCCAGCCGCGGGTCAGCCAGTCCGTTCGTTCGCTCGAGCGCAAGCTGGGCACCGAGCTCGCGGTGCGCACCAGCCGGCGGGTGACGCTGACCGCCGCCGGGGAGCGGCTCCGTGAGCGTGCGGCTCCGGCCCTGGCCGGCTTGGAAGCGGTGCTGAAGGACGCCGAGGCGTCGGGCGATCGGGTGACCGAGCCGGTGCGGCTGGGCGTGGTCAGCGCCGCCGCGATGGGCCCTCGGCTGCGTTCGATCATCGAGGCCTTCGAGGCGGCGCAGCCGGAGTCGGCCGTGGCCCTGGTCGGGCTGCCGTTCCACGACCGCTTCGGCCCCCTGCGCCGCGGCGAGGTGGACCTGATGGTCACGTCACTGCCAGTCGACGAGCCGGACCTGGTCACGGGCTTCGTGCTCCGGCGAGAGCCGCGGATGCTGGCGGTGGGCAGGGGCCATCCGCTTGCCGGACGGCGGTCGGTGTCGGTCGAGGACCTCGCCGACCACCCGATCGGACGGCTCGGCATCCGCGCCCCTCGGGCGCAGGTGGAGGCGATGACTCCGTCCATCACGCCGAGCGGACGGCCGGTCCGCATGACTCCCCTCGCCGTGACCGAGCCGAGCGAGCTCATCTGGGCCGTGGCGAGCGGTCGGGTCGTGCAGCCCGTGAGCACGACGTTCACGGAGACCTACTCGCACCCGGATGTGGTCTACCTCCGGATCCGGGACCTTCCGCCGATCCTCTCCGCGCTGGTCTGGCGCCGCCGCGACCGCCATCGAGGACTCCGCGCATTCCTCCAGGAGGCGGAGAACCTGCGCAGCAAGGAGAGGCAGCAGAAGGCCACGGCCATGCGACGTTGAACGCCGATGCTGACCACGACGATCCTCCGCGGGTCGCTCCGCGTTCGGTGTGGAGGACGGCGTTACGCCGGGGCGACCCGCTGAAGCTTGGTCCAGCCCCGCCAGCCGCGTTCCTCGAGCAGCTCCAGCAGTCGAGGGGCGACCGGGACGGAGTCGAGGAAGACCGAGTCGAGGAGCTCGGCGAGCTCGTCGGTCATCTGCTCG
>JBIOWF010000209.1:0-4654 GCA_044868295.1 Microtetraspora sp. | reverse complement strand
AAGGCGCGCGGCCTGCCGCCGCCACACGATCAGCCACGATCCGTTCAGCGGCTAGACGCCGATCATCGAGCCAAGGGCAGGCCGGTGATGCGCGAGCTACCCTCAGACGCGGTCCCGCGCGTCAGGCGGGCTCGGCCTCCTCGAGCAGCTTCAGATGCATCTGCACTATCGGCTTGGCGTCACGCGCCAATTGCTTCACCTCGTCAGAGGATCCATCCGCCAACTCTTTGGCACCGTTGGACAGGCTCTGACGGTGGCCGGCGATCTGAGCCGCCAGCCAGCTCCGGTTGAATCCCACGGAGCTCTGTACGGCGAGATCCTTGAGCAGCGCTCGCTGCTCAGCACTGGGTGCCTGCGGCAGCTCAACGCCTACCTGCTGGGCGACCCGCGTTACGTTCTCATCCATCTTGGTGTGATCATTAATCAGCTTCGCTGCTATTTCGCGGATTCCCGGGACGGTGGCCTTCTCTTCGGCCAGTTTCCCTGCCTGGATCTCCGTTAGATTCCCTTGGTGCGCCTTCACCAAGAAAGTCCGGTCCTGTTCGTTGAGGCCGGGCTGCGCGGAAACGCTCGCAACACCGCCGGCCAGTGTGGCGGAAACGACGGCCGGCACGACGATCATCCGTCTCACCATGACACCCCCCGGTCGACTGGTAGATCTCTCAGCTCCTCTGGCCGTTCTTGGTCACGGTGCCGTTCTTGGCGTCGATCTTGATCCCGTGCCAGGTGCCGTCCGGGGTGACGACATCGACATCCCAGACGAGGAGGTTGTCGCTGTATTTGTCCAGGCTCATGTGGGTGATCTTGCCTCCAGGCACCGAGGAGGACACCTTCTCCATTGCTTCCTTGAAGGTCAGCTTGGCGTCCTTGATTATGCTCATGACCCTGGCCTTCTCCCCTTCGCCGGTGTCCTTGGTCCGGGGTCCCGAGATCACCTTTCCTGACGGGTCCACTTCCAGCAACTGCTCAGTGCCGTCGGGTCCGGCCAGTTGCACCTCCCAGATCTCGCCGCCGTTCTCCGACTGGACCGAGAGGACAGTGGAGCCCTCGACAGCGTTCATGACTGCTGTGGACGCCTTTTCGAGGCTCGCCATGCTGCCGGGTTCCTGGCTGGGATCGCCCGGTTGTCCCGATGGTGAGATGCGGCCGACGACGGGCTCCGCAGGCGCCGCCTTGACGGCGCTGGACTGAGTGTGGGCGCTCCCGCAACCCGCGGCCGTGAGCAGGACTGACCCGGCGAAGATGATACTAATGATGGCCTTTGCGTGTTTTCCACCATTCATACTGATGACGCTGCCCGGAACTCTGCAAAGGCACGCCCTGAGGTCTGGCAATATGACCCCGGCCCCCACCTTCACGATCGCTGTGCACCCCAGACCCCGGCTAACTCGTAGAAGCGCGCAAGCGCGGCGCCCTCGGTCGGCGCGGTGTAGACCGGCTTGATGGCCTTGGCGATCACATCCCGGTTCTCGCGGGGCCGTGTACCGGAACCGGCGCGCAACAACGTGCGACTGGTGGCCGTGGACCACTCACCTGCCCGGCTTGACCAGCCGCTGGGCGCGGCCACGTCGACCTGCGCGGTAGCGGGCTGTGCGTCTCACTCGCCATACAGATCACCTGTCAGATCGCTGTACGCCTGCGCGGGAAAGCCTGTCGAACAGGCTGACAACACCGATCTTCTTGTGGACACGTGAGCAATCCGTAACGGTGGACCTCGCCCCCCGATGAAGCTGCCTTCATTCGCCGCTGCCCTCGTGCGGTCACCCCCTCCAGCGCCTGCAATCAGGAGAACCGATGAAACTGCCCTCACGCCCCGCTGCCCTCGCGGCGGCCGCCCTGTTCGCTTCCTTGATCGGAGCGTCCGAGACGTCGGCGGCACAGGCGGCCGACGTCAGGGCCCTTCCGAGCGTGAACATGGAAGCCACTGTCAAGGCGGCCCAGATCGACCCGCGACGGCCTGACGACACAGTGACCCCGGGCGCCAAGGCTGGCGTGCTTCTCGTTGAGCGGGCGCTGAGCGACCGGCACCTGCTCGACGCGAGGTGGGTGGACGGTTACTTCGGCACCACAACGGTCGCCGCCTACAAGAAGTACCAGAAGTCGCTCGGCTTGACCGGTCTCGCCGCCAACGGCCTGCCGGGCAAGACGTCGCTCGCCAAGCTCGGAGCCGGCCGCTTCAGGGTCACCCACGTCATCGACCCGGGTGCCCGGGTGTCCACCGACGGTTTCGTCATCAACACCCGCACTCAGAAGATGCTGGTCGAGGCGGAGCGGCTCCTCGGCCGCAACCTCGTGCTGGACCAGGGTTCGTACAACCCCGGCGGCGACCCCACGTCCAAGGGCACCCATGATGGCGGCGGCGTGATCGACGTCTCGGTAAAGAGGATGAATGCCGACACCCGCACCGCGGTCGCCCGCGCGCTGCGCCGTGTCGGCTTCGCGGCATGGGTGCGCAGCCCCAGTCAAGGCGATTGGCCGTGGCACATCCACGCCGCCGCCATCAACGACACCGACCTCTCCAGCCAGGCCCAGAACCAGATCGGTGACTACTACCTGGGCAAGAACGGGCTCGCCAACCGTGGCCCGGACGACGGCCCGAAGGTGGCCATCCGCACCTGGGAGGAGTACCAGCGCCGCTGACCCACTCGGCTTCGCTGACCCATCCGACACCCAAGCTCCGCTGATCCATCCAAACCCAAGCTCCACAGTCAGAAGGAGAACAGCATGAAGAAGCTCAACAAGATCCTCACCACGGCGACCGCCGCGATGGCGCTCGGTGGAGCGGTGCTCGCCACCGCCTCACCCGCCCAGGCGGCCGGCCGCGACGGCGTGTGCCAGACCGGCGAGTTCTGCTACTACTTCAACAGCAACAACCAGGGATCGGTGTCCGACTTCAGCGGATCCGTCGCCGACTACGCCACCAAGCAGCCCTCGTGCTACGACTTCAAGGGCCCGGGCACCGGCAAGGGCAAGTGCATCAAGAACGCCGCCGCCTCCGTCTGGAACCGCAGCGGCAAGACCGTCCGGGTCTACTTCAACAGCAACTACAGCGGCACCTTCCAGGACTTCAAGGCGGGCGCCAAAGGCAACCTGATCCCCAGCCTGAAGAACCAGAACGCCTCACACCAGTTCAGCCCGTCGTCAACGGGAAGGCGCGTCAACATGTCGTACGCGCTGTACAAGGCCAGCGGCGGCCGCATCAGTTGCAAATTCGACGGTTACACCACCACCCGCGGTCGGCACGAGGGCATCGACCTCGTCCGCGGCGTGGGCTCGGATGTTCACGCCCTGGTGAGCGGTAAGGTCATCTACGTCACGCGCGGGCACAACGGCGGCTCGGGGCTCTCCACGATCTCCATTTACAACGCCTCGTTGAACAAGACGATCATCTATCTGCACTCCGCTCCGCGGTCCTCCGTGCGTGTGGGCCAGCAGATCAATCGCGGCCAGATCATCGCCGACGAGGCATGGCGTGGGGTGTCGTCCAGTGGGGCCGCGCACACCCACGTCGAGATGCGTCCGGGATACCAGAAGCTCGCCGCCAAGAGCGTCGGCGACCCGGTCCTGAGCAACCCGAACCCGAACTCGTTCTGGGTCTCCCAGGGCTACAACATCTGGTAGAGCGCTGAGGCCGCTAAACAAACGCTATTAGAAGAGGAAGACAACTGTGTCTCCACGAACTGAACGGCTCATCTCGCGGCTCGCCGCGGCGGCCGCCGTGACGGCGCTCGGCGGAACGGTGCTCGCCACTGCCTCGCCCGCCTCGGCGGCGAGCCGCAACGGCGTGTGCGAGAGCGGCGAGTTCTGCTACTACTTCAACAGCAACAACCAAGGATCGCTCTCGGACCACGCCGGCTCGGTCGGCGACTACGGCACCAAGCAGCCCTCGTGCTTCGATTTCAAGGGCCCGGGCGCAGGCAAGGGCAAGTGCATCAAGAATGCCGCCGCCTCCGTCTGGAACCGCAGCGGCAAGACCGTCCGGGTCTACTTCAACAGCAACTACGGCGGCGGGTACCAGGACTTCAAGGCGGGCGCCAAAGGCAACCTGATCTCCAGCCTGAAGAACCAGAACGCCTCGCACAAGTTCCTGAGCTCCGCACCGCCGACCGGGTGCAAGACCGACGGCACGGACAGCAAACTGCCCACGACGATCCTCGTGTACCGGAAATCCCTCAATCGTGTGGACCGGGTGGCGTTCAAGACCTACGTCAAGAACGTCCTGCCCAACGAGTGGATGTCGCACTGGCCGAGGGAGTCCCTCAGGGCCGGGGCGATCGCCGTCAAGAACTACGGCTGGTACTGGGCGCTGCACTCGGCGAGCAAGACGTCGAGCGGCCAGTGCTTCGACGTCTACGACCACACGTTCAGCCAGGTGTACAAGCCCGGCTCCGCGACGGCGGCGACCAACGCCGCGGTGGACGCGACGTGGGGCACCCGGCTGACGCGCAACGGGAAGATCTTCCAGGCTCAGTACTGCTCGACGACGACGGCGTGCGGCCATTGGGTCGACGGCGACTGGATGTCGCAGTACGGCTCTCGCGATAAGGCCAGAGCGGGCTGGAGCTACTCCAGGATCCTCAGGAACTACTACAGGGGGATCGTTCTCAGCTGAACCCCGGAGACCGTCCGCACCTGGTTCCCCGCCGTGCCATGC
>JBIOWF010000208.1:0-2825 GCA_044868295.1 Microtetraspora sp. | reverse complement strand
CACCACCGACGCCGACCTGCGGAGCCTCGCCGAGATCCTCATGCGACTGTTCATCTCGTTCCTGCGATATCCCTCGATACCGCCACTGTCCGACGACCAGTTGCGGGCCCTCGTCCGGCGCTGGATCGGACCGGCCCTGCGCGGGTGACCAGTCAACAGGCACCGGGCGTGCGGGTGGATGACGGCGCCCGTGCGGTGCGACCCCATAATGCGTGCCATGACCATCCCAATCGAACAACTCCTGCAGAAGGTTGCCGATACCGGCCCGGACCGCTACGCGGCGGTCGCCGCGATGTTTGACGATGAAGGATTTGAACCTGATCCCGACGGGTGTGAGTTGAGCGATCCCGAGCCGTTCGACAAGGGCATACCCACGCTTACGCGAAATGTCTATCGCCCGCCGACGCCGATGGTGGCGGCGCGGTTCGCCTTTGCGGGGCGGTGGATGGACGCCGAGACGGCGTGGCTGGGCATCGCTGACATGGAGGCGGTTCTGGGCAACGAGGAAGTTCTTGAGCACATCGACTCCCATCGTCGGCATTGGACCGGGTCGGCGCCGGCGCTTTTCCCGCCGGACCGGTTGACGCTTTTTGGCGTTGTCGAGGAGGAGTGGGAGAACTAGACCTACCTGGTCTGGCCCGAGCGCGGCGGCGAAGAGCCGTCCGTGTGGGTCTACTCCGGCCAGTCCGAGCACAAGCACGAGAATCTCGCGAAGTATCTCGAGTGGTTGCTGGAGGACAGCTCGCAGGAGTAGCGCCCGGGTAGATGCATGGCGGACGGCGTCCGTCATCAGGCCGGAACCCCGCTTGTCGACGTTTGAGCAATGCACTGACATCGGTAGACCTGCACATCGGTCTGAACCCTCGAGGCTACAGATCAATGTGTCCGGCAAGGGTTGGTTGTTGGGTCACCCTGTCTCTTCGGACGTCACGCAGACGTGAAAATAGTGGGCGGGTCCGGATCGTCCTGGTCGACCACGTCGCTATCATGGCAATCCCCCGACGACATGCGGTTTCAGCCGCACAACAGGCCGCGCTCAGCGGGTATCTCGATCGTCTGGTCACGACCCGTCAACAGGCGGGTGTCGAGACTGGAGGAACGACGATGAAACGACGCCATAGCTGGCAGGCGGTGCTGATCGCGAGTGCCCTTCTGGCGCCTTTGGCCCTGACGCCGCAAGCGGGGGCCGCCGGCACGACCGCGTCCGAACGCGAGGATGTCATCGGCCGACTCACTACCGAGTTGGCCCATGAGCTGCGCGTGACGGCGGCCGATCGGGGCGCCGGGCAGGTGCTCTTCGATGGCCTGATCCGAAACGAGGAAGTGGATCCGCTGACCGTTTTTGCCAAGGCCGGCCCTGTCGCCGAGCGGTTCAACCAGCTTGCCCGCGAGGCCGACGCGGCGGTGAAGGAGCATCAAGGCCTTCCCAAGATGAAGGCCTCCAGCCTGACCGTGCGCCTCCACGATCCGGAGGGGGCGCTGGCCAAGGGTTCGTTGCCGCTTTACGCCGCCCGGCCCAGCGGCGACGATGAGGAGCTGAAGAGCTTCCCCGCTGAGGACTCCGACGGCCGGCCGGTGACCCTCGACGCGGTCCGGCCACCGGCGGTGCCGGTGATCATGGTGGACCTGAACATGGCCAACATCATGCCCGAAGGCCTTGCCCTGCTTGTGGATACGTTGGCGAAATACGGGATTTTCGGCTCGGTGCTGGAGCCGGCGGACCCGCAGCCCAACAAGACGGTGCTCAAGCGAATCAAGGTCAAGAGTGACAAGGAGCCGTGGTACAAGGGCGGCGCCGAGATGTTCGCCCTCGCCATGGGTGGGCAGAACGGCCACGCGCGCGTGGACGTGATGGACATGGGCTATCTCAACCACGATGGCTCGACCTACCACCCTGACCAGACGATCATCAAGTGGGCGAACTTCACCTGGACCAATGTGGACTGGCTCATCATGGAGGGCGACGCGACAATCTGCGACGCAGGCTGGTCGAGGTATGCGTCGGTGGTGGCCAACGCGATCCACACCGCGGGGCAGAGCACCACCTATGTCCCGCTCAACGATCTGGCCAAGCAAGCGCTCAGTGACAAGGACCAGATCTGCGACCCGTGGTGGCCCAACAGCCTCATTGACCTCCCCGACTTTGTTGACTCCTTCTACGGTTTGACCCAGCAGAGCACCGGCGTGGTCGCGGGCTCGACGGGCAATGCCGACACGACGATGGCCTTGGTGCCGGTCTCCTAAAGCCGCCACCGGCGCCGCGCCCGGCCGTTGAGCTGGGCGCGGCGCCACGTCAGCCAGAATTCAGCGCCTCTTGCCAGCCTGATGCCGACTTTCCACTTTTCGTCACCGAAGGAGGCAACATGGTGAGCGTCGGACGCCTACGCCATCGAGTCCTGGCGATACTGGCCGCCACCGTAACCTTCGCCGCAGCCGTGGCGACAGCGCCCGCGGCCCACGCCAAACCGTCCTACGAGGTCAGCGACGCCGAGCTGAAGGTCATATGCGCCGCGTTCAAGGGGGTCTTCTCCGACTCCCGCACGGGATATGCCTGCACGCTTTCCAACAGCAAGATTGACTGCCTGTCGGCGACGCAGTCGTGCATATATCAGACCGAGAAGGAGATGCCGGCCCCGTTCGCCGACGACTGCGCCACGGTGCGCGACGCGAAATTCTCCGTCATCGACCCGTCGACGTTTGCCTGCGAGTCCCGCGACTGGACCATAGTGACGGACTGCCCGGCGGAAACCGAGCCACCAGACCTCGACTGTGAGGTGGACGTGACCTTGTCAGAGCCGCCCGTTAGGTGACGGCGACCCGTTGAG
>JBIOWF010000207.1:0-14637 GCA_044868295.1 Microtetraspora sp. | reverse complement strand
GTCCTCAGGACCGCACGACCCCGCGTCCGTGATCCGCCATCACAGATCTCCCTTTACCCGCCCCCTCGGGCGCCTCCCGAAAACCATCATGCTCGGTGATCCGTATGGGCCGCATAAGTGTACAAATCGCATGATGCGACCGGAGTTGTACTCACATATCCACTTCAAGGGGGAACGGCAGTGAGCTAGCGATACGTATCGTTACGTTTGTGTTCGGCAGACTTCGCGCCTGGGCTCGGCGCCACAGCACCCTGGTGGACGCCCTTGTGATCGCTCCGCTGGCACTGTTCTGCCTGCTCATGGTGAGCGCTTACGACGAGCTGGAAGGGCCGGGACAGGCCGCGATCGGCGTCTGGGGAGCCCTCGGGCTGAGCGTCGCGTTGCTGACGCCGCTCTTCTGGCGGCGTCGGCACCCGCTGGCGATCTTCGCGATCACGGCTGGGGTGAGCTCCCTCCAGTGGCTGGCGGGCATCGAAGTGCTCCCGGCGAACATGGCGGTCCTCGTCGCGATGTACGGCGTGGCCGCGCGACACACGCGGCGCTGGGCACTCGCCGCCGGAGCCGTGGCCGAGCTCGGAGTGCTGCTCGTGCTGCTGCGGGAGGACGACGCCTCCGTCGTCGACCTGTTCCCCTCGGCCTCCGTGTTCGTCATCGCGATCTGGATCACCGGAATCTACGTCAGCACCCGTCGCCGATATGTGGAAAGCCTGGTGGAACGAGCCGAACGAGCCGAGCTGGAGCGGGACCAGCAGGCGCGCATCGCCACCGCGGCTGAACGCGTGCGCATCGCCCGCGAGCTGCACGACGTCGTCGCGCACAACGTGAGCGTGATGGTCGTCCAGGCCGACGGCGCCGGCTACGCCATCGACCGCGATCTGGATCAGGCGCGCCGTGCCGTACAGATCATATCGACGACCGGGCGGCAGGCCATGGCGGAGATGCGGCGGCTGGTGGGGGTGCTGAGGGAGGACGTCGGCAGGGAGGATCGGTACTCACCGCAGCCGGGCCTGGCACAGCTCGGCGATCTGGTCGAGCAGGTCCGCGCGTCCGGGCTGCCGACCGAGTTCACCGTGTCCGGGACGCCACGGGACCTGCCTGAGGGAGAACAACTGGCGATCTATCGGATCGTCCAGGAGTCACTGACGAACACCCTCAAGCACGGCGGGCCGGGCGCGCGGGCCACGGTCGACGTCGTGTACGGCGATCACGAGATAGAGCTCAGAGTGACCGACGACGGCCGGGGCGCGTCCGCGCCGTGGGCTCATGGTGGACACGGATTGATCGGCATGCGGGAGAGGGTCGCGATGTACGGCGGAACGGTCGACGCGGCGGCCCGGACCGGAGGCGGCTTCCTTGTGATCGCGCGCCTTCCCGTCAGCAGAGCGGCATGAAACCGGCCGACATGAACCCGGGTATTCCCGAGCGGAGCGAGGCACAGTGATCCGGGTGATGCTGGTCGACGACCAGGAGCTGGTACGGGTGGGGTTCCGGATGGTGCTCGGGGCACAGCCGGACATCGAGGTCGTGGGCGAGGCCGGGGACGGCGCGGCGGCGATCGAGGCGCTGCGCACGATCGAGGCCGACGTGGTGCTCATGGACGTGCGGATGCCGCGGATGGACGGCGTCGAGGCGACCGGGCTGATCCGCGCGGCGGCGAACGCGCCGAAGGTGCTCATCCTCACGACGTTCGACCTGGACGAGTACGCCTTCGCCGCGATCAAGGCCGGAGCGTCGGGATTCATGCTCAAGGACGTGCCCCCGGCGGATCTGCTCAGCGCGATCCGGTCGGTCCATTCGGGGGACTCCGTGGTCGCGCCGAGCACGACCCGGAGGCTGCTGGAGCGCTTCGCCGTACATCTCTCGGCCGAGGGGAGACCCAAGCAGGACCTGGACGTGCTCACCGCGCGGGAGCGGGAGGTGCTGTTCCACGTGGCTCGTGGCCTGTCGAACACGGAGATCGCCGAGCGGCTGCACCTCGCCGAGGCGACGGTGAAGACGCATCTCGGCCGGATCCTGGCCAAGCTGGAGCTGCGCGACCGCGCCCAGGCCGTGGTCTACGCGTACGAAAGCGGGCTCGTCACCCCCGATCGGCCGAAAGGCTGACCCGGACTACATCAGGAGTCGGACACCGGCCCGGGAGCCCGACCAGTGGTGTGCCTTCCGTGCTGGACACGCTGATGAAGCTGGAGGCCTGAGCCGTGTTCAAGACGACTCTCGCCGGACTTCTCGCGCACAAGTTGCGCCTGTTGCTCACCTCCCTGGCGATCACGCTGGGGGTCGCGTTCATCGCGGGCACGTTCGTGCTCACGGACACGGAGAGCCGGCAGATCGGAAACCTCCCCTCCTCGCCGGACTTCACAACCGTCGCGACGTCGGGCACCTTCGACAACTTGGGTGCCGGATCCGTGGCCCTCTCCGACCTCGTGGCCCGCGAGCTCGCGGTGAAGGTGGGGGACACGCTCAGGCTGAAAACGACCAAGACCGGCACGGTGACGCTGAAGGTCGCGGCCACCTTTGACGGCGAGGTCACGCCGCAGGCTTCGGTGTCGCTGCCGGAAGACGATTTCACCCGCTACTTCGGCGTGATCGACGACATCACGGTGCTCGTCAAGGCCAAGGAGGGTGTCGATCCGAGCCGGTCGCGCAGGGCCGTCGAGGAGGCGGCGCAGCCGTACCCCACGGCACTGGTCGCGAGTGCGGTGGAGGCCCGCGGCGCGTTCGACGACGCGCTGGACATGACGCTGATGATCATCACGGGCCTGCTGGGCCTGGCGATCCTCATCTCCCTGCTGGGGATCGCCAACACCCTGTCCCTGTCCGTCTACGAGCGGACACACGAGTCGGCCCTGCTGCGCGCGCTCGGCCTGACCCGGCCGCAGCTGCGCCGGATGTTGTCGATCGAGGCCCTGATTCTGGGCCTGATCGGTGCGCTCGTCGGCGTGGCGCTCGGCACCGCTTTCGGCTGGGCAGCGACGCGGACCATGACCGGCGACGTCGTGTTCCGGGCCCCGGTCGCCCAGATCCTGGCCTTCGTCGCCCTGTCCGGTCTCGCCGGCGTGCTGGCGGCGGTTCTCCCGGCTCGGCGTGCGGCGCGGGCCTCGATCGTCGACTCACTGGCCAGTGCCTGATTCACAGTGCCTGATTCACATGTCCCGTCACGCACCTGATGTCGATCACCCGTGGGCCACAGCCGGTCAACGACGCCCGGCTGTGGACGCGACGCCGGGGCGGTTCGCCGGGCACCACCGCGATCGGCGAGATGGCGGTCCCAGGCCGTGGGAGCGACGCCGGGGCGGATTCGCCGGTCGTTCCCCGCGATCAGCGGGGATGACGGCCGGGCCACTGCTCGGCGACGGTTTCGGGGCTGAGCAGCGGCCTGATCGCGATGTCACCGGTCATCTTGTCGATGACCAGGCAGCCGCCTCCGACGACCTCCGGCAGTGAGCTCGGATCCTCGGACTCCATCTCCTTGGCCCAGGCCACGTAGCCGCCGTCGAACGCGTAGATTCCCAGTTCCGCGGAGCGGCGACGGCCGCCGTTGAGGTATTCCTCGGCGAGAGCCCGCGCCTGGTCAGGCGAAACCATCAGAGACGTCGCCCTTCATGATCGATGATTACGCAGAAGACCCCTGTCACGTCCTCGTACAGCGGCTCGACCGCCATATGGCCCCGCTGGGCGTCGACCCACAGGATCTCGCCTCGGCGGTTGACGGCGTTCCAGGCGTGGCTGCCACCGGCGGGCCAGCGGGTGATCAGCATCGCGGCCGCCCCATGGCCTCCGGCGATGAGCCGGTGGGCGATGGTGACATACGCTCGCCGGCCGATGCCCACGAACTCGAAGCGGTGCCCGAGCCACTGCTCAGCCCGCGCCACGCCGCCGGGCTCGCCGGTCAGCACCGGCTTGCCCACCCGGTCGTACCCGGGCATCGTGGGCGCCGAGACCATCGGTTCGCCGTGCCAGGTCGACAGCATCGCGAGGGCGCAGTCGACCGCGTTGGGCGACCTGAACGGGTCTTCCGACGGCCCGCCGGCGTTGATGAGCCGGATCCAGGTCCCACGCGGGTCGGGAAAGCGCCCGTGCACGGCCTGCGCCAGGTCCTCCTGAGTCTGCGGGTCCGGCTTCGCCAGCCCGCCGGGTCTGCCGTACGGCCTGGCCTCGTCAAGCCGTGGCGGCCGACCGCCCCGGTCGAACCAGTCCACGCCGGCACGCCCGCCGTAACCACCGCCGCCGAATGAACCACCGCTGTATGTGCCACCACCATGGGAGCCGCCGCTGACGGTGCCCCCGCCGAAGGAGCCGCCGCTGAAGGCGTCACCGCCGGAGGCTCCACCACCATCGATAGAGCTTCCACCGAAAGCGGCACCACCCCCGAAAGCGCCGTCATTGAACGCACCGCCACTAAAGGTGCCAGGACTGAATGAGCCTTCATTGAACGCACCGCCGCTAAAAGCGCCGGGACTGAATGAGCCGTCATTGAATGAGCCGTCATTGAATGTGCCACCGCTGAAAGCACCAGCGCCGTCGAGGGTGCCGCCGTTGAAAGCGCTGCCGTTCAAGGCACCGCCGTCGAAGGCTCCGCCGTAGACGGTCGCTGGTACGTGGGTGTTCAGCGGCCGGTCGTCGAGTGTCGGCGCCGGCGCCTCGGCCGCGAGCTCGTAGTCACGCCACCGGCGGCCGTCGGCGGTGACGACGGGGTTGTAGACACCCGCCGGCAACCGCCACCGCGACCGGCGACGGGCCATCCCCTGGAACATCGGGCCCCCTCCCCCTGAGACGCCTGACAGGCTGCCGATGCTAGGGGCGTGCGGGCGCGGCCAGGAGGGCTTTGCCGAACTCCATCCCGGCCCCGGAGCCCTTCGAGCGGGTTTGTCCTAGCCTGCCGAGACGGCGATCGAGTGATAGCCCGTGGCGCCGTCGGGCGCGGGCGGGGCCGGGTTGGACGTCTGGGTGTGGCCGGTGGCGTCGGTGGCCCGGACGGAGATCGTGTGCCTGCCCGGCGTGAGATCCCACTGAATCGACCACTGCCGCCAGGTGTCCGGCCCTGGAACCTCGGCCGGCTTCGCCTGACGCCATCCCTGGTCGTCCACCTGGACCTCGACGGCGTCGATGCCGCGATGCTGCGCCCAGGCCACTCCCGCGATCGTCGTGGTGCCCGCCGGGATGTCGCCGCCGCGCGGCACGTCGATCCTGGACTGCGTCTTGATCGGCGCCTGTGCGGCCCATCCGCGTGGTGTCCAGTAGCCCTCGTCCTGGTCGAACCGGGTGACTTTGATCTCGGTGACCCATTTGGTCGCCGACACATAGCCGTACAGTCCGGGCACGACCTGGCGCACGGGGAATCCGTGCGAGGTGGGCAGCACCTCGCCGTTCATCGCGATCGCGAGCAGGGCGTCCCGCCCGTCCATGACGACGTCGACGGGTGTGCCGCAGGTCCAGCCGTCCTGGGAGACGCTGAGCAACATGTCGGCGTCCCGCTTGATCCCGGCCTCGCGCAGCACATCCGCCAGCCTGGCGCCGAGCCAGCGCGCGTTGCCGATGTACGGCCCGCCGACGTCGTTCGACACGCACGTCAGCGTGACGTCAGCCTCCACCAGCGGTCGTTTGAGCAGGTCGTCGAAGGTCAGCTCGACGGGCTTGTCGACCATCCCATGGATCTTCAACGTCCAGGTCGCCGGGTCGACCCTGGGGACGACCAGCGCGGTGTCCACCCGGTAGAACTCGGAGTTGGGGGTGACGAACGGCGAGAGGTCCTTGACGCGGAGGTCGGCGCCCGGCGGGATGGGCTTCGCGGTGACGGCCGGTCGGGGCAGCGCCTTCGCGACGGCGCCGCGGGCGACGTCCACATCGCTGGTCCCGGTGAGAAGGCGCCCGCCGAACCCGGTGACTCCGGCGACGCCGAACCCCACCGCCACACCCGTCAGCAGCCTTCGCCGGTCGAACGTGTAGAGATCCGCCCCAGCCAGCATGACCACCGGCGCCTCCGGCTCCGCCTGAGCCGCCATGTCCGTGGCCCGGGATGTATCCGGTTCGATCCACTCCTGGCCCTCGGCGCGGCGCAACAGCAGGGACAGCGTCCACGCGCCGACGCCGGCGCCGATGATCGATGGGAGGACGTCGAGCGGTCCGGAGTCGGGCCGGGTGACGGCGGCGACCACGCCCAGGATGCCGAAGACGGCCAGAACGGCCATGCCGTACCCGACCCGGGACCGCGCGAGGATGCCGAGCCCGGCAGCGGTCAGAGCGAGGAGAACGACGATGCCGCTGATCAGGACCAGCTTGTCGTCCTCGCCGAAGGTACGGATCGCCCATTCCTTGGCCCAGGCGGGCGTCCTGTCGACCACCGCTCCGCCGACCGCGATCACGGGTGACGCGCTCGCGTTCGTCAGCCCCGCGACCAACTGGGCGGATCCCAGCGCGACCGCGCCCGCGACCACGCCGACGAGGGCGGCCGCCCAGCCGGGCATGTATGTACGACCTTGCACACCATGACGCTACGCCCTGGAGAACCGAGAGATCTTACGCACCGATTACACATGTGCCGCCCGCGATCTCGCTCATCAGGAAGCCCAGGCTCATCCGTGTGAGGCCCGTCACCCTCCACCTCATAGGCCCATCCCGCATGGCCGTGTTCTGTACGCTTCCGTATGGAAGACACCATACGGAAGCGTATGGAAACCTTGCGCCGAGGAGGCCGTCCGTGTCCGATCTCACCCGTCCTGCCATCGTCACCACCGCCGTGGCCCTGCTGGGTGTGGCCGCCCTCCACGCCGTGTGGGCGAGCGGCATCTCCTGGCCCGCGGACGATCCCGCCTCCTTCGCCCGCAGCGTGGTGGGCGTCGACAGCGTCGGCAAGCTCCCTTCCGGCGCCGAGACGGCCGGAGTCGCCGTCCTGCTGTCGGGCGCGGCGGGACTGCTGCTGTTGCGCGCGGATGTCCTGGGCGCCCGAGTGCGCGATCTCACCGCGGCGAAGCTGCCACGCCGCCTCGTGACCGCCGGGAGCGGCGTCGCCGCGGGGGCTCTTCTCCTCCGCGGCATCGGCGGCCTGGCGATGCACGTGGTCGGCCGAACCGGTCAGTGGCCGGCCGAATTCGTGTCGCGCGACCTGTGGATCTACTCCCCTCTCTGCGTCGCACTCGGCCTCGGCGCGCTGCTGGCAGCACGTATAAGACAGCCCAGGGGCGCAAGTGCGCGACGCACCCCGTGAAGCCGATGCTCGATGGGCCGACAGCGCGAACTCGTGGCCGAAGCCAACCATTCGGCCACTCGCTGTCATCCCACGACGGGAACCGGCAGAGGAAGCCCAGCTCATACTCAACTTGCCGACCCAGGGCAATCTGATTGCCACCGGCTTCGCCATGCATTTAAAATGCATGCATGGTAGCGCTTCAGATCAGAGACGTACCGGAGAGCGTGCGAGACGCCCTAGCCGCCCAGGCCCAAGCGCGAGGCATGTCGCTCCAGGGTCTCCTTCTAGAATTGGTGACGGTCGAAGCTCGTCGCGCGCGGAATCTGGCCGTCCTGGAGAGGGCCAGGAGAAGGACAGGGACCTACTGTGCCCGCCCCGGCGAAGCGGCGGACGAACTTGAGGCGATCCGTCAGGAGCGGACCCGATCACTTCAGGGCGACTCGTGATCGTTATCGACGCCTCAGTGCTGGCCGAGGCATTGACCGGTTCTGGCCCGATCTCGGACGCCGCACGTGCCGAATTGGCCACCGACTCCAGGTGGGCGGCTCCGGCCATCCTGAAAACCGAGACACTCTCTGTCATCCGTGGACGCCTGATCGGCAAGAAAATCACCCAGCACGCCGCGGACGAGGCCATGGCAGACCTGCTGACTGTTGTGATCGACCGCATTGACGAGGATTGCCTGCTTCCTCGGATGTGGGAGTTGCGAGACAACATGACGTGTTATGACGCCGCCTATGTCGCGGCAGCCGAAGCCCTTGGTTGCCCACTCGTCACCACGGACGGCAAGCTCAGCCGAGCGATCGGCCCGAAGTGCCAGATCAAAATCGTGCGCGCCTGACGCTGCCGGGGCACATGCATGAGGCGCTCGTATTGTGCCGGGACACGCGCTTAGGAGGCGGCTGAGGGGGACCGCTCCCAGGCCGGACGGTCAAGAGAGGGCTTCGACTAAGACGGAAGCGAGGGCGCGGAAGGCCTTGCCGCGGTGGCTGATCTCGTCTTTCTCGTCCGGAGACATCTCCGCCGTCGTACGGCTCTCGCCGTCCGGCACGAAGATCGGGTCGTAGCCGAAGCCGTTGGTCCCGCGCGCCTCGCGTATGAGGAACCCGTGCATCGCCCCCTCGACGACCCGCTCCTTCCCCGACGGCAACGCGAGCGCCGCCGTACAGGCGAAGTGGGCCTGTCGCCGTCCGTCCGGGACGTCGGACACCTGGGCCAGCAGGAGATCCAGGTTGGCCTTGTCGTCTCCGTGTGAGCCGGACCACCGGGCGGAGAAGATGCCCGGCATGCCGTTCAGCGCGTCCACGCACAACCCTGAGTCGTCGGCGATCGCGGGCAGGCCGCTCGCCGACGCTACGGCATGCGCCTTGAGCAGCGCGTTCTCGGCGAAGGTGAGGCCCGTCTCGGCCACGTCCTCGATCTCGGGGAACGCCTCAAGACCCACCAGGTCGACCGGCACGCCGGACTCGGTCAGGATCCGGCGGAGCTCCACGAGCTTTCCGGCGTTCCGCGTGGCCAGGACCACCCTGTTCGCACCGACGTTCATGCCGATCCTCGATCTCTCAATCTCCGGCGCCGACGGGCGGCGCCGGGCTCTCACTCCACTCCCACGCCCCGGGCCTTCCCGGGCTTCCCGGCCGGAGGGTGGGCGCGAGCCGTACCGGACGGTCAGGCGAGGGCCTCGGCCTGCAGGCGGGTCAGCTCGGCGCAGCCGGCGGAGGCGAGGTCGAGCAGGCCGTTCAGCGCCGCGCGGTCGAAGGGGGCGCCCTCCGCGGTGCCCTGGACCTCGACGAAGTCGCCCTTGCCGGTCATCACCACGTTCATGTCGGTCTCGGCTTTGACGTCCTCGACGTAGCAGAGGTCGAGAAGCGGGACGTCGCCGACGACCCCGACCGAGACCGCGGCGACCGAGTCCACCAGCGGGTCGCCGGGACACATCTTCTTCTTGCGCATCCACGCGATCGCGTCCGCGAGGGCGACGTACGCGCCGGTGATGGCGGCCGTCCGGGTGCCGCCGTCGGCCTGCAGCACGTCGCAGTCGAGGACGATCGAGTTCTCACCGAGCGCCTTGTAGTCCACGCACGCCCGCAGCGAGCGGCCGATCAGCCGGGAGATCTCGTGGGTCCGGCCGCCGATCCTGCCGCGAACGGACTCGCGGTCACTGCGGGTGTTGGTCGCGCGGGGCAGCATGGCGTACTCCGCCGTCACCCAGCCGAGCCCGCTGCCCTTACGCCATCGGGGCACGCCGCTCTCGGCGGTCGCGGCGCAGAGCACCTTGGTGCCGCCGAACTCCACGAGCACGGAACCCTCGGCATGCGCGAGCCAGTTCCGGGTGATCGTCACGGGGCGAAGCTGATCGGGTCGACGTCCGTCTGCACGAGCCATGAGGCTCACCCTAGGTCATAGACGGCACCGCTTCGGGCCAACTCCATCCCGCCGTCGAAGCCCCCACGCCCGGCCTCGTCGAGGATCTTCGCGGGGTCGTTCCACGGCACCAGGTGGGTCAGCACGAGCGTCGCCGCTCCGGCGCGGGCGGCGTGCTCGGCCGCCTGGCGGCCGGTGAGGTGCAGGTCCGGCTTCAGCGCGGGACCTTCGACGAACGAGGCCTCGCACAGCAGCACATCGGCGTCGTGGGCCAGCTTGACCAGTTCCGGCGACTCTCCGGTGTCCGCCGAGTAGGCCACCGAGCGGCCCGCGTGGGAGACGCGGAAGCCGTACGTCTCGACCGGGTGGTTCATCTGCGCGGTGGTCACCTCGAACGGGCCGATCTCCCGCACACCGGGCGTGAGCCGGATGAAATCGAAGGCGCTCTCCATGACCGGTTCTTCGGGCATGCCGTACGCCTCGTTGAGACGGCGCGGCGCGTCGGCGGGCGCGTAGATCGGCACCTTGGGCAGCGGCCCTTCGGGCGAGTAGGTGCGCACCACGTGGTAGGGGCACAGGTCGAGGCAGTGGTCGGCGTGCAGGTGCGAGAGGCAGATCGCGTCCACGTCGTAGAGGCCGATGTGCCGCTGCAGCGCACCCAGTGCGCCGTTGCCGAAGTCCAGCAGCAGGCGGAAGCCGTCAGCCTCCAGCAGATAGCAGGAGGACGGGCTGTCCGGGCCCGGGAAGCTCCCCGAGCATCCGACGATCGTCAATTTCATAGCGACCTCCCATAACCGGATACGTCCCCGAGTGCCGCGAGTTCAACTGCCTGGATCTCCGGTCCGAGAAACCTGCGCCCCAGGTGCTCGAACAGATCCGTGTCCCCCGTGGTTCGGAAACGGTGCCAGGGCTCCCCGCCCGGGCCGAACAACCCCCGGTCCCGCAAAACGCGATAGACGTCCTTGGCCGTCTCGTCGGCGCTGGACACCAGCGTGATCCCGTCGCCTGCGATGTAGGAGATCGCTCCGATGAGCAGCGGGTAGTGGGTGCAGCCCAGGATCAGCGTGTCGCAGTCCGCGTCGAGGATCGGCTTGAGGTAGCCCCGGATCACCTCGATGAGCTCCTCGCTGTCGGTCTCCCCCCGTTCCACGAACTCCACGAGCAGCGGAGCGGCCACCCCGGTCAGCTCCACGTCCGGCGCGGCGGCGAACGAGTCGAGGTAAGCCATCGACTCGATCGTGGCCCGCGTCGCCAGGACCCCGACCCTGCCGTTCCTGGTCGCCCGTACGGCCCGCCGTGTCGCCGGCTGGATGACCTCCACGACCGGGACGTCGTACCGCTCGCGGGCGTCCCTGAGCACGGCCGCGCTGGCGCTGTTGCACGCGATCACGAGCATCTTGACGTCGTGCTCGACCAGATGGTCCATCACCTCCAGCGCGTACCCGCGCACCTCGGCGATGCCCTTGGGCCCGTACGGCTGCCGCGCGGTGTCGGCCACGTAGAAGATCGATTCATGGGGCAGCTGGTCGATGATCGCCCGCGCCACTGTCAGGCCACCCACACCACTGTCGAAGATCCCGATGGCCCTGCTCTTGTCCGGCACGCTTCCCAAGGTTAGGGGACCATTCAGTGGCCCCACGATGTTGTTTTACTCACATGGAGTGTCGCGTTTGGGACGTCACTTTTGGTATGAGGTCCCCGGGTGCGGGATCTTGTCCGGGGTCTCCTTCCGATGCCGTCCGGTGTCATGGTCCGGGGTGTCGCATCCGATATGCCGAGGCGGGCCTTCCGCGATCAGCCGCGGCCGACCCGGGCGAGCTGGCGGGACTGGGCCACCAGGCGGCCGGCGGAGTCCCACACCTCGACCTCCTCGTCGAACCAGCCGTCACTGACCAGGCGGCCACTGCCGAGGAGTGTCAGCCGGCCCGGCGCGGGAAGGGCCCGCAGATGCCAGGTCAGCTCGACCGTGGGGGCCCATCCCCTGGCGCCGGCGGAGAACACCACCGGCGGCGTCGCGTCCACGGCGAGCGCGAGCACGTAGGGGTCGGGCTCCTGCGGCTCGGCCATCCGGAAGTAGGCCCGCGACTCCGGCCGCCCGGTCGGGTTCCCGGTGAGCCACCCGATCGTGGCCGGGTCGAACAGCAGGTCCACCTGGGCGTTGAACGGCATGTTCGACTCCGGCTTCGGCGCCGGGAGCCGCACGCAGTCCTCGATCGGCGGCATGCGGTGACGCGGCTCGTCCTGGAACATGGGCGTGGCCTCGCCGAGGGTCGCGGTGGTGACGAGCGCGTCGATGAACGACGTGTCGTCCTGGATCAGCGTGGCCCGCGTCATCGTCACGGTCCGGCCCGACTTGAGCTGTTCCAGCCTGACCCGGGCGGGTCCAGGTCGCGGCGTCCGGAGGAACTGCGCGCCGGTGGACACCGGGTGGGCGTGCGGGGAGGCGTCGACGACGGCTCGCAGGATCACGGCCATGAGGTAGCCGCCGTTCAGGGCGCCGACGACCGAGTATCCGTCGTCGAGACACACGTCATAGGTGGTGTCGTCGATCCGGATCGCCTGGGTCGCCTCGTCGAACTTGGTCACAGCTCACTGCCTCGCTTCGCCCGGGGGGGCTCTCCCGAATGTTGTTCTGGTGATTACTTTAACCATGCCGTACGGCTTGCGCCTTCTTGACCCATCCATAGACGCCGTGACCTGGGAAAACACCGGCATCCTGGCAGACTTCCGGGCAGGGAGGGTGATCCACGTGCCAGGAGTCGCGGACCTCATCGGTCAATCAGTGTGGGACTGTCACGGCGTCTGGGTCGGCCAGGTCGTCGATATAAGAATGATCAAAGAACGCCGGGGCCGCTTCGGCATGCGGGAGAACTCCGGCGTCGCCGGACTGATCGTCTCGTCAACCCGGGCTCCGCTCCTGCTCAGCCTCACCCAGGATCCGCACGGGCGCCTCAGCGGCTCGGCCCAGGTCATCGCCCGGATCCTCTGCGTGGGCAGCAAGATCGTGCCGTGGGATGCGATCGCCTCGTCCGACGGCGGCGAGGTCTTTCTGTGCCAGCCCAGCCGGGCCTTCAAAAGGATCTGAGACGCCCCGGCAGACAGGCGTGCGCGGCTGCGCGGCGCGTGTGCGCGGCGCGTTGTGAGGCATGTGCGAGGCGCGTTGTGAGGCACGTCTGCGGGGCCGCGAATGTGTGGGACATGTGTGGGGCGTGTGCGCGGCGCGTCTAAGTCAAGCCCTCTGCAAGTGGTTCGCTACCGATGTGGTCTATGTTCGTGATCGTCCTTGACAACCACATTGTGAGTAAGAGATGCCTGCTGAGAATCCCCCTGGTTATCCGTACCCCGCAGGTCAGGACCCGGAGCGCACCATCGCCTATCGGACGCCGCAGGGTTCCCAGCCCCAGCAGCCTCCGCAAACCCCGTACGGCGGCCCGCAACCTCCACAGGCTCACCAGCCGTCGGCGCATGACTACGCGCACACCCAGCACCTCCAGCAGCCCGCGTTCGCCGGAGACCAGTGGCGGCAGCCGGAGGAACTCGGCTACGGCGCGCCGCCGCCCACCGCCAAGGGCAAGAAGGGCCGCGGCTGGATCATCGCGATCGTCGCCGCCCTCCTGGTCGGCGTGGTGGCCGGTGGCGGCGTGTGGGCGGCGGCCAAGCTGAGCGGCGGCGGCACCCAGCCGCACGAGGTGCTGCCCGGCAACGCGATCGCCTACGTCCGGCTCGACCTCGACCCGGCGGCGAACCAGAAGGTGGCGCTGTTCAGCATCGCCCGCAAGTTCACCGCGACCAAGGACTCGTTCAGCGGCGATGACCCGCGTAAGGCCATATTCGAGGCGCTCCGGAAGGACGCCATGGACCCGACCAAGATCGACTATGCCAAGGACGTCGAGCCCTGGCTCGGCGACCGGATCGGCGTCGCCGTCCTCGCCCCCGCGAACAGCGGTGCGGCCCCCGGCGTGGCGGTGGCCGTACAGGTCAAGGACGAGGACGCGGCCCGCACGAGCATCCCGAAGCTGTTCCCCGCGCGGGAGCGGACCGGGATCGCGTTCCGCGATGACTACGCCATCCTCGCCGAGACCCAGGCGCAGGCCGACACGTACGCCAAGGCGGCGCCGCTGTCGGAGAACGCCACGTTCGCGGAAGACCTGGACGCTCTCGGCGAGCCCGGCCTGCTGTCCTTCTGGGCGAACCTGGGTGAGGTGGCCAAGGCGAGCGGAGTGGCCGCGGCCGGCGACCCCACGATACTGGATTCGATCAAGAACGCCCGGTTCGCCGGCGCGCTCCGGTTCGACAACGACTACGCCGAGCTGACCGGCATCACCCGAGGCGCGGACAGCGGGGTGACCTCCGATCCGGAGACCGTCAAGATCGGCCAGCTGCCCGCCTCCACCGTCGGCGCTCTGTCGTTCTCCGGCCTGGGAGAGGCATTCGGCAAGCAGTGGACGAAGATCCAGAAGGCGGCCGAGTCCACTCCCGACGGGCAGTCGTTCACTCAGGCCCTGACCCAGGCGCAGCAGAGTTACGGCCTGGTGCTCCCCGACGACATCGTGACGCTGCTCGGCAAGAGCCTCACCATCGCCGTCGACGAGCAGGGCCTGGACGGCAGCATGCCGAACGTGGGCGCCGTGCTGACGACCGACCCGGGCAAGGCCCAGGCGGTGATCGGCAAGCTGGAGAAGGCCGCGGCCGACAGTGGCACGCCGTCCCCGCTCGTCAAGGTGCCCGGCGACGGCCAGCTGGTCGTGGCCACTTCCCAGGACTACGCCACGAAGCTGGCCGCGGAGGGCACGCTGGCCGACAGCGAGACGTTCAAGCTGGCCGTCCCCGACGCCGACAATGCGGCCTTCGCCTCCTTCGTCGACCTCGACAAGGTCGAGAAGTATTACCTCCAAGGTATGCAGGGCGATGAGAAGGCCAACCTTCAGGTGCTGCGCGGAGTGGGCCTGAGCGGCAAGTACTCCGGCAACGAGGGCAGCTTCACCCTCCGGGTGCTGTTCAACTAACCCTCATCACCCGCAGTCGCCTGGAATCACCTTGAATCACCTTGAATCACCTGGAAATGATGTTGATGGCCATGCACAGCA
>JBIOWF010000206.1:0-4583 GCA_044868295.1 Microtetraspora sp. | reverse complement strand
TGGGCCCCGAGCCACATCTCGGCCTCGGGCCCCGAGGCCGGCCGCCCGGTCAGCCCGGCGATCGCCGTTCGAGAACCCCAGTCGTAGTCCTTGATCGGATTATTCAGAAGATCCACGTAACGTCCTCGGCTTATGATCGACCTGACTGGATGCGGCACACAAGACGGCTCACTGTGCCCTGACGCTGTCAACGGCGCGTGAACCGGAGCTGAACCATTTGACATCCTCCTCGCCCTGAAGGACGGGGATTCCCCTGCGTCGCCGCCGGGGCCTTACTGCTTCCTCTACGCCGCTTGCGCGGCGTAGGTTTCGAGCGGTGCCGGGGTCGGAATTTCCTGCCCCGGTCTTACCTGCTCTCCACAGTCGTTTTGGGTGTCCGCCAGCCCGGCGGCCACGATGGTGCGGTGACGCTCTTCGCGAAGGCGGATGCCTTCGGCGAGGATGTTGAGCGCAGCGGCAAGGTCCCGATCATGGTGTTGCCCGCAGGACTGGCAGTCCCATTCGCGGACGTCCAGGCCGAGTTTCCCGACCTTCCACCCGCAGCACGGGCACAACTGGGACGACGGGAACCACCGGTCGATCCGGATGACCGTGCGCCCGTACCGGACGGCTTTGCCTTCCAGCATGGTCCGAAACGCCCCCCACGAGGTGTCGTTCACGCTCTTAGCCAGCACGCCCCGTGCCAGACCCCGCACGGCCAGGTCCTCAATGTACACCGCTTGGTTCTCGCGGATGATCGAGGTTGTGGTCTGGTGCAGGAAATCAGTACGGGCGTTGGTGACCTTCGTGTGCTGACGGGCGACCTTGACCCTGGCCTTGTCCCGGTTCGCGGACTCTTTCTTCTTCCGCGACAGCTCCCGCTGGAGGTGCTTGAGTTTCCGTTCCCGACGCCGCAGCCGCGGTTGTGCCCTGCCCGGCTCCGGCTTGATTGGCACGAAGTATAAGAAGGCCGTACCCGATCTCATGACTTCGCTCTGGAGATGGGCAACACCAGAGCGGCGGCGCCGTACAGGCCGGCGTCGCGTCCGAGCGAGGTGGGCAGGACACGCAGGCGCCGCACGAAGCCGAGCGCGGTCTGCCGGGTGATCGCCTCATGCAGGGGGGCGAACAGCGTGGGCCCCGCCGCGGACACCCCACCCCCGATGATGACGTCGTCGATGTCGAACAGCGCGGCTGCGGTGAGAATCGCGGTGGCCAGCGCGTCGGCCGCCCGCTGGAACGCCATCCGCGCCACCGGAAGCCCACGCCGCGCGTCGGCCGCGAGTCGAGAAGCGTCCGGCTCACCGTCCTCGACGGTCCAGCCGTTCGCCACGGCCCACCGGACCATGCTCGGCCCGCTGGCGATCGTCTCCACACAGCCCGTCCCGCCGCAGGGACACGCCTCCCCGTCCCGGTCGACCATGATGTGGCCGATGTGCCCGGCATTCCCCGTCGGACCCAAGTAGGGCAGCCCATCCATGACGAAGCCGCCCCCGATTCCGGTGGAGACGACGATGCCCAGCATGGTCCGGCTCTCGCGACCGCTCGCGTCACGCATGCCGTACGGGCTCTGCCACCACTCGCCGAGCGCCATGCACTGGGCGTCGCCCGCGAGCTTGACCGGAACCCCTGGCGCCAGCTCAGCGACACTTTTGACCAACGGAAAGTCACGCCAGAGCGGGATGTTGACCGGGCTGACCGTGCCCCCGAGCTGGTCGAGCGGCCCGGCCGACCCGATGCCCACACCGACCAGTCCTCCGGCCTCCCCGCCGGCCTCGCCACCAATCACTCCACCGGCCTCGCCGCGGGTCCCACCCCCGGCCATGCCGCCGGCCCCGCCACCGCGCGTGACCTGGCCGACCACCGCCGCCAGTGTCGCCGTCGGATCCGGGCCGATGGGGCGCTCCACCCGGGTCAGGATGGAGCCTGCGGCGTCCACCAGGGCGGCGGCGAACTTGGTCCCGCCGATGTCGAGCGCGAGCGCCCTCACGGCCTCCTTCGCTACGCCGCCGGCGTCGACCCCGAGCTCCCTCACAGCCCATCACCTCCGCTTCTCCGCCCACTGTCCAGCGGAAAGACCTCGTTGCGCAACGAAACACCGGAGAGAACGTGGGGCGCTACGGAGCCGAGACCTCTCCCGCAGACGACGGAAATCGATGAGAACAGCATGACCGGGTGGCCACCGACGGCATCGACAGGAAAAGTGTGCGAACCGGTGGATCGGCCGGGCCTTGACACGGGGCGCATGCGAGCACATAGTTAACTTACTCGTTCTAAAATAAGGTGGTTATAAATGCTGGTCGATCGGCTCAGTGTCGTGTTCGGGGCGCTCGCGGATCCGACCCGACGCGCGATCCTGACTCGGCTGACCGAGGGCGACGCGACCGTGGCCGAGCTGGCCGCGCCGTTCAACGTGTCCCAGCCGGCGATCTCCCGGCACCTCCGGGTGCTGGAAAGCGCGGGTCTCATCTCGCGGAGCCGCCGCGCGACCGCCCGGCTCAGCCACCTGGAAGCCGAACCGCTCCGCGAGGTCACCACCTGGCTGGTCCGTTACCAGCGGTTCTGGGACGAAAGCCACGAGCGGCTCGACGATCTGCTCGCGGCCTTGCAGGACGGCAGAAACGACGATCCGGCCCGCGACGAAGCGGTCGGAACGAAGGGAAACCACGATGGGTAAGACACAGATCACCGCAGAGCCCGGCATCCCGCAGATCGTCATCACGCGGGACTTCGACGCACCGCGAGACCTGGTGTTCCGCGCGTACACCGACCCGGAGCTGCTGACGCAGTGGTGGGGCCTGCGCGATCAGACCATGGTCATCGACCGATACGACGTCCGTGACGGCGGCACATGGCGCTTCGTCTCCGTCGACCCCAAGGGCAACGAATACGGCTTCCGTGGGGTCTTCCACGGCACCCCGTCCCCGGACGTCACCGTGCAGACCTTCGAGTTCGAGGGCATGCCTGGGCATGTCTCCCTGGAAACACTGACCCTTGAGGAACACGACGGTAGGACGCTGGCGCGTACGGTCTCGATCTTCCAGTCGATCGAGGACCGCGACGGCATGATCGCCTCCGGCATGGAGCGCGGCGTCCACGAGACCTACGAGCGTCTGGATGAGCTGCTCGCGACATCCAAGACCAGCTGACACCGCGACACCCCCTCCCAGAGGTGACGCGCCCTCCGAGACAGGTATGGCGGTGCCGGGTCGAGGGGCATCTCCGTGACAGCGTGCAGCCAAGCACCGTCCTACCGGGTGCAGACGGGCATCCCCGTACCGGGAGTCGAGCGTCTCAGGGCGTTCTTAGGGAGCGCCACTAGTAGTACTTCGTTATCTTAACGATCACGCTAGATGATCGTTAAGATAACGAAGTACTACTAGCCGAACAGCGAGAGCTGGCCTTCGCCGGTCAGGGCGTTGCGGTGTTTCTTGAGGTGCCGCCACTCCGGCAGATCGTCCATATAGGACCACGACAGGCGGTGGTGGGGTGTCGGTCCCAAAGACGATAGAGCCTGTTGATGGGCCGGGGACGGATACCCGGCGTTCTCCGCGAAGCCGTACTCCTCGAAACCGAGGGAGGCCATGAACTCGTCGCGGCGCACCTTGGCGATGACCGAGGCTGCGGCGACGGAGACACAGGAGAGGTCGGCCTTGACCTCACAGCGCACCGGCCAGGGGGCACCCAGGTAGTCGTGCTTGCCGTCGAGAATCACCGCGTCCGGTTTGATGGGGAGCGCGGCGAGTGCCCGGCGAGCGGCCCGGCGGAGAGCCTCGGTCATCCCCAGCGTGTCGATCTCCTCCACCGAGGCTTCGCCGTACCCGATCCCCGTGGCCCAGGAAGCGATCTCCTCGGCGATGGTTTCACGGCGAGAGACGGACAGTTGCTTGGAATCGGTGAGACCCGCCGGAGGCGGGGAGAGATCCGTGACCACCGCGCAGGCCGCGACAGGACCGGCCCAGGCACCCCGGCCCACCTCGTCCACCCCGGCGACCAGCCTGGCGCCGCCGGTGGACATGAGGAGCCGTTCCAGGTCGTAGGACGGGACGATGGCGGTCACAGGTCCAAGAACATACTCTCCGCGGCCGGAAACCGTCCGCGGAAACCGGTACGGCAGTGCGGTGCCGTACCGGACGTCAGGAGGCCTGGGCGGGGAGGGCCGACCAGTCGATCGCGAGCCGCTGGGGGTTCGTGGGGTCGGACCAGAACCGGACCGCCTTGCCGGGCAGCACGGCGCCCATGAGGAGGCGCGGCAGGATCTGCCGGTGGCTCACCTGGTACGGCTGGTCGCTCTGAACGACCAGGTTGAACGCCACTACCACCTGGTCGTTCACCGACGTGCCGGTGTCCTGCATCGAGATGATCAGGGCCTGGGCCGGGACACCGGTACCGATGAGGTCCTGGTTGCCGGTGCCCATGAAGTTCTTCATTTGGCCGAAGACGCCGGTGTTCGGCCCCTGGCCGCTCACCAGCTTCGTCTTGACATCCTCCCCACGGATAAATCCGGGGGATTCCAACCCTCACGGGTCGGGTTTCCTGCTTCACAGCCAGTTGCCCGCCGGGCTTTCGCCTTTGAGGTCTTACACCGGCTCCACAGGCGTTTT
>JBIOWF010000205.1:0-7978 GCA_044868295.1 Microtetraspora sp. | reverse complement strand
CGGGGTCGCCAAGACCCTGGAGTCCTACCGGTACGTCCAGCGGGCGCCGCACCCCACCGACAAGCGCCGCGTCATGCTGTCCCTCACCGCGACGGGCGAACGGCTGATGCGGACGCTCTTCCCGGAGTTCAACCGGGAGGAGGCGTTCGTCGTCAAGGCACTGGACAGCGACAAGCGCCGCGACCTGGCGTCGTCCCTGCGCACGGTCGTCGAGCACCTGGAGAACACCGCCCGCGAGCCCTGACGGCATATGCCGTTGGCGCGGACGACCAGGGCCCCGCAGTACCAGCAGGCCCCGCAGTACCAGCAGGCCGCGCAGTACCAGCAGGCCGCGCAGCCGCGGCCGGGCACGCAGTTCCGGCAAGCCTCGCAGCCGCGGCAAGCCTCGCAGCCGCGGCAGGGCGCGCAGTGCCCGCAGGGCCTCGCGGCGGGGGCTCAGAAGCCCTGGGCCAGTCGGTAGTAGGCCTGGTTCCAGCGCAGCTCCTTGCTGAACTGGCGGATCGTGGTGTCCGCGTCGATCATGAGCAGTTCGACGCCGAGCATCTCGGAGAAGTCGGTCAGCTCCTCGGCCCCGATCGCGGCGGACAGCACGGTGTGGTGCGGCCCCCCTGCGGTCAGCCACGCCTCGGTGGAGGTACGCAGGTCGGGAAGCGGCCGCCACACGGCGCGGGCCACCGGGAGGCTGGGCAACGGGCGCAGCGGCGGGACGACCTCGATCTCGTTGGCGACCAGCCGGAACCGGTCTCCCATGTCGGCGAGACCGATCACGACCGCCTCTCCCGGCTCCGCGTCGAAGACGAGCCGGACCGGGTCCTCGCGGTCGCCGATGCCGAGCGGATGGATCTCGCACGACGGCACTCCCACGGCGATGGTCGGGCACACCTCCAGCATGTGCGCGCCGAGGATGAGCTCCTCCCCGGGCGTCAGGTGGTAGGTGTAGTCCTCCATGAACGAGGTCCCGCCCGGAAGCCCTGTGGACATCACCTTCAGCGTGCGCAGCAGCACGGAGGTCTTCCAGTCGCCCTCACCGCCGAAGCCGTAGCCGTCCGCCATGAGGCGCTGTACGGCCAGGCCGGGCAGCTGCCGCAGACCGCCGAGATCCTCGAAGTTCGTGGTGAACGCGGAGAAGCCGCCTGCCTCCAGGAGGTGCCGGAGGCCGAGCTCGATCTTGGCCGCGTAGCGCAGCGACTCGTGCCTGTCCCCGCCGGCGCGCAACTCGGGTGCGACGTTGTAGGTCGCTTCGTACTCCTTGACCAGCGCGCCGACCTCCGCGTCCGTGGCGCCGTCGACGGCGGCCACCAGATCGTTGACGCCGTAGGTGTTGACCGACACCCCGAACCGCAGCTGCGCTTCGACCTTGTCGCCTTCGGTGACCGCCACGTCGCGCATGTTGTCGCCGAACCGGGCCAGCCGGAGCGTGCCCACCTCCGCCCGGCCGGCCGCGGCGCGGGCCCAGGCTCCGATCCGCCGGGCCACCGACGGGTCGCTCACGTGGCCCGCGACGGTCTTGCGCGGCACCCCCAGCCTCGACTGGATGTAGCCGAACTCGCGGTCACCGTGCGCGGCCTGGTTGAGGTTCATGAAGTCCATGTCGATGGAGCTCCACGGCAGCGCCGCGTTGGCCTGCGTGTGCAGGTGCAGCAGCGGCTTGCGCAGCGCGTCCAGCCCGGCGATCCACATCTTCGCCGGCGAGAACGTGTGCATCCACGCGATCAACCCGATGCACCCGTCCAGGGCGTTCGCCTCCAGGCACATCCGCCTGATCGACTGGGCGTCGGTGAGCACCGGCTTCCACACCACGCGGAACGGGATGCCGGAGGCGTCGTTCAGGGCCTCGGCGATCCGCTGGGACTGCTCAGCCACCTGCTGCAGCGTCTCTTCGCCGTAAAGCCCCTGGCTTCCGGTGAGGAACCAGATCTCGCGTCCTTCGGCAGAGCTCATCTCTGCGGACTCCTTTGCCGGTCAAAATTCTTGTTAGCGCTAACATCAAACCGCGAAAACATTTCCTGTCCCATCTGAGGTGATCCAGCTAACGCCGAACCGGCGACGTGCTGGCCCGTGGCACGAACTCGGGCGAGACCACGAGGCGTTCCCGAGGGCCCCCGCCCACTTCGATCTTCCTGAGCAGCGCCTCGATGCAGCGTCTGCCCACCGCGCCGAAGTCCTGCCTGACCGTGGTGAGCGGCGGCGAGAAGAACTCCGACTCGGGGACGTCGTCGAAGCCGACGACGCTGATCTGGTCGGGAACCCGCACTCCCGCCTCGGTGAAGGCGCGCAGCACGCCGAGGGCCATCTGGTCGTTCGCGACGAAAACGGCGGTGACACCGGGAATCCCGGCCAGGCGACGGCCGGCCTCGTATCCGGACCGAGGGCTCCAGTCGCCCTCGATGGGCTGGGGGATCTCGCGGCCCGCGGCGGTCAGCGCCGCGCGCCAGCCCTCGACACGCCCTTCCGCCTCAAGCCAGTCGGACGGCCCGCTCACGTGCCACACCGTCTCGTGTCCCAGACCCAGCAGGTGGTCGGTGGCGAGACGGGCGCCCTCGACCTGGTCGACGCTGACGACGGAGACGTCACCGGCGTGCGCTCCCTCGACCGCCACGGCCGGGACGCCGGCGGGCAGGTCCGCCAGCGCGCGGGCGGCCGACCTCTGCGGCGCGACCACGATGAGGCCGTCGACCGCCTGCTCGGCGAGATAGTCCAGAGCGTCCCGGACCTCTGCCCGGTCGATGTTCTTGAGGCTGACGATGCTGACGAAGTAACCCGCTGCCCGGGCCGCCTGTTCGATGCCGAACAGCGTGCTCGCCGGGCCGTACAGGGTGGTGTCGAAGCTGACCACGCCGAGCGTCCGCGAGTGGCGTGTCACCAGGGCGCGTGCGGCGAGGTTGCGCCGGTAGCCCAGCTGGTCGATCGCGTCCAGAACCCGCGACCGGGTCTCGGTGCGCACGTTGGGATGGTCGTTGAGGACCCGCGAGACGGTCTGGTGCGAGACTCCCGCCACCTTGGCGACGTCGGCCATCACCGGTGAGCGACGCTCCAGGTTCGAGCTCACTGGTGACTCCTCTCGCGCGTGACCTGACCTGAACGGTGCCTGACCTGAACGGTGTCTGACCCATACGGTGTCTGACCTAGACTGTGAACGCTAACAATACCTCTCGTCAAGCCCTCGTTCAGCATCGTCTTGCCGATTTCTACCGTCCGCTGACGAGCGCCGAGGCGTCGCGGATGACGCGGGCGGCGTTGATCAGGCCGATGTGGCTGAACGCCTGGGGGAAGTTCCCGATCGGCTCTCCGGTGACGGAGTCGACTTCCTCGGCCAGCAGGCCGACATCGTTCGCGTACGACGCCGCGGTCTGGAACGCCCGCCTGGCGAGGGCGTCGTGGCCGGTGAGCGCCAGGGCATGGGCGAGCCAGAACGTGCAGAGCAGGAACGTGCCCTCCTCGCCGGGGAGCCCGTCGGCCGCGTGATAGCGGCTCACCAGCCCGCGCGCGTCGGTGAGACGCGCGGCGACGGCCTCCACGGTCGCTCGAACACGTGGGTCATCGCCCGGCAGGAAGCCCACCATGGGCAGCATCAGCGCGGAGGCGTCCAGGTCCGGGGTGCCGAACGCCTGGGTGAAGGCGCCAACCTCCTCGTCCCAGCCCTCCGTCAGGATCGCCGAGCGGATCCGTTCCCTGGTGTCCGTCCAGTCGGCGACGCGCTCGGTGGCGCCGAGGACGGGGGCCAGCGCGATGGCCCGATCCAGAGCCACCCAGCACATCACCTTGGAATGCAGGAAGTGCCGAGGAGGCCCCCGTACCTCCCAGATGCCCTGATCCGGTTCCTGCCAGCGGCGGGCCGCCGTCTCCGCCACGCCGCGCAGGAAGGAACAGGTGAGCGGGTCGAGCCCGTCCACATGGTCGTAGAGCTGGTGGGCCGCGTCGAGCAGCTCCCCGTAGACGTCGAGCTGGCGCTGGCGCCACGCGTCGTTGCCGACGCGCACCGGGGCGCTGCCCCGCCAGCCGGCCAGGTGCGGCAGCACCCGCTCGCTCAGATCGTGCTCACCGCCGACGCCGTACATGACCTGCAGGTCCATGCCGCGATGGAGCTGGGTGGCCGACGCGCGGGCGAGGAAGGAGAAGAACGCGGTCTCCTCCCTCTCACATGCCGCCGTGGCGAGCGCCTGCAGGGTGAAGCTGGTGTCGCGGATCCAGGTGTAGCGGTAGTCCCAGTTCCGCTCTCCGCCGACGCTTTCCGGCAGCGACGTGGTCGCGGCGGCGACGATCGCGCCGGTGGAGGCGAAGGTGAGCGCCCGTAGGACTCGCCCGCTGTGGCCGACCTCCTCCTCCCAAGGTCCTCGATAGCTCGAATGGAGCAGGGACCAGGACCGCCAGGCGGCGACGGTGTCCATGAGGCGGCGGTGGATGTGCCGTGGCGGCCAGCGCGGGGGTTCGGGGGCCCAGGCCCAGCTCGCCTGCAGGGCGAGGCTCAGGCGTTCCCCCGCGCGCAGCGTCACGGCGGCTCGCGCGACGGAATCACCCACCCCGAGATCCACCGGGGACGACAGGGTGAGGACGTCGGCGCCGCCCCGTGCGATCAGGCCGCCGCGAACGGGCTCCATCAGCGGATGGACGAGCCCGAACTCGGGTCGCGGCGCGTACGTCACCTCCAGGGGCACGTGTCCCTCGACACAGGTCACCTCACGGAGGAGGACTCCGGGCGAGGATCCGCCCAGCGAATGCCCGCGTTCCCGGCGGCCGAGCGCGAGCGCGTCGAGGAGCACCACGGTTCCGTCCCGGCAACGGAAGGTGGTTTCGAGCACCAGGGCGTTCTCCAGATATCTCCGGGTGGCCTCGGCCGGGCAGGCCGGCTGGATGGCCCAGAATCCGCCGTCCTCGTCCAGCAAGCGCGCGAAGATCGCGGGACTGTCGAAGCGCGGGAAGCACAGCCAGTCCACCGAGCCGTCGGAGGTCACCAGCGCAGCGGATCGGCAGTCTGACAACAGCGCGTAGTCGCTGATCGGTCGTGTGCTCAAAGGGCACCTCGTCACCGCGAGATGGCACTACGGCTTGCCAACCAGTGCCGGAAATGTCTCTTTTACACATTCTAACCGAGCGCCGTTTGTCATGATCACAGCGCGAAGGACGCCCCGCCTCGCCGAGTCGGCACAACCGGCCAGGCCGTCACCCCGGCCGCATGAGCAATCGGCTCACGCCCGACAAAGACGTCGCACAGCGACCCGCCACTCCCACACTTTGCACTACACAGTGAAGTCCATGACTGCTTAGAGTCACCACGCTTAGTAGAAAGAGCACCGTCAATCTCATCAACGGAACCTCCGGGAGACACGATGGTCCTTGCTCGTGCACGTCGAACCGCGGCCCTCACCGCGGCCCTCACCGCGACGTTGCTCGCCGGTCCGGTCACCGCCGCGTCAGCCGCCCCCTCACCGCAGGAGCCGGGTAAGGCCAAGTTCACCGCCAACCTGATAGCCCAGCACAGCAACAAGTGCCTGGACGTGTTCGGCGGCGGAACACAGGACGGCGCCAGCGTGATCCAGTGGACCTGCACGAACAGCGCCAACCAGCAGTGGAAGCTGGTCCAGCAGGACAACGGCTACTTCACCGTCGTCGCCCGGCACAGCGGCAAGTGCCTGGACGTGTTCGCCGGCGGAACACAGGACGGCGCCCACGTGATCCAGTGGACCTGCCACAACGGCGCCAACCAGCGCTGGCGCCTCGGCTAGGTTCCGTTCCCCGGATCTCATGACTCGGGTCGACCCTGGTCGGCCTGAGTGGTCGAGGGGATTCACACTTTCACGATCATGTCGATCACTGGACCGATGGCTGGTGATCGCATGAGGTGGGTCACCCCGCCCACCGGGCCCGGTTCTGTCGGCCCGCACAGCCGACTGGAACATCGGGCCCGGTGCCCAACGGCGCCCCTGGAAGTCAGGCATAGACCTCCAGAGCCACCCGTGACGAACACGCTCGCGACTATTAGTGCGGCGCGCCCCCTGGAAGTCAGGCGTTGACCTCCAGGGCCACCCGGACCGCGGACTCCAGGGCGCCCTCGATCCAGGAGTGCTTGAGTGAGGTGTGCTCACCGGCGAAGTGCAGCGGGCCTTCGGGGCGGGCGATGGCCGGGTGGATCTCCGTCATCTGGCCGGGCGTGAAGACCGCGGCCTCGCCGAACGCGTAACGGTTACGCAGCCAGCTCTGGGTCTGGCCGTGGCCCGTGTAGAACTCCGCCACGCGGTCCCCGTGCACCTCCTGCAGGCCGCGCAGCGCGTAGCCGTAGCGCTCGTCGTCGTCCATGGAGTCCCAGCGGGTGGCGTCGTCCGCCCACGAATAGCTGGCCAGCACGACACCGCCGACGCTGCCCTGCACCGGGTGTGAGGGGAAATAGATGAACCGGTTGGCGTTGTCGCAGACCGACCCGCCGCCCGCCACGTGGGTGACCGGTCCGGGGCGGTAACGGTCGCCGAGTTCGCGTTTCCAGTCCTCCTCGCTGAACTCCCACCAGCGCTTACTGAACTCCAGCAGCACCTTGGTCGCCGAGTCGTAGTGCAACTCGATCACCGAGCGCCGCTTCGCGTAGGAGAGAGCCGGTGCGATCTCCACGTGACGCAACGCGGAGAAGGGCACCGTGATGATCGCGATGTCGCCCTCGAACGTCTCCCGCCGGACCTGCGGCGCGGACTCGGACTCGGTGCTGCCCGTCTCGCTGACCGTCGCGATCCGGACGCCCTGCCCGGACGTCTCGATCCGTACGGCCCTGCGGTCCATGCGGATCTCGCCGTGCAGCGCGGGCTCCAGCTTGTACGGCAGCACCCTGGTGCCACCGGCCAACTCCCAGTAGGTCACCGCCGGGTTGACCAGGCTCCGGGTGAGGAAGGTGTGCATGAACGACAGCGGCAGCCGGGAGGTCAGGTTCTCCAGGGTGCCGATGGCGTCGATCGCCTCGTCGCTGAGCTTGGCGTACTCGGTGAGGTAGCGGTTCATGGAGTAGCCGTCGAAGTCGTACAGAACCCGGGCCCAGCCCCTGATCAGCTCCGGCAGTGGCTTGTCCACTCGCCCCGAGCTCTTCTCGATGGAGATGTAGTCCCGGACGGGGTCGAGCGCCTCGTCAAGGATCTTCGCCGCGGTCCGGTCGTCGTCGAGCCCGAACGAGGCGTTGATCTTACGTGGGTTCTTGGCGTACTCGTCGCGCCGCTGCGTGATGCCGTTCACGTGGATGAACGTGTGGTTCATCCGCTCCGGTGCCGTGAAGTCGCCCTTCGACGGGCCGTTGCGCCAGACCTTCCCGTCACGCGCGGTGTAGACGACGGGCGGTATCGGGCCGCTGGGCTTGGCGCCGGGCCGAACGTCGACGTTGTAGAACGGACGGCGGGTGATCCCCAGTTTGTCGATCAGCGCCAGCGTCAGCGGATGGAAGTCCGGGATGCGCATAGCGCCCGCTTCGGCGTACTGGAGCCGGTCCTTGAACCCGGTCTGGAAGGTCTTGATCCGGCCGCCGATCCGGTTGCCGTTGGCCTCGATGACGGTGACGTCGTGCCCGGCCTGCTTCAGCAGCGTCGCGGCCACCAGACCGGAGATCCCCGCGCCCACGATCAGCACCTTCTTGGGCGAGCGAGCCTTGGGGAGACCCTTGTCGATCAGCACCTCAAGGTACCTGTGCTTGAGGTCCGTCCCGTCCCGGTCGACGAGCAGCAGATCCCGCGCCACGTGCAGGCATGTCCGCCAGCGGTCCCCCCGGTACGGCGCGCTCGCCGCCGACGCGGGAGCCGTACCGAGCGCCGGGCTCGCCACCGCCCCCACGGCCCCAAGTCCGGCCAGTTTGGCGAACCCTCGCCGGTTGATTCCTGCCACGTTCTCCTCCTCCGAGACGACTACGGAGAGTAAGTGTCGGAGCGGTGATCGCAGGTCGGCGCACGACGCGCCCAGCCAAGCCAACTGGCACCCCAACCAAGGAGAAAGAGGGACTCCCTTCAAGGTCATT
>JBIOWF010000204.1:0-6410 GCA_044868295.1 Microtetraspora sp. | reverse complement strand
TCCCCCCGGCGCGCATGTTGCGGGCCAGGGTGTTGGGCCGGAAGCCGAGGGCCTCGACCACGTCCAGCACCCGGCGACGGGTCTCGGGGCTGATCCGAGGCTCGTCGTTGAGCGCCCGGGAGACGGTCTTGATGCTGACGCCGGCCTCCCGGGCCACGTCCTTGAGGGTCGGCCGCTGCGCTTGACGACTCATCGGCCGCGATCTTACGACGCGTCGCCCGGCGCCTGGGGCTTGAACCCTGCGGCCGAGGCGGCCTCGCTGTCGACCACCACGGTGCGTTCGGGATGCGCCTCGTCGATGCGCAGCGCGCCCGTCATGATCGCCACCACTTCGGACATGTCATGCTCCTTTGGGTTGACCACGGCGACCCGGCGGCCGAGCCGCTGGATGTGGATCCGGTCGGCGATCTCGAACACGTGCGGCATGTTGTGACTGATCAGCACGACCGGCAGGCCCCGATCCCGGACCCGCCTGATCAGTTCGAGCACCTGGCCGGACTCCTTGACCCCGAGCGCGGCGGTCGGCTCGTCCATGATCACGACATGGCGGGCCCAGGCGGCGGCCCGGGCCACCGCGACGCCTTGGCGCTGGCCTCCGGACAGGTTCTCCACGGCCTGCGTCAGCGACCTTAGGCCGATCTTGAGCTCGTCCATCTGCTTGGCGGCCTCCTGCCGCATGCCCCGCTTGTCGAGCAGACGGAACACCGTGCCGAGCGGGCCGCGCCGCCGCTGCTCGCGGCCGAGGAACAGGTTCGCGGCGATGTCGAGGGCGGGCGCCACGGCCAGGTCCTGGTAGACGGTCTCGATCCCGGCGTTGCGGGCGTCCAGCGGAGTGCGGAACGTCACGGGCTTGCCGTCCAGGAGGATCTGGCCCTCGTCCGGTTGCAGCGCCCCGGTCAGGGCCTTGATCAGTGTTGATTTCCCGGCGCCGTTGTCGCCGATGACGGCCAGGACCTCGCCCGCCTGGAGCTCGAAGTCGGCGCCGTCCAGGGCGGTCACGTGGCCGTAGCGCTTGACCAGGCCGTTGGCGGCCATCACAGCGGTCACCTTGTCCTCCTTCTAGACAGCTGGTCCACGGTGACCGCGAGAATCACCAGGACACCGGTGATGAGGATCTGGTAGATCGACGGCACGCCGATGAGCTGCAGGCCGTTGCGGATGACTCCCACGATCAGGGCGCCGATCAGCGTCCCGAGCACGTTTCCACGGCCGCCGAACAGGCTGGTCCCGCCCAGCACGACCGCGGTGATGCTGTCGAGGTTGTCGGTCTGGCCCGCCTGCGGGTCACCGACCCCGGTCCGGGCCACCAGCAGCAGGCCCGCGATGCCGTACACCAGACCCGCGACGACGTACACGCCGAGCAGGACGCGGTTGACGCGGATACCGGTCAGCCGGGCGGCCTCCTTGTTGTTGCCCACCGCGTAGACGTGCCGCCCCCAGGCGGTCTGGCTGAGCAGGTAGGCGAACAACAGGAACAGCAGGATCGCCACGACCGACCCATAGGTCACGTCGGTGCCGCCCACCGAGAAGGTGTCGCCCAGCGCGGTGAGCGCGGGCGGCAGGCCGGTGATGGTCTGCTCTTCGGAGTAGATGTGGGTCAGCGCGAACGCGATGTTCAGCATGCCCAGCGTCACGATGAACGGCGGTAGCGGCACCCGGGTCACCAGCAGGCCGTTGGCCAGGCCGAACGCCATGCACACGACGAAACCCGCCAGGATGGCGAGAATCGGCGACACACCCGCGTCGACCGCCAGCTTGGTCATCACGATCGTGCCGAACGCCATGATCGCGCCGTTGGACAGGTCGATGCCGGCGGTCAAGATGATCAGCGTCTGGCCGATGGCCAGGGTGCCGACGACCATGACCTGCTGGATGATGAGCGAGAAGTTGCCGCCGGTCAGGAAGCGGTCGCTCTTGAGGGCGAAGAACACGCAGGCGAGGATCAGGGCCGCCAGCGGACCCAGGATGGATCCGCTGGCCAGCCAGCGCTTCAGCGATTGCGCCTGGGTTTCGGACACCGAGGTCGTCATCTCTCAGCCCCAGCAGTTCGCCAGGCCGTACTGGACATCCTTGGAATCCACACCGCTCACCGGCGTGCCGGTGATGAGGGTGACGCCCGTGTCGGTGTAGCCGGACGGCTTGGTGCCGGTCTTGGCGTATTTCACGACCGCGTCGACGCCCTGCGACGCCATCTTGAGCGGATACTGCTGCGAGGTCGCGGCGATCTTACCCTCCTGGACCGCCTTGACACCGGTGCAGCCGCCGTCAACGGAGACGATCATGACGCTCTTCTCCTTGCCCGCCGCCTTCAACGCGGTGTACGCGCCCAGCGCCGCGGGCTCGTTGATCGTGTAGACCAGGTTGACGCCCGGGTCCTTCTGCAGGCAGTTCTCCATCGCCGTCTGGCCCTTGGCCTGGTCACCGGCCGTGTCGAGACTGCACACGACGGACGGGGCGGTGGCCTGGTCCTTGGCGCTCTCGTCGATGCCCTGAACCCCGAATCCGGACAGGAAACCATTGTGCCGCAGAACGCCGACGGTGACACCTGGCGCCAGGTCCAGAGTCGCGATCTTGGCAGGTTTGCCCGCCATGGCGGCGGCCGCGTACTTCCCGATCAGCACACCCGCCTGGAAGTTGTTCGTCGCGAACAGGGCGTCCACCGCGGTCTGCGGGTCGGTGGGCGTGTCCAGCGCGATGACCAGTACGCCCTTGGCGCGGGCCTTCTCCACGGACGGAATGATGGCCTTGGTGTCGTTGGGCGTGATCAGGATGCCTTTGACCCCCGCGGCGACCATGTTCTCGATCGCGGTGACCTGGCTCGCGTTGTCCCCGTCGAACTTGCCCGCCGCCGTCATGAGTGTGGCGCCCTGGGCGGCGGCCTCCTTCTCGGCGCCCTCCTTCATCTTCACGAAGAACGGGTTGGTCTCGGTCTTGGTGATCAGCCCCACCTTGACGCCCTCCGAAGTCGGCGAGGAGGTCGTGGACTGGTTCGATCCGCCGCAGGCGGTGAGCACCAGTGCGGCCGCGGCGAGGGCGACGAGGCCCAGCGGCTTACGATGGGTAAAAAGCATCCGCGTCTCCTTGTATATTGCGCCATCGTTGTCATGCGCTAACGTTGTCGCATATTGAAAGAGTGAAACCGCTCACAATGAGGTGTCAAGGGGCATTTGCTCACTTGAGCAAAACTGTGACGTGACCAGGAGGAAAAATGATCGTCGTTTGCGGCGAGGCCCTCATCGACCTCGTGCCCGCCGGAACCGACGGCACCTGGCGTGCCGTGCCAGGAGGCGGCCCCGCCAACACAGCGGTGGCGGTCGCGCGCCTCGGCACCCCGGTCCATCTCCTCTGCAGGCTCTCGCACGACGGCTTCGGCCGGCGGTTGCGCGCCCATCTCGCCGAGAACGGGGTGAACCTCGGCCTCGCCGTCGACGCGTCACAGCCGACCACGCTGGCGGTGGTCGGCCTCGACGAGCGCGGCTCGGCCGACTACCAGTTCTACGTCGAGAACACGGCCGACTGGCAGTGGTCCCCTGAGGAGCTGCCCGACGCCCTGCCGCCCGGCACGCGCGCGCTGCACTTCGGGTCGCTCGCCTCGGTCGTACCGCCCGGTGCCGCGATCCTGCGCGCCTGGGCGGCCCGGCACCGGCAGGACGCCACGGTGGTCTACGACGTCAACGTGCGGCCCGCCCTGATCCCCGACCGTGAGGTGTACCGGCGGAACGTCGAGGCCTGGCTTGAGGTGGCCCACATCGTCAAGGCCAGCGACGACGATCTCCGCTGGCTGTATCCGGACGCCGATCCGCTGGACTCGGCACAGGCGTGGCTCAGCGACCACCTGCTCGACCTCGTCCTCGTCACGAAGGGCTCGGCGGGGGCCGTGGCCCTGGTCGCGGACGGACCTCCCGTGGAGACGAGCGGCCTGACCGTCAAGGTCGTCGACACGGTGGGCGCGGGCGACACGTTCACGGGCGCCTTCCTCCATGCCAGCATCGAGCGTGGCCTCCCCCTGGTATCCGCCCTCCGCTACGCCGTCGGGGCGGCCGCGCTCACCTGCACGCGCGCGGGCGCCGCGCCTCCGTTGGGCGCGGAGGTGGACGCGCTCGCGCTCTACTGATCCACCTCGTTGATCGAACTCGCAGGCCGATCTCGCAGGCTTGGCCTCGCAGGCTGACCTCGCTGACCGATCTCGTGAACCGATCTCGCAGGCCGACCTCGCGGACCGCTCGACCCGGCGGACCGATCGATCGCGCAGAGTGATCGCCCCCAATAGTGATCGACCTCGTGTCTCGGTTACGACCCGGAACGGCGGGTAGCGCTAAGAGGGAGAAATCACCATCAGGGGGATGAAATGATCAGCAAACTCCACAGGATGGGGCTACGCTCCGGCGCGATGTACGCGGCGGGAGTCGCCTCGATCGGCCTGTCAATAGCCTCATGGTTCCTGTCCAGGAACTTCGAGCCCGCGGGCAAGGACCGGGCGGACCGGTGGGGTCTGTTCATCGGGGAGTGGGCGCCCACCTTCTTCGCGCTGGGCGTCGCCCTCCGGATCGAGGAGACGCACGCGGAGCAGCCGGAGATCTCCGAGTGGCAACGCGAGCAGCGCGAGGAAACCCTTCGCAGGCCGTCCCGCGCGGGCGTGTGAAGCGTTCGGTTCGAGACCCCGGCGACGCACAGGCACGGCGTTGTGCGGTCTCAGTCCGTGACGATCGTCAGATCCGCGCGGGCAGAGACGTCCTGCACGGCGTAGAAGCGCTCTTCCTGGTCCGCCCAGCGGTCCCAGTGCGGGGCGTAGACGTCGCCGTCCCGTGCCAGCGCGCGGGCCTTACGTGTCTCTTCGGCCGCCTCCACCCAGATCAGGCCGCTCAGGAACGGGCCGGCGGCCCGCGCGCCGGAGCCGACGCCTTCGACGACGAGCGCATCCGTGGGAGGCACGTCGTGCCATTCCGCGTACTCGTCCCGCTCCCAGTCGAAGCGCCGCCAGCGCGCGGTCCGGTACGCGCTGAGCGGCCGGAGCACCCACTCCAGGAGGGCGTCCACTCCGCCGAGCAGGCCGTCCCAGCCCGGATAGAGGTCATCCATCCGGATCATGGGCGCGGCCAGCTCCGCGGCGATCTCGGCGGCCAGCGTGGACTTGCCCGATCCGGACCGCCCCTCGACCGCGAGGACGCGCGTGCCGCCCGCGCGGGCGGGCCGGCCCCGCAACCACGCGGCGATCTCGCCGCTTCGATCGCTCACGGCTCTTGGCGCATCCGATCGGGGGCGATCCGATAGAGCAGTTCCGGCCGCCCGACTCCGCCGTACTGCGGCACCCGGCGGGCCGTCCCCGTGTCGGTGAGGTACTCCAGATAGCGCCGTGCCGTAACCCGGGACACTCCGATCGCCGTACCGACGGCCTGCGCCGACAGACCTTCGGGAGCCTTCCGGAGCTCGCCCACGACCACCTCCAGAGTGGCCTGGGTCATCCCCTTGGGCAGGTGTGACCGGGCGGGCCCGCGCAGCGCCGCGAAGGCGCTGTCGACCTCGCCCTGGCCGCTCACCTCACCGGACACGTCCACGGACGACCGGAACTGGGCGTATTGCCGCAGCTTCTCGCTCAACGCGGCGAACGTGAACGGCTTGAGCAGGTAGTGCGCCACTCCGACGGAGACCGCCTGCCGCACGACCGACAGGTCCCGGGCCGAAGTGATCATTATGACGTCGCACAGGATGCCCGCGCCACGCAGCGTGCGGCACACTTCCAGCCCGTGCATGTCAGGCAGGTAGAGGTCCAGCAGGATGAGATCGACGGGACGCTGCCGGAGGAACCGCAACGCCTCTCCGCCGGAGCGGACCACCCCGACGACCTCGAAGCCGGGCACCCTCTGCACGAAGACGCGGTTCGCCTCAGCGGTGATCTCCTCGTCCTCCACGACGAGCACGGTGATCATGTCGGCGACCCCGCTCGCAGCGGGAGCCGTACGACGAACACGGCTCCTCGGTCGTGGCCGACCTCGATCGCGCCGCCCAGGCGGCGGACGGCCTGGGCGACGATGGCCAGGCCGAGGCCGCGTCCGCTGCCCTTGGTGCTCCAGCCGCGCTGGAAGGCCTCGATCACGTCGGCCGGATGGAGGCCGGGCCCGCTGTCGGCGACGCGGATGACGCATGTGCCGCCGTCGGAGCGCAGGTGGACGTCCACGCGTGCGGGCGGGACTCCGGACATGGCGGCCTCCACCGCGTTGTCGATCAGGTTGCCCAGGATCGTCACCAGGTCGCGTTCGTCCAGGCCCATGTGGTCGTCGAGGTCGCTGTCCTGGCTGATCGACAGCTCGACGCCGCGTTCGGCGGCCTCGGCCGACTTGCCGAGCAGCAGGGCGGCGAGCACCGGTTCGCGTACCGCGCCGACGACCCGGTCGGTGAGCTCCTGGGCGGCC
>JBIOWF010000203.1:0-33849 GCA_044868295.1 Microtetraspora sp. | reverse complement strand
GGACGCGCTGACCGGGGCCTTCCGCTTGGTCGCTGGTCGGGCCGGTCTGGCCTCGGTGGTCGGTCAGATGAGGCCGAGAGCCTTGACGGCGTCGCGTTCCTCGATGAGCTCGTTCACCGAGGCGTCGATGCGCTCCCGGGAGAACGCGTCGATCTCCAGGCCCTGGACGATCTCCCACGCGCCGTTCTTCGAGACCACGGGGAAGGAGGAGATCAGGCCCTCCGGCACGCCGTACGAGCCGTCGGACGGCAGGGCGACCGAGGTCCAGTCGCCTGCGGGGGTTCCGTTGACCCAGTCATACACGTGATCGATGGCGGCGTTCGCGGCCGACGCGGCCGACGACGCGCCGCGCGCCTCGATGATGGCGGCGCCGCGCTTGGCGACGGTCGGGATGAAGGTGTCGCGGAGCCACGCCTCCTCGACCTGCTCGGCTGCGATCTTGCCGCCGACCTCGGCGTGGAAGAGGTCCGGGTACTGCGTGGCGGAGTGGTTGCCCCAGATCGTCAGCTTCTTGACCTCGCTCAACGGGACGCCGAGCTTCGCGGAGACCTGCGAGATGGCCCGGTTGTGGTCGAGCCGGGTCATCGCGGTGAACCGCTCGGCCGGAACGTCCGGCGCGGCGGACCGGGCGATGAGGGCGTTGGTGTTGGCCGGGTTGCCCACGACCAGGACGCGGATGTCGTCGGCCGCGTGGTCGTTGATGGCCTTGCCCTGCGGGCCGAAGATGCCGCCGTTGGCCTGCAGCAGGTCACCGCGCTCCATGCCCGCGGTGCGCGGGCGGGCGCCGACGAGCAGCGCGACGTTGGTGCCGTCGAAGGCCGTGTTGGGATCATCGGAGATCTCGATGCCCCGCAGCAGCGGAAACGCGCAGTCGTCGAGCTCCATCGCGGTGCCCTCGGCGGCCCTCAGCGCTGGAGTGATCTCCAGCAGGCTGAGCTTCACCGGGGTGTCCGGGCCAAGGAGCTGACCCGACGCGATGCGGAAGAGCAGGGCGTAACCGATCTGGCCGGCCGCGCCGGTGACGGTCACTTTGACGGTCATGACGATCCCCTTCGGCGAGTAATGTGTCAGCCCGGATGCTACTCGCCCGGGGTGATCCCAGCCGCGAGCAGGTCACGGTTGAGCGCTTCGACCAGTTCCGGCGCTGCGTCGACCAGCGGCAGCCGTACCGGACCGGTCCTGGTGAGCGCCTTGGCGGTGACGGCGCCTTGCGCCCGGGTCATCATCCCCTTGGCGAGTGGGTGAAGGCGCTGGTGGATCCGGGTGGCCTCGCCGGTTTCGCCCTTGTCGAAGGCGTCAAGCATCGCTCGGATGTGGGCGGCCGCGACGTTCCCTGGGAGGGGCGGCTGTAGTAGGGCGTCACGACGAGGAGGCCGTGGGCGCCGGCACGCTCGGCCGTCCTGGCCAGCTCGACCGCGTGTGCGGTGTCGAAGCTGCCCGCTCCCGCGATCACGGCGGCGCGGTCGCCCACGGCGTCCACAACCGCTCTGACGAGGATTTCCTTCTCCCGGTCCGTGGTCGTCGGGGCTTCACCGGTCGTGCCATTGACCACCAGACCGTCGCAGCCCTGCTCGTCGATGAGGCGGGCGGCCAGGGCCCGGGCGCCATCGGTGTCGAGTGATCCGTCGCTGTGGAAGGGCGTCACCATCGCCACTAGAACTCGTGCATTCATGGTCCCGACTCTGATTCACCGGATGTTGAAGGTCTATTTAATTGTGCTGTTGTTCCGATTAAGCACTCCTGAGATGAGGTGCGCGTCTGAGGTCCGCCCCTCTTCGCCTGGACCGCCGTTATTGGCCGGTTCCGCGGTGGTATGGGCCGTGGGGGTCGTGGCAGTGCGCCTCCGGCTCCCCGATCTTCAGGAGCTCCGGAGGGGCGTGGTCCACCTGGAGAGTGGTGTGCTCAATGCCGTGCTTGTCGTGCAGCAGGCTTTCCGTTGCCAGCCGTACGGCATGGCAGTCGGCGCCGGGGGAGACGAGGACGTGCGCGGACAGCGCGGCGTAGCCCGAGGTGACCTCCCAGATGTGCAGGTCGTGGACTTCGACGACGGTCTCCAGGGCGGCCATCTCCCCGCCGATCTCGGCCGGGGACATCCCCGCGGGGGCCGCCTCCATGAATACGCGGCCCGAGTCGCGCACCAGCCCCCAGCCCGCCTTGAACATGAGGGCGGCCACGACCAGGGCGGCGAGGGCGTCCGCGCGGCTCCATCCGGTCAGCCAGACAATGAGCCCGGCGATCGTCGTGGTGATGAACGCGTAGAGGTCGTTGACTATGTGCTGGAAGGCGCCCTCGACGTTGAGACTGGCCCGGTTGGCCCTGCTGATCAGCCAGGCCGCGGCGAGATTGACGGCGATTCCGGCGAGGCCGGTCACCAGCACCAGCATGCCCTCGACCTCAGGCGGGTGGACGAGCCGCCGAATGCCCTCGACGACGAAGTACGCGGTGAGGAGCAGCAGCGTGATCCCGTTGATCTGGGCGCTGATGATCTCCGCGCGTTTGAGCCCGTACGTGTATCCGCCCTGTGGCGGGCGGGCGGCGATCCGCATGGCGACGAGCGCGAGCACGATCGCGGCGGCGTCGGTCAGCATGTGCCCGGCGTCGGAGATCAGCGCGAGGGACTGGGCGACCAGGCCGATCACGACCTCGGCGACCATGAAGCCGACGATGAGCAGCAGCGCGCCGGTGAGGTGCCGGCGGTCCGCGTCCATGGTGACGCCGTGCCCATGCCCGTGCCCATGGCCGTGCCCATGGCCGTGCCCATGGCCGTGCCCATGCTCGTGACCAGGTCGCCTGCCGTACCGGTGACCCTGGTCAGTCATGGCGGCCGTCTTCGTCGTGGGTGACGTGGGTGAGGGCCAGGTCGAACAGCATCCGGACGTGGGAGTCGGCCAGCATGTAGTAGGCCATCCGGCCGGCGCGGCGGACCTTGACCACCCTGTTGAGGCGCAACAGCCGCAGGGCGTGGGAGACCGCCGACTCGCTCTGCCCGCACGCGGCGGCCAGATCGCAAACGCACATCTCGCCGCCTTCGAGCAGGGCGGCCATCAGCCGCAGCCGCCCAGGGTCGGCGAGCAGCCCGAACACCTGCGCCAGGCCGTCGATCGTGGCATTCGGAGGCAGCGAAGAGATCACCGCGCTCACCCGGCCGGGATCCACCATCCGGGTGGCGCAGCCATCCATATCTGAAGGAACGCTCATATGAACGAGACTACGCTCCTTGCGCTGCCGGCCTCAATCTCCGGTACGGCTTCAGCGAGGCGCCGGAGCGGATCAGTGCGATGTGCTGCCGGAAGCGGATCGTGTGATCTTCATGACGGCCATGACGGCGGCCACGATCAAGCCGATGATCAGGATCCACTTCAGCGCGGACCAGACGAAGCCGATGACGGCGCCGATGACGAAGAAGCCGACCACGACGAGTGCGGCGATCAGAAGTATGCGTCCCATGCCTTCACGGTACGGCCGTGCAGAGGGGATATCCCGGGGGAGGAGCCGACTTCAGGGACAACTCGGGGTCGGTTCGGGGTCGCCTCAGGGGCAATGCGGGAAATCGGCCAAGGTGGTTCAGGGGTGGGGCTGGTTCGGGTAGGTCTGACCGATTCAAAGACGTTGCGTCGCAGCAGTGCCCGTAAGTACCATTCGCTAATTACAGTCATTACTGATTGGGGTGGAAGGGTGGGCGCGTCCTTCGTGCGGCCGGCGCCGCCGTACTACGCGGTGATCATCAGTAGCCGGTCGAGCGGTGTGGACGGCGAGGCCTTCGCTCAGATGGGGGCGCGGATGGCCGAGCTCGGGCAGCGCCAGCCCGGGTACTTGGGCCGGGAGTCCCTGACCGGGCCGGACGGTCGTGAGCTCACCGTGTTGTATTACACGGACGAGGAATCCATCAGCGCGTGGAAGGTGCATCCCGAACACCTTGAGGCGCAGCGGCTTGGCCGCGATCGCTGGTACTCCGCCTACGACATCGAGGTCGCGCGGGTCGAACGGTCCTATGGTTTCCGCCGTGAAGCGGGCCCGAGCGGGCCGTAGGTCGCACCGGATCCGCACGGGCGCCCCGCCGGGATCGGCCATCCGCGTGCGCACGCATCCATCAAGAGGCGCTTGAAGTGGGTCTCAGCGTTGCCAAGGCGCGCATTTGGGGGCTCTTGGGGTTGTTTGAGGGGCGCGGCACCCGGTATGGCTCGCAACCATACGGCACAGTATGGTTTCTCGCGCGCTTCCAACTCCATGAGAAACCGAGGAACGGATGACAACCTTCACGGCGAAGACTCTGTCAGCGGACGGCGGCGACAGCCCGAACGTTCGGACGGTCAAGGCGCTGTATCGGGCACTGACCGACCGCGATCTCGCCGGCGCAAAGGGCGTGCTGGTGGACGAACCGATATGGGACATCACCCCGGGGGCGCCCGACGGAGGTGTCTATCGAGGCATGGCCGAGGTCTTCGGCGGCTTCTATCCCCAGTTGGCCGCCCGCTTCCACTCGTTCGAGGTGCGTCCGGACAACTACGTCGACGGCGAAGACAGGGTCGTCGCCACGGGCTGCTACCGAGTCATCGAGAACGATGGCGATGAGAGCAAGCTGATCCGGTTCGCCCACGTCTTCGACATCACCGCCGAGGGCCGGATCAAGGGCGTGTGGCAGGTCGCGGACACTGCCCTCTTGGGCAAGAAGACCTGACGGCTTGGGCCAAGAGGACCCGACGGCGCGCGCCCGCATGCCTGCGGGGCGGTGGCGGCGCGCCTGTATGTCTGGGGGGCGGTGGCGGCGCGTCCGCATGGTTCTGGGACGGTGGCGGTGCGCCCGCTTCAGCGCCCGCCAACCGTCTCGGATGCCACGCTCTCAGTCGTTGGCGTGCAGCGCCGCGTTGAGCTCGATGCCGGTCCCCTTCCGGAAGACCGCCTCGACGGCGCCGGTGGTCGAGTTGCGGCGCAGCAGAATGCCGCTCCGGCCGGACAGGTCCCGGCCCTTGACGACGTTCCCGTCGGGAAGGAGGACCTTGGTTCCGGCCGTGACGTACAGGCCGGCCTCCACGACGCAGTCGTCGCCGAGGGAGATGCCGATTCCGGAGTTGGCGCCGAGCAGGCAGCGCTCGCCGACGGAGACGACCTCCTTGCCGCCGCCCGACAGGGTCCCCATGATCGACGCGCCGCCGCCGACGTCCGACCCGTCACCCACGACGACCCCGGCGGAGATCCGGCCCTCCACCATGGAGGCGCCGAGCGTGCCCGCGTTGAAGTTGACGAAACCCTCGTGCATCACAGTGGTGCCGGCGGCCAGGTGGGCGCCGAGCCGTACCCGGTCGGCGTCGGCGACGCGAACTCCCGACGGCAGCACATAGTCGACCAGGCGGGGGAACTTGTCCACGCCGTAGACCGTCACGGGACCGCGTGCGCGCAGGCGGAGCCGAACCGTCTCGAAATCCGCCACCGGGCAGGGGCCGTGGTTGGTCCACACGACGTTGGCCAGCAACCCGAAGATTCCGTCCAGGTTGAGCCCGTGCGGCTGGACCAGGCGTGCGGACAGCAGATGCAGCCGCAGGTAGGCGTCGTGCGCGTCCACCGGGGCCTCGGCCAGCTTGCCGATGCCGGTGCGTACCGCGACGACCTCGACGCCGCGTGCCGGGTCGGGACCGACGAGTGGGGCGAGCTCCGCGTCGAGCTCGTCGGCTGTCAGCCGGTGAGTGCCCGCAGCGGGCGGATCGCCCAACGTGGGGGAGGGGAACCAGGTGTCCAAAACGGTGCCGTCAGAGGCGATCGTCGCCAGGCCAATGCCGTACGCACCCGTGGTGCTCGGATCGATAGCTGTCACATCGGACAACGCTACCGGAGCGCGGACCGGTCCTCCGTCCCCTCAGCCTGGGGCGAGAGGTCGGGATGGTCCAGGTCTGCGCGAACGCCGTCTTGCGGCCGTCGGCTGTCATGGACGGCTGATGCGTGGCTCGTACGCGGAGCGGACGGGTTGCCATGGGCGGCTGGGGCGGATTCATTCGGTGCCGGGGCGGATGATGCCTGACTCGTACGCGTAGCGGACCGCCTGGGCGCGGTCGCGCAGGCCGAGCTTGGCCAGCAGCCGGTTGATGTGCGTGCTCACCGTGGCGTCCGAGACGACCAGGGTCGCGGAGATCTCCGCGTTGGACAAACCCCTGGCGATGAGGACGAGCACGTCCAGCTCACGCGGGGTGAGGCCGCTTTCCGGGGGCGGCGCCGGTTCGGGCGGCCGGCCGTATCCGGCGATCACCCGCCGGGTCACGGCCGGATCGAGCAGCGCGTCTCCTCGCGCGGCGGTGCGAATGGCCGCGAACAGTTGCTCGGGCGGGGAGACCTTGAGCAGGAAACCGCTGACCCGGGCGCGGATCGCGTGATCGAGGTTCTCGTCCGTGTCGTAGGTGGTCAGCATGATGACGCGCGGCGGATCAGGCTCGGAGAGGATCCGGCGGGCCGCCGCCAGGCCGTCCAGGCGGGGCATCGCGATGTCGAGCAGGACGACGTCCGGCCGCAGGTCGCGGACGAGATCGACCGCCTCCAGTCCGTCGGCCGCCTCGCCGACGACGGCGAGGTCCGGCTGGGTGCCGATCACGAGCCGGAGCCCGGCGCGGATCATCGCCTGGTCGTCGGCGATCACGATGGCCGAACTCATCGGCGGTTCACCGGCTTCCTCGCGCATGGCTGCCTCGCGCACGGGTTCGTCACGTACGGGTTCCTCGCGCACGGGCTTCTTCCGCACGGGTTCGGGACGATGGGCCGCTCAAAGGGGCAGCTCGGCGTGGACGCCGTAGCCGCGTGAGGGGAGTGGGCCTGCGGTCAGGGAGCCCTGGAACAGGGCGACCCGCTCGCGCATGCCGATCAGGCCGTGCCCGCCCTCGCCCGATTTCGGCTGGCTCTCGCCCTGGTCGACGATCTCCAGGTGGAGGGCGCGCGGCTGATAGGTGATGGTGACCACCGCCTCGGTCGGGCCGGCGTGCTTGAGGGTGTTGGTGAGCGCCTCCTGCACGATGCGGTAGGCGGACAGGTCGAGTCCAGCGGGCAGCGGCACGGGGTCGCCCTTGACGTCGAGCTTCACCTCAAGTCCGGCGGAGCGGACCTGCTCCACCAGGTCGTCCAGCCGGTCGAGACTGGGTTGCGGCGTGAGCCCGTCCGCGCGCGGCCCGCGCAGGAGGCCGAGCATGCGCCGCAGCTCGTCCACGGCCTGGCGGCCGGTGTCCTCGATCGTGGCGAGGACCTCGCGCTCGCGTTCGCGATCCTCGGGGAGCATGAGGCGTACGCCGCCGGTCTGCATGGTCATCACGCTGACGCTGTGGGCCACGATGTCGTGCAGTTCCCGGGCGATCCTGGCGCGTTCCTCGAAGACGGCCTCCCGGGCGAGCAGCTCGCTGCGCTCGGCGGCCTGGACGGCGAGCAGCCGGTGTCGGCGGACCGCGAATCCGGCTCCGGCCGCGAGCGCCGTCATCACCACGGCGACGGCCACGTCACCCCAGCCGATCGACGTGGGGGAGAACGTCATCGTGCCCACGAAACAGAGCGTCGCCACCAGGCCGGCGGCCGCCTTCACCATGCTCAGCCGTGCCTCGCAGAACAGGGTGAACAGGAGGATGATCTCCGTGTAGAACTGCCAGGCCGCCGCCATCTCGTGGGAGAGCGCGAGGGAGGCGATGTTGGCGACGGAGTACGCGCAGAGCACGGCGAACGGGGCGCGACGCCGTACGAGGATGAGAACCGCCGCGGCGACGCCCGCGGCGATCCACCAGGCCGGCTGGTGACGGTCCGGGGCGAGCGTACGACCGCTGATCTCCTCGGTGACCGCGAACAGGCCGACGACACCCGCGACGAGGTAGTCAAGGGAGGAAGGACGCCAGGTCATGAGCAGAGAGTAGAGTGCCGCCCTCCGCAAAAAGTCATCCTCTAGGTGGACAAAACATTCAAAGTCCGCATTGACGACCATGCGGAGGAGCGATTCCTACCGTTCCTGCCATGATTACGAATCCTGCTTCGTTCCGGCGCCGCGCGGCGGGCGCCTCGCTCATCCTCGCTCCGCTCTGCCTGCTGCTCGGCATGGCCATTGATCCGGTCCCGTCCGGCATCACAGAGACCGGCCCCAGCTACGCGCTGCACCCCACCGCCGTCGGGATCAGCGCGAGCCTCCTGCACTACTGCTGGGTGCTGCTCGTGCCCGGCGTCATCGGCCTGATCCATCTGGTCCGCGGGCGCGGCGTGGTGCTCGCCCACATCGGGGGAGTGCTGGGGGTGCTCGGCCTGATCGACTTCTCCTCGCTCACCCTCGTCGACTTCTTCGAGTCCTCCGCATACCAGCGACTGCCCGCGGCTCAGGCCGCGGCGATCATCGACGGCGCGGCCCAGCCCGCGATGATCGCCGGATGGCAGCTCCCCGGCATGATCGGCACGCTGTTCGGACTCATACTGATCACCATCTCGGTGGTCCGGGCGGGCCGGGCCGGGTGGTGGCTGCCCGCCGGCACCGTTCTCGGGCTCGTGGTCTTCGTGATCGGCGGGACCACCTGGACCCTGCTGCTCGGTCTGGCGGGCCCGGCGATCCTGCTCGTCACACTCGGTGCGATGGGCGTCTCCCTCATGCGTATGAGCGACCGCGAGTGGTCCGCGGGGGCAGTCGCGGCCTGAGCGATTCATCGTCGCCCGTGTGCCGTCATCCAGCCGTCATCTGGCCGTCGTCCATGCGATGTGCCCCCGCGTCGAGCACTGTCGTCTATGCGAGGTGACCCCCACGAGCAAAGGGGTAAGTGGGGACAAAGGTTCCAATGGCGGCCAGTGTGGCAATTCATCCGAATGTAGTCTCGAATTAAGGGTCCTAGAGTTATACCTACTACCAAAACGGGGAGGAATCGGCCCTGTAACGCCTGCGTCACCCAGAGATCTACAGACCGTCGCGTGTCACCGATGGAGGGGCGATGACCGATGTCCAGGCGTACGCACGGGGATGCTTCGGGGGGACCGGTACGGACCGCCTGGGCGTTGAGCTGGAGTTTCTCGTTTTCGACGTGGAGGCGCCGACGAGCCAGGTCCCCATTCCACGGATCATCGACGCGCTCCCGCCGCTGACCGGCGGGAGCCTCGTCACGTTCGAACCCGGGGGCCAATTGGAGCTCTCCGCGCCGCCGGGCCCGCTGCCCGACGCCATCGCGAACCTCGTCTCCGACGTCGAGGCCGTACGGCTCGCGCTCCACGAGGCCGACCTGACGCTGGGCGGCACCGGCCTGGACCCGCTCCGGCCTCCCGAGCGCCAGTTGCGCCAGCCCCGATACGAGGCCATGGCCGCGTTCCTCGGTCGGCCGCACGGAGCGGCCATGATGTGCTCGACGGCCTCGATCCAGGTCAACCTGGACTTCGGCGACGACCCCGCGGTCCGGTGGGGCCGGGCCCACCTGCTCGGCCCGGTGCTGGTCGCGGCGTTCGCCAACTCACCCGTCCAGGGCTGGATGTCCGGTCGCCAGGCCGTGTGGCACAACCTGGACCGCAGCAGGACCGCGCCCGTGGCCAGAGGCGGAGACCCCGCCGAGGACTGGGCGGACTATCTGCTCGCGGCCCGGCTGATGCTGATCAGGGAGGACGGGGACGGCTGCCGGCCCGTCCTCGACGGCTCACTGTTCCGGGACTTCGAAAAGGTGGCCGGGAGGCCGCCGGCCAGCGAGGATCTGGCCTACCACGCGACGACCCTCTTCCCTCCGGTACGGCCCCGCAGGTGGCTGGAGACGCGCTACCTGGACGCGCAGGGGCCGGACGACTGGCCGGTCTGCGCCGCCGTGGTGTACGCGCTGATCATGGATGACCGGGCGGCCGAGGCAGCGCTCGACGCGGCGGCCCCGGTGAGCGGGATGTGGGTGGACGCCGCCCGCCTGGGGCTGGGCGAGCCTCGCCTGCGGCGGGCCGCCGAAGGCTGCTTCCGCGCGGCCGTAGAGGCGCTGCCCCGGCTGGGCGTGGAGCCCTGGCTGGTCGACCGGGTGTCCGCCTTCGCCGCGAAGCACGTCGAATCCGGCCGCTCTCCGGCAGCCGATCTCACTGAGGAGCTCTACGCATGACGGATCTCGAACGGACTCACTGAGGAGCTCTACGCATGACGGATCTCAAGGAACGGATCGCCGCCGAGCTGGCCGCCGTACGCGACCGCTCGTTGGCGTACACCGACGCCGAGGACGACCTTCTGGTGCGCCAGCACTCCTCGCTGATGTCCCCGCTGGTATGGGATTTGGCCCACGTGGGCAACTACGAGGAGCTGTGGGTGCTGCGCGAGGTGGGCGGCATAACGCCGTTGCGGCCGGAGATCGACGATCTCTACGACGCGTTCAAGCATCCTCGGCGTAACCGGCCCTCGCTGCCCCTGCTCGGGCCCGCCGAGGCCCGGCGGTACCTCTCCGGAGTGCGCGGGCGGGTCCTCGACGTGCTCGACCTGGTCGACCTGGACGACCCGGATCCGCTGCGCGCCTCCGGGTTCGTGTTCGGGCTCGTCGTCCAGCACGAGCACCAGCACGACGAGACGATGCTGGCGACGCTCCAGCTTTCGAAGGAGCCGGGCCTGGTACGCGACGGGGACCTGCCGGCCGGCCGCACGGCCGCCCCGGAGGAGGTGTTCGTCCCGGCCGGCCCGTTCACCATGGGCACCGACACGCTGCCCTGGGCGTACGACAACGAACGGCCCGCCCACCAGGTGGATCTCCCCGCCTACTGGATCGACCGGGTTCCGGTGAGCAACCGGGACTACGCGGCGTTCATCGCGGACGGCGGGTACGGCGACCCGCGCTGGTGGGACCCGGAAGGCTGGGAGTGGATCCAGCGGTCGGGCGTCGACGCCCCGCTCTTCTGGACCAGGGACGGCGACACCTGGTTCAGGACCCGGTTCGGCCGGATCGAGCCGGTGCCGATGGACGAGCCGGTGCAGCACGTCGCCTGGTACGAAGCCGACGCCTACGCCCGCTGGGCCGGCAAACGGCTGCCCACCGAGGCGGAGTGGGAGAAGGCCTGTGGAGGCCGCACCTACCCGTGGGGCGACGGCGACCCGCGCCTGGACCACGCGAACCTCGCCCACCGGGCCGCCCATCCCGCGCCGGTCGGGGCCTTCCCCGAAGGCGCGAGCCGATATGGGGCCGAACAGCTGATCGGCGACGTGTGGGAGTGGACCGGCTCGTGGTTCCAGCCCTATCCCGGGTTCCGGAGCTTCCCGTACAAGGAGTACAGCGAGGTCTTCTTCGGGGAGACCTACCGGGTGCTCCGCGGCGGGTCGTGGGCCACCCATCCGACGGCGATCAGGACGACGTTCCGCAACTGGGACTACCCCATCCGGCGGCAGATCTTCGCGGGCTTGCGCTGCGCGAGGTCGCATGTGTAGGCATGCCGGGTGGCTCGGCCCGCCCCGATCCCTGTCGTCGTTGATCTTCGAGCCGGAGAACGGGCTGCTCAGGCAGTCATACGCGCCCCGCATGCAGCGCAACGGGGTCGTCAACGCCGACGGTTTCGGCATCGGGTGGTACGACACGGTCCGCGCGGAGCCCATCCGCTACCGCCGCACCGTCCCCATCTGGGCGGACGCCAACCTGCCCGCGCTCGCGGAGGTCGCGCGGGCGAGCTGCCTGATGGCCGCCGTGCGGTCCGCGAGCGCCGGCATGCCCGTCGAGGAGACCGCCACCGCGCCGTTCACCGACGGGCGCTGGCTGCTCAGCCACAACGGGACGGTCCGGCACGACGCGGTCCGCCCGCTCGCCGACGACCCGGAGAGCCGGTGCGACTCGGCGTGGCTCGCCTCGGCCGTGTTCGTACGGCTGCGCGCCGGGATGCCGCTCGCCGAGATCCTGCCGCACGTCGTCGGTGAGGCCGCGAAGGCCGACCCGGCGGCGCGGCTCAACCTGCTCGTCTGCGGCGGCTCGGAACTGGCCGCCACGGCGTGGGGCGACACCCTCTTCGTCCATCTCGAAGACGGCGTGCTCCTGGCGAGCGAGCCGTTGGACGACCGGCCGGGGTGGCGCGCCGTCGACGACCGGACCATGGTTCTCGCCTCCCCAGACGGCGTGAGCGTGACGCGTATCGACATCGACTGAGGAGCGATCATGGACGTGACCAACCACCTCGACAGCGGCTATCTCCAACACGCTCTGGCGCACGACGTCCGCGCCGGGCTGACCTCCAGGCCGAAGTGGCTGCCGCCGAAATGGTTCTACGACTCCACGGGGAGTGACCTGTTCTCGCAGATCACTCGCCTGGAGGAGTACTACCCGACGAGGCGCGAGCTGGCCATCCTGCGCGCCCAGGCCGCCGACATCGCGCAGCTGAGCGCCGCCGACACGCTCGTCGAGCTCGGCTCCGGCACCAGCGAGAAGACCGTCCTCCTGCTCGACGCCCTCGCGGCGGCCGGCACGCTCACGACCTACACGCCCGTGGACGTGGACGCCGTCACCCTGGAGGCCGCCGCGGAGCGGCTCGAAGCCCGCTACTCCGGCCTCGCCGTACGGGCCGTGTGCGCGGACTTCGAGCGGCACCTCTCCCGGCTGCCCAGGGTCGGCCGCCGCATGGTCGCGTTCCTGGGCGGCACGATCGGCAACCTCGACCCCGACGCCCGGGAGGTCTTCCTCAAAGAGCTCCGCTCGACCCTGGAGCCGGGGGACACGTTCCTGCTCGGCGCGGACCTGGTGAAGGACGTCGGACGGCTGGTCGCCGCCTACGACGACGCGCGGGGCGTGACGGCCGCGTTCAACCGCAACGTCCTGCACGTGATCAATCGGCGGCTGGGCGCGGACTTCGAGCCGGACGCCTTCGCGCACGTCGCGCTGTACGACGAGGACAACGACTGGATCGAGATGCGCCTGCGGGCGACCCGCCCGATGCGGGTGCACGTCCGCGATCTCGGCCTGTCGGTCTCGTTCGACGAGGGCGAGGAGGTCCGTACGGAGATCAGTGCCAAGTTCCGCCATGAGGGCCTGGAGCAGGAGCTCACGAGGGCGGGCTTCGACGTGATGCGCTGGTACACCGATCCGGCCGGCGACTTCGCACTCGTGCTCGCCACATATCGCGCAGGACGGTGACCGGCGGGCGGTCCGGTACGGCATGCGGCTCGCCGTACCGGGCGGCCCTGATCAAGTCGGGCTTCGTGGGCAGTGCCTATCTCGGCCGCGTCATGGTGCTATCCCGGCCGTTCCGCGGCGGCGTATTCGGCGGCCGAGCCTCCGAAGTCATATGTCACGACCTGCTCGTCTCCGACGACCCAGGCATCGTGTCCGGCTGGGACGACGAAGATGTCGCCCGGCCCGAGCTCGGCCTCCCCGCCGTCGTTCATTCGGACGCGCAGTCTGCCCTTGAGCACGTACCCGTTGTGGTGCGCTTCACATGTGTCGGTGCCCGCGATCGGCTTGACGCACTCGGACCAGCGCCAGCCCGGCTCGAACGTGGCGACGCCGAAGGTCAGGCCCGTCAGGTTGAAGACCTCGATGTGGCCTCTAGAGAAATCCCGGCGCTCATCTGGTTTGTCGATGTTCTTTGCTTCGATCATGAGGATTCCCCCTTTCTCCTCGCGTTCAGTCTTCCATCGGGAAATATCCCAATCAAGGCTGTTCAGACCTGGTTGGCGCGAGATAAGTGGGACGCCGAGACGAAGGTCGGGCCCGACCCACTCGAGGACAGATCCCTTGAGGGCGTGCTGAACGGGGCAATAGGCTCGGAGGGAGTGTCTGACAAATGCCGCCCGTCGCGAGCGGCGATCCGGATCGGTGGATCGCGAGGCGCCGGTCTGGGCGTCGCGCGGCGGGGCATGATCTGTCAGGCCCGACCTAAGGCCTCCACCTGCGACGGAGGCCGCGGGCTGGAGGACGGGGACCTGTTCATGAGCGCTTTCTTCAGCGGCCTGCGGCGCACTACAGGGAAGGACGCCCTAGAGGACACTCCGCTGGCCGACGACTTCGCGAACGGCGACGTCTCCTTCTGGTACAGGCAGATCGGCATCCCGCCGCGCCGTACGCCGCTGCCCGGCTCTCGTGACTACGACGTCGCCATTGTGGGCGGCGGCTACACGGGCTTGTGGACGGCGTACTACCTCAAGAAGGCCCAGCCTGACCTGCGCATCGCGATCCTGGAGCGGGAGTTCGCCGGGTTCGGCGCATCCGGGCGCAACGGCGGCTGGCTGTCGGCGGAGTTCGCGGGATCTCGCGAACGGCATGCGGCCGCACGCGGGAGGCAGGCGATGATCGCCCTGCAACAGGCCATGTTCGCTTCGGTGGACGAGGTGATCGGCGTCGCCCGGGCGGAGGGCGTCGGCGCCGACATCCACAAGGGGGGCCTGATCCACGTCGCGACCAACGCCGCCCAGGAGCGCCGTCTCCACGCGGAGCTCTCCTACCTGCGCTCCTGGGGCTTCGATGGGCACGACCTGCGGCTCCTGGAGCCCGGGGAGCGCGAGGAGCGCATCCGCGTCGCCGGAGCGCGGGCCGCCACTTTCAGCCCACACTGCGCGCGCATCCAGCCCGCGAAGCTGGCCGTAGGCCTGGCACGGGTGGTGGACGCGCTGGACGTGGACATCTTCGAGGACACCACGGTCACCGAGATTCGCCCGCGAGAGGGCAAGGACGGTACGGCGACGGCGGTCACCGACAGGGGAACGGTCTCGGCCGAATACGTCATCCGCGCGACGGAGGGCTTCACCGCGAGCATCGTGGGGCAGCGCCGCCAGTGGCTCCCGATGAACAGCTCCATGATCGTGACGGAGCCCTTGCCCGCCGAGGTGTGGCGGCGGATCGGCTGGCAGGGCAGCGAGCTGCTCGGCGACGAGGCGCACGCCTACATCTACGCCCAGCGCACGGCCGACGACCGGATCGTGATCGGCGGCCGGGGCGTGCCCTATCGGTACGGCTCACGCACCGACGTGCGCGGCGGCACACAGCCGGAGACGGTCGCCGCGCTCCGGAGGATGCTGGTGCGGCTGTTCCCGGCCGTCTCGGACGCGGGAATTCAGCACGCATGGTGCGGTGTGCTCGGCGTGCCGAGGGACTGGTGCTCCACCGTCCACCTGGACCACGGCACCGGCCTGGGCTGGGCCGGCGGTTACGTGGGCAGCGGCGTCACCACCACGAACCTGGCCGGTCGCACACTCCGTGACCTGGTGCTTCGGCACGACACCGAGCTGACTGCGCTGCCCTGGGTCGGGCGGCGGGTCCGCCAGTGGGAGCCGGAGCCGCTCCGCTGGATCGGCGTGCAGGCGATCTACGCGCTGTTCCGGAGCGCCGACCGGCGCGAGAACACCGGCCTGGCGCGCACCTCCGCGTTCGCCCGTCTCGCGGAGCTCGTCTCCGGCCGCTGATCGTCGCCCGCGCTGAGTGTTCCCGCTTGGGCCGGCTTCCGCTTGGGCCGGCTTCCGCGCTGATCGTCTGCCGCGCTTAGCGGTTCGCGCTTGGGGTCGGCTTCCGCTTTGGCGGGCTCCGGCTTTGGCCGGGTTCCACACGCTGAGCGGTTTCCGCGCTGGTCGGAGGGTGTCCGGCCGGTCGAGGTGGTCCCGGCGTGGTGCGGTTTGCCTGCCGGGAGATCGGGGAGTGCACCCGCTGTGACCTCGCTCTTCGCCCTCGCCGGACCGGCGAGTCCCGCGGACCTGGCGGCGGCCCGGATCCAGATGGCGCTGTCACTCGGCTGGCACATCGTGGTGGCGTGCGTCGGCGTGGGGATGCCGGCCCTGCTCCTCTACACCGAATGGCGGGCGTTGCGCACCGGTGACGCCGACTACATGCGGCTGGCACGGCGGTGGGCCAAGGCGGTCGGGGTGCTGTTCGCGGTCGGGGCGGTCTCCGGGACGATCCTCAGCTTCGAGATGGGCCTGCTGTGGCCTGGCCTGATGGGCCTGTACGGCGAGGTGATCGGGGTGCCGTTCGCGATGGAGGGCATCGCCTTCTTCATCGAGGCGATCTTTCTGGGGATCTACCTCTACGCGTGGGACCGGCTGCCGCCCCGGGTCCACCTGCTGAGCGGTGTGCCGGTCCTGGTCGCCGGAGTGGCGTCGGCGTTCTTCGTGGTGTGCGCCAACGCGTGGATGAACCAGCCGCGCGGGTTCGACATGGACAGCGGCCGGGTGACCGAGGTCGACCCGTGGGCGGCGATGTTCAATCCGGCGACGCCGCCGCAGACGCTGCACATGATCGTGGCGGCGTTCATGGTCGCCGGGTTCGGCACCGCCGGGGTGTACGCCGTCGCCATGCTGCGTGGGCGTCGGGATCGCTATCACCGGCTGGGCTTCCTGGTTCCGTTCGTCCTCGGGGCCGTGCTCGCTCCCGTCCAGGTCGTGGTGGGCGACTATGCGGCCAAGTTCATCGCCGAGTTCCAGCCGACGAAACTGGCGGCCGCGGAGGGGCTCTTCGTGACCGGCTCGCACGCTCCGCTCAGCGTGGGCGGGTGGGTGGTCGGCGGGCAGTTGCGCTACGCGATCGAGATTCCCGACGGCCTGTCGTTGCTCGTCGGCTTCAGCCCCGACACGGTGGTCCAAGGGCTGGACAGCACCGCGCCCTCACCATCGCCACCCTCTATGTCCTGCGGCACATGACGCGCGTCAGCCAGATCGCGCCCCAGGAGGAGGTGACACACTGATGGACCTCGCCTCGATAGACCCCGCGCAGATCCTGCTGATCGTCATGTGGGTGGGTGTCACCCTCTACGCGTTGCTGGGCGGTGCCGACTTCGGCGGTGGCTTCTGGGACCTGCTCGCCGGGCGCAGCACCACCGGCATGCCGCAGCGGCGGCTCATCGAGCACTCCATCGGGCCGGTCTGGGAGGCCAACCACGTATGGCTGATCTTCGTGCTCGTGGTCCTGTGGACCGGCTTTCCTCCGGTGTTCGCGGCCGTCATGTCCACGCTCTATGTTCCGCTGACGCTGGCCGCGCTGGGGATCATCGCCAGAGGCTCCGCTTTCGCCTTCCGCAAGGCCAGCACGGAGCTGTGGCAGCAGCGCCTGTTCGGCGGCGCCTTCGCGATCTCCTCCGTGCTGACCCCCTTCTTCTTTGGCGCGGTCGCCGGGGCGGTCGCGTCGGGCCGCGTGCCGCCCGGGCTGGCCGCGGGAGACCTGGTGACGAGCTGGCTGAACCCCACCTCCCTGCTGGGCGGCGTGCTGGCGGTGGGCGTCTGCGCCTATCTCGCCGCGGCATACCTCTGCGAGGACGCCGTGCGGGCGGGGCCGGCACGCCTGGCCGAGGGGTTCCGGCTGAGAGCGCTGATCACCGCCGTCGCGGTCGGGGGCGTCGCGCTCGGCGGCATCGCGGTCCTGCGCTGGGACGCGCCGCGGCTCTTCGACGGGCTCACGCACCAAGGGCTGCCGTTCATCGTGGCCAGCGCGGTTTTCGGGCTCGCGTCCCTGGCCCTGCTGTGGCGGCGGCGTTTCCTGCTTGCCCGGGCGACCGCTGTTCTGGGCGTCACCGCCGTGATGTGGGGATGGCCGCTGGCCCAGTATCCGATCATGCTGCCGCCGTCGCTGACCTACCGGGACGCGGCCGCGAACCCTGTGGTGATCACCACGACGCTCGTCGTGCTCGCCGTCGGGGCGGTGCTGGTCCTGCCGTCCATCGCCTGGCTGCTCGCGCTCCAGCGGCGCCTGCCGTACGACTCCGGAACGCCCGGCTGACTCCTGCCCCTTCCGCCGATCTTTGCCCATCGCGTCGCCCGGGGCGGCACCTCGACACCGCTGCTTCCGGGTGAACCGTGGCTCGGCTCCTTCCGGGCAGACCTTGGCGCGGCGCTAGTGCGAACGGCCGCGGCGGTCGAGGGGGCCCCAGACGCCGGAGTCGTGGGCCTGAACGAGTTCGTCCGCCTCCTTGAGCACGGCGTCGCCGACGATGCCGATCACGTCGGCGCACTCGATGAGGGGCTCGTTGTCCGGGCCGCGCCCCACCTCCCGGCCGGCGAGCACCCATGCCTTGATGTCGGGCCCGCGCTTCCTGCGGATGTGGGAGTAGTCGTACAGGCGGCGCGCGGCCCAGAGCTCGATCGGACGGTCCGCCCACCAGCTCTCCACGTCCAGGGGGTTGGCCGACAGGCCGGGCAGGGGCGCGCCGGTGAGGGCGTCCCGGCTGCAGCCCTGGTCCTCGTCGTTGTCCCAGTTCCTCGCCCATCGGATGAACAGCCCCCGGCGTCGACCGAGCAGCGCCGCCAGCTCCGACAGGCTGGTGATCACGGGCACGTCCGAGGACATGGCCCCGTCTCGCTTACCTGCCACAACATCACCGTTCCCGCATACGCCCAGCTCAAGCCACCCGCCGCGGCAGGCGTCGGCGGAGCGGAACGGGTGTCAGACGGCGGTGCGGGCGGTCTCCACGATGGCTTCCAGGTGCGTGTGGTGGGCGCCGCGCCAGTACACGTGGTCGCAGGAGAGGCAGCGGGCGAACGTGTCGAAGTTGCGCTGCGTGCCCGGAAGCAGGGACGGCTCGACCTCGCCCTTGGCGGCCGGTGAGAGCCTGCCGTTGCAGGCCGTGCACCGGGTCCACGGCGCCAGCGGCGGGGCGAAACGATCGAGAATCTCCTGGAACTGCTCGTCCGGGCTGCAACTGCGCACATAGGCGCCCAGCCACAGGGCTCTGCGCCGCAACAACCCGCGATCCCGGGTCAGCAGGATCCGCCGTTCGTCGTTGGCCTGCTCGACCAGGAGTTCGTCCTCGCGGTCGGTGTGGTAGGCGGTGTCGACGCCGACCAGGCGGAGCCGCCGTGCCAGCGTGCCGAGATGGACGTCGAGGAGGAAGCACGAGACCGGCACCCGCTGCGGGCGCGTCACCCCGAGGACGCTCACCGCGTCGCCCGGGGCCGGCCGGTAGGACGCAGTGACCGGACGGTCGCCGACGAGGAGGGAGCCGACTTCGGGAAGCGGGACGCCGACCGACTCGACCAGATGCCCCAAGGACGACGTCTCGTCGAGGGGCACCCGGAGCTCTCCCTTCCGATGGCGAGGCGCCAGGAAGAACCGCAGTTCGGGTGCGACGTGAATCTCCAGCTCCATGATCCCATTATGCCAGGCGGGGTTGAGGAGTGCGGGTACTCCATGTCAAGCCACCGGTCAGAACGTCGGCGCCGTCGACTGTGCCGACCACCAGGCCAGTCGACGTCCCGGCACCGGCCACGGGCAGCGTCAACTCAGGTACTCCGCCGCCGCGTCGAGCAGCCACTCGGCCAGGTAGCTCGCGAACGACGACCGGACCAGCACCCGGAACTCGTCGTCCTCCCGCGCGACCAGCACCACCTGGGCGAGGGCCAGCATGGTCTGCGCGCACCGGCCCGGGCCGAACACCCGGGGATGCAGGTCCAGGGCGCAGCCATGGGCCAGCAGGTCGCGCGCTCTGGGCCCGGCCACCCGCAGCGCCGTACGCTGCGCGGACACGTCGGTGACCCCGACGTGCTCCCCGCCCGCCATCGCTCGAATCCTGGCCTCCAGGTCGCGGTCACCGGCCGGGCCGACGACCAGCCATTCGTCGGGTCCGAGCCACATGACGTCGACGTCCCCGCTCGCGTACGTGCCGGGCTCGGTGGGGAGCGGCGCGCCCAGGGCGAGGCCGATGTCTGCGGCGGCCCGGCACTTCGGGTCCACGCGGAGGTCGACCTGCGTGAGGAACGGGATCTCCGCGATGCTCAGGCTCTCGGTCGACACCGGCTCGAATCGGGTCAGCGGGCTCAGTCGCTCAGCCATCGCGGCGCGCTCCCTCGGGGTCGTACAGGACGTGATGGGTGACGGTGACCGGGACCGCCTCGTGTCCCGGCCCCGCGAGCGGAACGTAGAGCCGCTCGCCGACCCGGTCGCGGCCGCCCTTGACGAGGGCGAGCGCGAAGGTACGGCCGAGCGCCGCGCTGCGGTAGCTCGACGTGACGTGGCCCAGCATCGGGACCGGCGGCGCGGGCACCTCGCCGGTTTCGATCAGATGGGCGCCCTCGGGCAGGAGGATGTCCGGATCGACCGGCAGCAGGCCGACCAGGTGCTTGCGGTCGGGCCTGGCCGTGTCGGCCCGCGCGAACGACCGCTTGCCGATGAAGTCGGCCTTCTTCCTGGACACCACCCAGTCCATCCCGAGGTCGGCCGGGGTGACCGTGCCGTCGGTGTCCTGGCCGACGATCGGATAGCCCTTCTCGGCCCGCAGCACGTGCATGGTCTCCGTTCCGTACGGTGTGACCAGGCCGGTCGCCTGGATGGACGACCACAGCGCGAGCCCGTCCCAGGCGTTGACGTTGATCTCGTAGGCCAGCTCGCCGGAGAAGCTGATCCGGCACACCCGCGCGGGCAGCCCGGCCACCTCGGCGTCACGCCAGGTCATGAACGGGAAGCTCGCGTTGTCGACGGCGAGGTCCGGGGCGAGCCCGGCCAGCACGTCCCGCGAGCCGGGCCCGGCCAGGGCCACGGTCGCCCAGTGCTCGGTGACCGAGGTGCAGTACACCTTCAGGGACGGCCATTCCGTCTGCAGCCACTCCTCCATCCAGTCCAGGACGGCGGCGGCGTTGCCGGTGGTCGTGGTCACCAGGAACCGGTCCTCCGCCAGGCGGATCACCGTCCCGTCATCGAAGACCATGCCGTCGGGCCGGCACATGACGCCGTAGCGGATCGCGCCGACCTTGAGCGTGCTCATCATGTTCGTGTAGAGCCGGTCCAGCAGCTCGGCCGCGTCCGGTCCCTGGACATCGATCTTGCCCAGCGTGGAGGCGTCCATCGCTCCCACACCGTCGCGTACGGCCGCGCACTCCCGCAGGACCGCGGCCTCCATGTCCTCGCCGGGGCGGGGGTAGTACCAGGGCCGCTTCCACTGCCCGACGTTCTCGAACAGCGCGCCGTTCGCCACGTGCCATTCGTGCAGCGAGGTGACCCGGGCCGGGTCGTGCAGCGCCCCCCGGTCACGCCCGGCGAGCGTGGCGAAGCCGACCGGCACGTACGGCGCGCGGAACGTGGTCGTGCCGAGCTCGCCGACGTTCACGCCGAGGGTGTGGGCGACGATCCCGCTGGTGAGCACACCGGAGGTCTTGCCCTGATCGTGTGCCGTGCCGGCGGTGGTGTAGCGCTTGACGTGCTCGACCGAGCGAAGCCCGGCGCCGGTCGCCCGCCTGACGTCGGCCACGGTCACGTCCCGTTGCAGGTCCACGAAGTGGGTCCGGTAGTCGTCCGAGAGCACGAGCCACACATGCTCCGCGGGCAGCCCCCCGCCGCCCTCGGCCCGCGCCGCGACGTCATCGGCCTGCGCTGCGCCGTTCCCGGCCACTGGGAGCTCGGCCTGTGACGCCGATCGGCCACCCCGGGCCCGCAACCCGGCATCTTCGGCGGTCTGCGGCACCGATGTGGTGCCCGTGACCCGGAACCCGGCCGCCTCGGCGGCCCGCGCTCCGGCCTCGGCGCCGCCTCGCAGGCACCCGGCCAGGGTGAACTGCCCACGGGCGGCCCCGGCGACGTCCACCGCCTGGCGCACCGCGCCGGGGAGGAAGGCCCCGGCCTCCTCGTCGTAGCCCAGCTCCCCGCCCGCCTGGCTGAACAGGTGGACCACGGGGTTCCAGCCGCCCGAGACGAGCAGCAGGTCCGCCTCGATCTCCCGGCCAGCGGAAATGGTCACCGATGAGACCTCGCCCAGGGAGGCGTTCACGCCTACTCCGGTGACCACGTGGCCGGCGAGCACCTCGGTGCCGTCCCCCACCTGGGCGTTCCATGCCCGGCCGCTGCCCGGCCGTACGTCGACGATCGCGGCGATCTCCACGCCGGCCGCCGCCAGATCGCGGGCGGCGGCGTAGGCGCTGTCGTTGGTGGTGAACACCACCGCGCGGCGGCCGGGGAGGACGCCGTACCGGTTCGCGTAGGCGCGCGCGGCACCGGCGAGCATCACGCCCGGCCGGTCGTTGCCCGCGAAGGCGATCGAACGCTCGTGCGCGCCGGTGGCCAGCACGACGCGGCGGGCCCGGATGCGCCAGACGCGCTCGCGTGACGACGCCCGCTCGCCCCGGCGCTCGACAGCGACCAGGTAGTTGTCGTCGTAGTGGCCGAACACGGTGGTGCGGCCGAGCACCCGCACGTCCGGCCGGTCCGCCAACGCGGCCAGCGTGGCGGCGGCCCATCGGGCACCCGGGGTGCCATCGACGGTCTCGGTGCCGTCCGGGAGGCTGCCGCCGGGGGTGGGCCGGTCGTCGGCGAGGATCACCCGGGCGCCGGAGTCGGCCGCCACCGTGGCCGCCATCAGGCCGGCCGGGCCCGCGCCGACCACCAGGACGTCGCAGTGGGCGTGGACGGCGTCGTAGCGTGCGGGGTCGGGCTCCGGGCTCAGCCACCCCTTTCCGGCCAGTCCGCTCGCCACCAGCCCGTCGTACAGCTCGACCGTGGTGGCCTGCAGCATCGGCTCGGGGAAGGGGTGCTCGATCTGGACGATCGCGTTGGGCTCCTCGGTCCACGCGGCGTAGATCCCACGGGGACGGCCCAGCCCGATGCTCCTGGACACCGTGCGGACGCCGTTGGCGAGCAGCGCCGCGGCGAGCGTGTCGCCCGGGCGGCCCTCGTAGTCCCGGCCGTCGAACCGGAACCGTAGCGCCTCTCCCGCTGCGGCCTGCGCGCCCGGTGCGCGGCGGGCGGTCATGCGGTCACCTCACTGGTGTGGATCTCGTTGGTGGCCGTGTCGCGGACCAGGTTGAACCAGCGGCGGCAGCCCGCCGAGTGGCTCCACCGCTCGGCGAACCGCCCCTTGGGGTTGTCGCGGAAGAACAGGTACCGCGCCCACTCCTCGTCGGAAAGACCGGCGGGGTCCTCCGGATAGGCGACGCGGGCCTGCCCGCCGTAGTAGAACTCGGCCTCGTCGCGTGGCCCGCACCACGGACAGGGGATCAGCAGCATCTGACGGGCTCCTTCAGTGGGCTACCGCGGCGGCGCCGTGCTCGTCCACGAGCGCGCCGGTGGTGAATCGTTCGAGGGAGAAGGGGGCGTTCAGCGGGTGCGGCGCGCCGGTGGCGATCGTGTGCGCGAAGCACCAGCCGACCCCGGGCGTGGCCTTGAAGCCGCCGGTGCCCCAGCCGCAGTTGACGTAGAGCCCGTCGACGGGGGTGAGCCCGACGATCGGGGAGGCGTCTGGGCTGACGTCCACCACCCCGCCCCAGGTCCGCAGCACGTGCGCCCGCGCGAAGATCGGGAAGAGCTCCAGCGCGGCCGACATCTGCCGCTCGATGATGTGGAACGAGCCGCGCTGCCGGTAGGAGTTGTACGCGTCGACGCCCGCGCCCATGACGAGCTCGCCCTTGTGGGCCTGGCTGACGTAGACGTGCACGGCGTTGGACATCACGACGGTGGGGTGCACGGGCTCCAGCAACTCGGAGACCAGCGCCTGGAGCGGGTGGCTCTGCAGCGGGAGGTCGATCCCCGCCATCTTGCCCACCACCGACGAGTGGCCCGCCGCGCACAGCGCGATCGTGCCCGCCGTGATCCGGCCCTTCGTGGTCTGTACGGCATGCGCCCGCCCGTCGGCGACCTCGATGCCGGTGACCTCGCAGTGCTCGATCAGGTCGACGCCCATCGCCGCGGCGGCGCGGGCGTAGCCCCACGCGACGTAGTCGTGCTTGGCGATCCCGGCCCGTGGCTGGTAGGTCGCGCCCAGCACCGGGTACCGCACGTCCGGTGAGATGTTGACGATCGGGCAGACCTCTTTGACCTGCTCCGGATCGAGCCACTCGGCGTCGACGCCGTTGAGCTTGTTGGCGTGGACGCGGCGCACGCTGTCCCTGACGTCCTGCAGGCTGTGCGCCAGGTTGAGCACCCCGCGCTGGCTGAACAGGATGGGGTAGCCGAGGTCCTCCTCCAGCCCCTCCCACAGTTTCAGCGCGTGCTCGTAGATGCCTGCGCTCTCGTCCCACAGATAGTTGGACCGGATGATCGTGGTGTTGCGCGCCATGTTGCCGCCGGCCAGCCAGCCGCGCTCCAGCACCGCCACGTTCGTGATCCCGTGGTTCTTCGCCAGGTAGTACGCCGTCGCCAGGCCGTGGCCACCGGCTCCGACGATCACCACGTCGTAGGAGCGCTTCGGCTCGGCGCTGTGCCACAGCCGGTCCGGGTGCTCGGGCAGGTCGTGCATCATGATCCTTCCGTAGAGCGCGCTTGACGGCTAGCCGCGCAGCCGGGTCATCGCCGGGTCGAAGAGCGGCTCCGCGGCGACGACGGCGGGGACCCGCCGGTCGAAGTAGCCGATGTGGACCAGCTGGCCGGGGACGGACAGCTCGGCCGGCAGCCACGCGTAGGCGATGCCCGCGCCGATCGTGTAGCCGTAGGCGGCGCTGGTGACGTACCCGACGCAGCTCTCGCCGTCGTACACCGGTTCCTTGCCCATGACGACCGCGTCCGGACCGTCGATCGTCAGGCAGGCCAGCCGGCGCCGCACCGCGTCGCGGCGCTCCAGCAGGGCCTCGCGGCCGATGAAGCCCGTCTTGTCGGCCTTCACCGCGAAGCCGAGGCCCGCCTCGTAGGGGTCGTGCTCGTAGGTCATGTCGGTGCCGAAGGACCGATATCCCTTCTCCAGGCGCAGGCTGTTGAAGGCGCCCCGGCCGCCCGCGATGATCCCGTGCTCCTGGCCCGCCTCCCAGAGGGTGTCCCACAGCTTGGCGCCGAGGTCGGCCGTCGTGTACAGCTCCCAGCCCAGCTCGCCGATGTAGGAGAGCCGCAGCGCGGTGACCGGCACCGTGCCGACGAAGGCCCGCTTGCCGCGGAAGTAGCGGAAGCCGCCGGCGGCGAAGTCCGGGCCGGCCAGCGGCGCCACGAGGTCGCGGGCGCGCGGGCCCCAGACTCCGAGGCAGCACGTGCCGGCCGTGATGTCGCGGATGACGACCGATCCGTCCGAGGGCAGGTGCCGGTGGAACCAGTCAAGATCGAGGTTGCCGTTGGCGCCGACCTGGAACAGGTCCCGGCCGAGCCTGGCGACGGTGATGTCGCTGCGGATGCCGCCGTCCTCGTCGAGCAGCAGGCAGTAGGTCACCGAGCCGACCGACTTGTCGACGTCGCCGGTCGAGAGCCGCTGCAGGAAGGCGGCGGCGCCGCGCCCGGCGACCTCGATCCGCTTGAGCGCGGTCATGTCGTAGAGCGCTACGGTCTCGCGCGAGGCCTGGGCCTCGGCGCCCACGATCGGGGACCAGTACCGGGAGGCCCAGTCGCCCGGCCGGGGAATGTCCCTGCCGTCGAGCAGCCGGGCGTTGGCGCCGTACCACTGCGGGCGCTCCCAGCCACCGGCCTCCAGGAACCGGGCGTCGAGATCGCGCTGGCGGGCGTAGAACGGGGTGGTGCGCAGCGGGCGGAGGTTCTCCGGCGGCTGCAGCGGGTGGATGATGTCGTAGACCTCGACGAAGTTCTGGCAGTCGCGGGTCAGCACGTACTCCGGGGCGAGCTGGTGCGGCTCGAACCGGTTGACGTCGCACTCGTGCAGGTCGAAGGACGAGCAGTGGCCGTCGGCCAGCCACTCGGCCATGGCCCTCGCCACGCCCGCCGAATGCGTCACCCACACGGCCTCGGCCGCCCAGAAGCCCTTGACGTCCGGGGACTCGCCGAGCAGCGGCATGCCGTCCGTGGTGAAGGAGAACAGCCCGTTTATGCCATCCTCGATCTTGGCGTCCTGCGTCGACGGCAGCAGCGAGCGGGTCTCGGTCCACGCCGGGGCGAAGTCGTCCTCGGTGAAGGTCAGCACCGACGGCATCACCTCCGCCTCGTCGAAGGAGAGGATCTCCTCCGGCCTGATCGGCATCGGGCGGTGGCCGTAGTAGCCGATGCCCAGCCGGTCGAACTTGTCGCGGTAGTACAGGTCGGCGTCCTGGTGGCGCAGAATCGGCCGGACGGCCTCCTCCTCCTGGCCGCTCAGCTCCGGCACGGGACCCGTCCAGGCGAGCTGGTGCGCGAGCGGGGTCAGCGGGAGGGACATGCCCACCATGCCCGCGACCCGGGGGCCCCAGATGCCCGCACAGCAGACCACGAGGTCCGCCGGGATCTCCCCGTGGTCCGTGACGACGGCGGCGACCCGGTCGCCCTCGACGCGGACGTCCAGCACCTCGTGCCGCTCCAGCACGCGGACTCCGCGCTCCTTGGCGAGGCCGAGTTGGACCTCCACGGCGCGTACGGCCTTGGCCAGGCCGTCGGTCGGGATGAAGAGCCCGCCGAGAATCCGGTCGACGTCCAGCAGCGGGTGACGCTCCACACACTCCTCAGGCGTGATCAGGTGCGTCTCGACGCCCCACGCGGTGGCCCAGCCGTGGCGACGGCGCAGCTCCACGAGTCTCTCGGGCGTGGTGGCCACTTCAAGCCCGCCCACCTGGAGGAAGCAGCCGAGGGAGTTGAGCTTCTCGACCGTGTAGCGCGCCATCTCCGTCATGGTCTTGGACGGGGTGGTCTGGAACACCAGCCCGGGCGCGTGCGACGTCGATCCGCCAGCGGCCGGCACCGGGCCCTGGTCGACGACGGTGATGTCGTCCCAGCCCTTCGCCGACAGCTCGTCGGCGAGGGCGGCCCCGACGACTCCGGCTCCGATGATGACGACGCGTGGGCCTGCCATTCGTACCTCCGTCGTTGCGCAATCCGAAACATTATGCGCCTCTCGCAACAGAGTGTCTCGCCGCGAGCATGCTGTCAATAACCCAAAACGCCTCAAATATCCGTACCCACAGCAAACCCCCTCCGTTATCGCTCAATGGCGCACGAAGGGGGTCGCTGTCGTTCTGGAACGCCCGGTTGTGACCAAGCGTGATCACCCGCAGGCGGTGATGCTCAGGCGGTCGGCAGCCAGGCCTTCACCTTGTCGGGGTTGTCCTTGACCCACTTCTCCGCCGCCTCTTCCGGCGTCATCTTGTCCTCGGAGATGTACTTGGCGACCAGGTTCTGGTCGTCGTTGGTCCACGTGAAGTTCTTGACCAGCGTGTAGGCGGGGCTGCCCGAGTCGGCGAACTTCTTGCTCACGATCTTGTCGAGCACGTACGGCGGATAGTCGCAGGCCACCTTCGCCGCGTCCGCGTCGCACCCTTCGGTCCACGGCGGCAGGTTGACGTGGGCGAGCTTGACCTCGGACAGGAACCACTGCGGCTCGTAGAAGTACGCGATCATCGGCTTCTTCTGGGCCTCCGCCTGCCGGAACCCGGTGATCAGCGCCGCCTCGCTGCCGGCGTACACCACCTTGTAGTTCAGGTTCAGGTTCTTGACCAGCGCGGCGTCGTTGGTGACGAAGGACGGGTCGCCGTCCAGCAGCTGGCCCTTTCCGCCCGACTCCGACGTCTTGAACAGGTCGGCGTACTTGTTGAGGTTCTTGTAGTCGGTGATGTCGGGGTACTTCTCGACCATCCACGGCGGCACGTACCAGCCGATGACGCCCTTGTTCCCGGTCGGGCCCGCCTCCACGGCGACCTTCTGATCCTCGATGTACTTCTTCTTCAGGTCGGCGTGGCCCCAGTTCTCGACGACCGCGTCCACCTCGCCTGTCGCGAAGCCCTGCCAGGCCACCTCCTCCTTGAGGTCCTTCTTGGTGACCGTGCAGCCGAGGTTCTTCTCCGCCACGTAGGCGATCACCGCGGCGTTGGCCTCATAACCGACCCACGGGTTGATGGCGATGTTGACGGCGCCACAGGCCTTCTTCGCCGCGCCGTCCGCCTGTCCAGAGGTGGACGCGCTGTCGCCCACCTTCGCGCCGCCGCACGCGGATGCCAGTAGTCCGGCGGTGGCCACAAGCGCGACCGTCCGCAACCGTCCTATGCTTGCGATTCTCATCAGGTCCTCCTAGTCCAAGCCACCGGGGCGGCCGTTTGTGTGTTTCTTTCGGGTACGTAGGTTCCGCTCGGCCCCCCTTGGCCCCGCTTCAGTGACCCCCCTCAGCGCCCGATTCAGTGCTCGTCTCGGGTGCTCGTCTCGGTGCTTGTCTCAGTGCCCGCTGTGCGCTGACGCTTCGGCCCGGCGCGTCGCCGCCATGGTGATCCGTTGCAGCATGATGCCGAGGACGACGATCGCCACACCGGCGGCCAGGCCCTTCCCGCGCAGTTGCAACTGGGAGAATCCGGCCACCACGTCATATCCGAGCGCGCCCGCACCGACCAGGCCGCCCACGACGACCATGGCGAGCACGTAGCAGAGCCCCTGGCTGGCGGCCAGGGTCACGGCGCTGCGGGCCATCGGCAGCTGGACCTTCGAGATCAGCTGCCAGGTGCTGGAGCCCGCGCCGGTCGCCGCCTCGACGGCGCCCGCCGACACCCCGCGGATGCCGTCGGAGATGAGCTTGATGGCCACGGGCGCGGCGTACACGACCGCCGCGATGATCGCGGTGAACCTGGTGGCGCCGAACAGGCCGAGGATGGGCACCAGGTAGACGAAGGCGGGCATGGTCTGGCCCGCGTCCAGCAACGGCCGCAGCATCTGGTCGGCGCGGTCACTGCGGCCCATCCACACGCCGAACGCCACGCCGAGGACCATCACGAGGACCGTGCCGACCAGCGTCGACGCCAGCGTGACCATGCTGTCCTGCCAGAGCCCGAGCGCCAGGAGCAGGCCGACGCACACGGCGCAGAGCAGCGCCACCCGAAGGTTCGCCAGCACGGCCGCCAGCGCGACGACCACGACGCCGATCAGCCACCACGGCGAGCCGGCCAGGAGCGCCTCGAAGGGGTTCAGCAGGGCGTACGTGATGAGGTTCTTCAGGCCGTTGGTGAACGCGAACAGGCTGTCCTGCGCCCACTGGCTCGCCGCGCTCGCGCCCCGGCGCACGTACGACCCCAGGCTCACCTCGCTGGGGAACTCCGCGGCCCACACGTACGTGTACGAGAGGTAGGCGAGCACCCCGGCGACCACGACGACGGCGCCGACCTCGATCCGGCGGTGCAGCGGCGTGCGCTCCCGGCCCGCCCGGCGGCTCACCTCGACCCTGCGGCTCGCGGCCGAGGTCACCCGGTCCAGCACGATCGCCATGATCACGATTGCCAGGCCCGCGTTGAACGCGGCGCCCACGTCGAGCGTCTCCAGCGCCTTGAGCACGGTCTTGCCCAGCCCCGGCGCGTCGATCAGCGCGGCGATCGTGGCCATGGACAGCGCGGCCATGATCGTCTGGTTGACGCCCACGACGATGGTCTGCTTGGCCAGCGGGAGCCGTACCTTGCTCAGGATCTGCCACCGCGTGGAGCCCAGCGAGGTGCCGGCCTCGACGATCGACGGAGACACCTCTCTGATCGCGTGAGAGGTGATCCGGATGGCCGGCGGCACCGCGTAGATCATGGTCGCGACGGTGGCGCTCGCCGGGCCGATGAGGAAGAACAGGGTGAGCGGCGCCAGATAGACGAATGTCGGCATCGTCTGCATGAAGTCGAGCACCGGGCTCACGAAGCGGTTGAACCGGTCGTTCAGCCCCGCCCAGATCCCGAGCGGGATGCCGGCCGCCAGGGAGAGCAGGACGGCGGTCAGGGTGAGGGCGAGCGTGTCCATGCTCTCCTCCCACAGGCCCAGCACGCCGAAGGAGACGAAGCCCGCCGCCGTCAGCAGCGCGACCTTGCCGTTGCCGTACAGCCACGCGATCGCGGTGGCGATGCCGACCACGCCGAGCCAGCCGATCACCGGCACCGGCCGCCCGAAGGACGGCTGGCTGATCAACGCCTGCACGAACGTCACGAACTCGTCGAGGAACAGGCGGATGTAGTTGATGAAGTAGAGGAACAGCGGGTTGTCGTTCCGGCTGTTGTCGATCACCTCGGAGGCCTCGTTGACGCGCTCGTGCAGCGGCGTCAACTCGGCGCCCCCGAGAGGGAGGTTCGCCTGTCCGTGGAAGACGATCGACAGCAGCACCCAGGCGGCCAGGATGGCTCCGATCAGATACGGGCGCGACCAGAGGGGCCGGTGCACCGCCCCGGTGGTCGCGGGGGTCGCCGTGGTCGAGGTCATCCCCCGATCACCTCAAGCATCTCCACGCTGCCCACGACGCCGAGCAGCTCGCCGTCCGCGACCACCCGCACCGGCCGGTCGGCGTGCAACACCGTCTGTACGGCGTCGCGGATGACGACGTCGGGGCCGAGCTCCGGGCCGGTCAGGTCGTCGTCCCGGGTGGGCGGACGCATGATCCACCGGAGGGTGAGGACGTGCGACCGGGGCACCTCACTGACGAAGTCGCGCACGTAGTCGTCGGCCGGGGCCCCCACGACCTCGTCCGGCGTCCCGAGCTGGACCAGCTCGCCGTCACGCATGATCAGAATGCGGTCACCGAGCTTGAGCGCCTCGCTCAGGTCATGTGTGATGAAGATCATGGTCTTGCCCACCTCGTGGTGCAGGCGGATGACCTCGTTCTGCATGTCCCTGCGGATCAGCGGGTCGAGAGCCGAGAACGGCTCGTCGAAGAACAGTACCTCGGGGTCGACCGCCAGCGCGCGGGCCAGGCCGACCCGCTGCTGCATGCCGCCGGAGAGCTGGTCGGGATAGGAGTTCTCACACCCGGACAGCCCGACGAGCTCGATCATCTCCTGGGCCCGCTGGTAGCGGAGCTCCTTCTTCACCCCGCGGATCTCCAGGCCGTACGCGACGTTGTCGACCACCCGCCGGTGCGGCAGCAGGCCGAAGTGCTGGAAGACCATCGCGAACCGGCGCCGCCGGATCTCCCGCAGCTGCTGGTCGCCGGCCTTGCGGATGTCCTCACCGTCCAGCAGCACCTGTCCCGCCGTCGGCTCGATCAGCCGGGTGAGACAGCGGACCAGGGTGGACTTGCCCGAGCCGGACAGGCCCATGACCACGAAGACCTCACTGGGCCTGACACCGAAGGAGACGTCACGGATCGCGGCGACACATCCCGTCTTCGCCTTGAGCTCGCCGCGCGACAGTCCCTCCAGAGGGGTGCCCACGACCTTGTCGGCGTTCGTGCCGAAGACCTTCCACAGACCGCGCACGTCGAGGACGGCGCGGTCCTCGTCCGGTGCGGCGACGTTCGGGTGTGCCTGCTTGGTCGGTGATGTCATGGTCATGACCACCTCAGGGTCGTCTTGGGTGGGAGTGCGCTACCCGCGGAACCAGCGTTGCGGGTGAGGGTGGATGTTCTGCCAGATGTGTTTGATCTCCCGGTATTCGCTCAGGCCCGACGGGCCCAGCTCCCGACCGATACCGGACTGCTTGAAGCCGCCCCATTCCGCCTGTGGGACGTACGGGTGGTAGTCGTTGATCCAGACCGTGCCGTGCCGAAGGGCCTTGGCGACACGCTGAGCCTTACCCGCGTCCTCGGTCCACACCGCTCCGGCCAGCCCGTAGTCGGTGTCGTTGCCGAGGCGGACGGCCTCCTCTTCGCCGTTGAAGCGCTCGACGGTGAGGACGGGACCGAAGGACTCCTCGCGCACCACCGTCATGTCGCGGTGGCACTCGTCGAGCACGGTGGGCAGGTAGAAGTTGCCCTCACCGGGGAGCCGCCGCCCGCCACAGCGCAGCACCGCGCCTTCGGCGATCCCGGCCGCGACGTAGGCCTCCACCTTGGCCAGGTGGCCGGCAGAGATGAGCGGGCCGGTCTCCGTCTCGATGTCGAAAGGGCCGCCGAGCCTGATCCGCTCGGCCCGCCATACGACCTCGTCGACGAAGGCGTCGTGCAGGGGCTCCTCCACCAGCAGGCGGGCGCCGGCCGAGCAGACCTGGCCGGAGTGCAGGAAGACGGCGGTGAGCGCGAAGTCGACGGCGGTCTCGAAGTCGGCGTCGGCGAAGACGATGTTGGGGTTCTTGCCGCCGAGCTCCAGCGCGACCTTCTTCACCGTGCGCGCCGCCGACGCCATGATGAGCCGGCCGGTGGCCAGACCGCCGGTGAACGAGATCATGTCCACGTCCGGATGCTCGGCCAGTGGTGCGCCCGCCTCGGCGCCCGCGCCGAGGACGAGGTTGGCCACGCCCGGGGGCAGCCCGGCCTCTTCCAGCAGGCGCATGAGCATGATCGCGGTGGACGGCGTGAGCTCGCTGGGCTTGAGCACGAAGGTGTTCCCCGCGACCAGCGCCGGCGCCACCTTCCACGAAGTCTGCAGCAGCGGGTAGTTCCACGGCGTGATCAGGCCGCACACGCCGACCGGCTCGTGGACCACGCGGCTGATGGCGTCGTCCCGGCCCGTGTCGACGACGCGCCCGGCGTCGGTCCCGGCGATGCCGCCGAAGTAGCGGAAGCAGGCGACGACGTCGTCGATGTCGTACTCGCTCTCGACCAGCCGCTTTCCGGTGTCGAGGGACTCGGCTCGGGCGAAGTCCTTCTTGTTCCGTTCGAGTAGATCCGCCACACGAAGGAGCAGCGCGCCGCGCTCGCGCTCCGAGGTCGTCGGCCACGGGCCGTGGTCGAAGGCCGCGCGGGCTTCGGAGATCGCGATCTCGGTGTCCGCCCGGGTGGCCTCGCCCACCGTCGCCACGAGGCTCCCGTCGGCGGGGGAGCGTATCTCCCGGCGTCCGCCCGCGACGGGATCCCTCCAACGTCCACCAAGATAGAGATCTGCCACGAACGGAACATCCTTCCGGTTACCACATGGTCGGTTGCGTATGACGCATTGGGATGCTTAACGAGAAACAGAATCGGCCCTAACATTCACCCCGTCAAGGCCCTGCCGCTTTCACTCTCATGGTGGCCCAGGCGTGCGGAAATCTTCATCGGGGCCGCCGCCACCTGCGCGATGGCGTCTGGGAGGCGTTCCGCGGGGGAGTCGGAACGTCTTGACCAGTCGGCAACGTTCGGGGCATTCTGTTGCGCATCAGTCACTCTGTTGCGTAATGCGCAATCGCACTCGCTGGAGCTGCCATGTCCCACCGCGAGTTCATCCTCACCCTGTCCTGCCAGGACAAGCCCGGACTCGTCCACGCGGTCAGCAGCTTTCTCGTTGGACAGGCGGGCAACATCCTGCAGAGCCACCAGTTCGACGACAGGTCACAGGACCGCTTCTACATGCGCGTCCACTTCGACGTCCCGACGGGCGAGGAAGTCTCCGTCGGCGAGGGCGTCGTCAGTGGTGACGGCGCTTTTGGCGGTGAGGACGTCCCCGGGGGCGGCGGCGATGGCGGCGACGGTGTGGCGCGGGACGGGCTCGACGAGCTACGCCAGGCGTTCGAACCGGTGGCACGGTCCTTCCAGATGACCTGGCAGCTGGAAAGCGCCTCGTCCCCGATGCGGACGCTCATCATGGTCTCCAAGTTCGGCCACTGCCTGAACGACCTGCTGTTCCGGTGGCGCTCGGGAGCGCTGAACATCGACATCCCCGGGATCGTCTCCAACCACCGAGACTTCGAGTCGCTGGCGGAGTCCTACGGCATCCCGTTCCACCACGTCCCCGTCACGTGGGACACCAAGCCCGCGGCCGAGGCCCGCGTCCTCGACCTCATCGACGAGCTCCAGGTGGACCTGGTCGTGCTCGCCCGCTACATGCAGGTCCTCTCTGACGACATGTGCAAGCGGCTTGAGGGGCGGACCATCAACATCCACCACTCCTTCCTGCCCGGTTTCAAGGGCGCCCGGCCGTACCACCAGGCCCACGAGCGCGGAGTCAAGCTCATCGGCGCGACCGCGCACTACGTCACCGCGGACCTCGACGAGGGGCCGATCATCGAACAGGACGTGGCCCGCGCCGACCACTCGCTGAACCCGGGCGACCTGGCCGCCATCGGCCGCGACGTCGAGGCGCAGGTGCTCGCCCGGGCCGTCAAGTGGCACACCGAGCGCCGAGTCCTGCTCAACGGCAACCGCACCGTCATCTTCCGCTGATCAGTCTCCGTACGGCGTGCGCCTCCTCTGCAGAGGGGACGCACGCCGTACGTTTCAGCTCTTCTGATGGCGGTAGAACTCGATGTGCTCGGCCGGGAGTGGGGTGTTGCCGAGGATCAGGTCGGCGGCCTTCTCGGCGACCATCATGACCGGGGCGTAGATGTTGCCGTTCGTCACGTACGGCATGACCGA
>JBIOWF010000202.1:0-4307 GCA_044868295.1 Microtetraspora sp. | reverse complement strand
GGGACGCGCGCCGGGCGGGCCTCCGCCTCGTTCGCGAGGCGACGTTCCTGCCCTACCAGTACTGTCTCGTGCTGCGTCCAGGGTAGGGGACCTACAGTCTCGTGGCGCGAAAGCCGGGGTAGACCCTCTTGCCCGCCTTGTCGGGCCCTGATAAGGATGGGGCACTCAAGAGGACCCGCGTCATCGGGGGCGGCTAAGTGGGCGTTCGGGCGAAAGAAGTGCCACACGAAGACGCGCAACCGGGGCGGATCCCTCCGCACCCCACGCTGCGCGAGCACTACGGGGCCAGCGAATCCCGACAGAGGTTCCTGAACGACCTCTTCGACCGAACGGCCTACCGGTACCGAGCCATCGACAGGGCCGTCGGGTTTGGCTCGGGTCTCTGGTACCGCCGGAAGGCCTTGCGCGAGGCCGGGCTGAGGCCGGGCATGAGAGTGCTCGACGTCGCCTGCGGTTCCGGTTTGACCACCCAGTGCGCGCTGGGCCTGGTGGGCTCGACCGGTCACGTCATCGGGCTCGACCCCAGTACCGGGATGCTCCATGAGGCGCGGAAGGGTCCCTGCCGCAACCTGATCCAGGGAGTCGGGGAGCGGCTGCCGTTTCTCGACACCAGCTTCGACTTCCTGAGCATGGGGTATGCCCTCCGTCACGTGTCCGACCTGCGAGTGGCATTCCGCGAGTACCGCCGGGTGCTGAAGCCGGGAGGCATCGTCCTCTTGCTGGAGATCTCTCGCCCGCGCTCGGCCGCCCTGCTCTCGGTGTCACGCTTCTACATCAAGACCGTCATGGGGGTGACCCTCGCCGTGGCCACCGGCAATCAGGACATGCGTACCTTGATGCGCTACTGGTGGGACACGATCGAGCACTGCGTGACTCCGGACGTCATCCTGTCGGCACTCGGCGAGGTCGGGTTCGCAGAGTGCCGAATGACAGAGCAGTTCAGCGGGTTGTTCCGGAACTATCGAGCCGTGAAGGCCTGAGCGAACCCGTAGCCGCCCGCTGTACCGAAGGTCCGATGGCTGATCGGACACGAGCGTGCCGTGCGGGGATCCCATCGCGAGGAGACAGACCGTGAGCGCGAACGTGATCACCAGCGACCGCAACCCCGACCTCCTCGTCGGCGAAGGAGACCGGCCGGCGTGGAATCAGCCGGACCGGCGTCGCCGTGCGTTCCACAACATGCACACGGTCTTCCGCTACAGCCTTGGCATCCGGGCGCCCGAGGTCCTGCGGCTCCGGAAGGTCGTGGATCGCCGGATAGGAGACCTGGGAAGTGTCCGGCGGCTCACCGGCACCCCGCACTTCTCGGGCATGGTAGCGGCTCGGGACGGGAGCATCCTGTTCGAGACCTACGCCCCCGATTTCGGCCCGCACCAGCCGCACAGCATCCAGTCGATCACGAAGACCACCATGAATCTCGTGCTCGGCCTCCTGGTCGAGCGGGGCCAGGTCGATCCCAGCATGGCGGTCGGCCGCTACCTGCCCGACATCGGCTCCGGTTATGCCGCCGCGACGGTGCAGGACGTGCTCGACATGAACGTGGCCAACGATTTCTCCGAGGACTATAGCGATCCGCTGGCGAGCGTGTTTCTCCAGGAGGCCGCCGTGGGCTGGCGGCTGCCGGGATCGGATGGGCGGGAAGTCACGAACCGGGAGTTCATCCGCAGCATACGGAGCGCCGACGTGACGAATCGAACCGGCCTGGTGCAGTACAAATCGGCCAACACCGACGTGATCGGGGAGATCGCCGAGCGGGTCAGCGGCCGGCCGCTGCGTGACATGCTGATCGACATTGTCGAGGCGGCCGGCCTCGAGGGCACCTTTCACATCGGGACGGACCGCGCTGGCACGCCGATCATCAACGGCGGTGCGTGCCTGACCGCGCGCGACCTCGCCCGCTACGCGCTCCTGTTCGTGCGCGGCGGGCGCGGCGTGGGCGGGCAGCAGGTGGGAAGCCGCGCCTTCATCGAGACGACGCGGACGAGGAAGGGCGTGGCTTACGCCGCCCCGCGCGACTGGCAGCGCTACAGCAACCACACGGTGACCGACGGGCAGTGCGTGGGGCATGGTGGATACGGCGGCCAGTACATGCTGGCCAACCCCGACACCGGAGTCGTCGTGGTCTTCTTCAGCGTCCTCGAGAACGCCGACGCCTACGACCCCGCCTACTCGGCGGAGGTCATCCGGATGGCGGAGGAGGTCACGCGGCTCACGACATGAGCGCGCGCGACCCCGCGACCGGCTCGGCGGATCCCGCTCAGGCGGCCGCCCCGGCGACGCGTCCCATGAGGTTGCCGCCCGGCGTCGGCGTGTCCCGTGGCCAGGGCCTCAACGATGGTGGCCGCGGAAGCGCGGGATCACCTGGCGCCCGAAGGTCGTCAGGATGTCGATCGGAAGCGTGTAGGAGGAGGAGCCACGGAGATAGAAGCTCGTGATCCCGGACTGGAGCGCGGTCTCGAACTTTCGTTGGATGTGCGAGGCGTCGCCGACGAAACAGAACTTCTCGGCGTACCGGAGGGCCATCTCGTCCGTGATCCAGCGGCTCGCCACCTCGCACGCCTGATCCCAGTTCTCGGCGTGGCCCATGTCGGGGTACACCTCGGGAATCACGGCCGGCACCGCGACGTCGATCCCGGCGAGCTCGAGCGCATCGGTGCCGCCAATCTGCGCGAGCGTGCACGCGTACGGCTTCACCATGCGGGCCGCCTCCCGCTCGTCGCCAGTCACGTGGCAAAAGGTCCCCAGGCAGATGTCGAGCCCGGCCAGGTCCCGACCGACTCGGGTCGCGCCCGCCCGGATATGGAACAGCGAGCGCTCGATCAGCTCGGGCGCCACGCCGGCGAGGACGATGACACCATCGGCGATTTCGCCGGCAAGCGCGAGCGCCTTCGGACCCGTCGCCGCCATGTAGATGGGAAGCCGGCCGCTCGGAGGCGTCGCTCGCAGTGCCATCACGCGGCCTCCGAACTCGACCGATTCGCCGGTCCAGAGTGCGCGACAGTTCTCGATCTGCTCGCGCATCGCCGACAGCCGTGTCGGGATCAGCCCGAGTGTCTTGATCGCGCTATCGCCCGTGCCGACACCGAGGATGGTGCGGCCCGGCGCGAGCTCGTCGATCGTCGCCGCTGCGGCCGCAGTCACGGTTGCGTGACGCGTCTCGAACTGCGTGACGCATGTCCCAAGCGCGCTCCGCTCGGTCGATATCGCCGCCAGCGCCATCGCTGCCCAGACGTCGCGCCAGAGGAACTGCGAGTCGGGGAGCCACGCGACGTCGAAACCGGCCTCCTCGGCCGCCCGTGCGGTCGCGGCAACCTGACGGACGTCGGCGCAGGGCGGAATGCGTAGGCCAAAGCGGATGGTCATGCGAGCGCCCGTTCAGGTGGCCCGGGAGGGACAGGACGCTGCCGGCGGCCCATCAGGTCGGCCCGGAGCCGATGATGTGTCAGGCCGCGTAGCGCAGGCGCGGATCCAGGAAGTCCCGGAGCCCGTCGCCGACCAGGTTGAGCGCAAGCACGCTCAGGATCACCGCGGCACCTGGGAAGATGCTGATCCACCACGCCTGGCTCAGGTAGATCTGTCCGGCGGCGATGATGCCGCCCCAGGTCGGCGTCTCGGGGGGCACTCCCACGCCCAGGAAGCTGAGCGCCGCCTCGCCAAGCATGGCGTAAGCCGCGACGAACGTGCCCTGCACGATGATGGGGGACACGCAGTTCGCCAGGACGTGACGGGCCAGGATGCGGCGGCTCCGCGCGCCGATGGCCCGCGCGGCGTCCACGTAGTCCAGGTTCACGACCACCAGGACCGAGGCGCGGACGACACGGGCGACCCGTGGGGTGTAGACAAAGGCGAGCGCGATCACGACGTTGCGCAGGCTCGGTCCCAGCGCCGCCATGAGCGCGATGGCCAGCAGGATGTCGGGGAAGGCCATCACGCCGTCCATGATCCGCATGATGAAGCGGTCGGCACGCGGGCTCCATCCGGCGCCGAGCCCGATCACGGTTCCGACCACGATGGCCACCAGGGTGACCAGTCCGCCTACCAGGAGCGACAGACGGGCACCGAAGATCACGCGGCTCAGGATGTCCTGCCCGAACTCGTCAGTGCCGAAGGGATGCGTCGCCGCCGGCCGGCGCAGGCGCTCCATGGCCTGGATGTCCAGAGGGTCGTACGGCGCGAGCGCCGGGGCGGCGACCGCCACGCCGAGCATCACCAGCAGGATCACCGCGCCGAGTCCGATGACGCGGCGCTGCCGCACCATTCGGAGCAGCAGCGTGGCCGCTCCGGGACGGGCGCCGGCGAGGGCCGCC
>JBIOWF010000201.1:0-5948 GCA_044868295.1 Microtetraspora sp. | reverse complement strand
CCACCCCACCGTGGTCCTCCCCATCAGGGATCTGGTCGGCGTCGGCGACCAACGAGACCTGCTCCAGGAAGTCGACCAGCGTGCCCTCGGGGTTGGCCTGCTCGAACTCGGAGGCCACCGAGATGAGCTCGTTGAGGTTCTCCAGGCGGCTCTCGTCCTGCGGATCGCCGGAGGTCTCCAGCTCGGTGCGGTAGCCGGTGCCGTTCAGCACCTCCTCCGCCAGGTCCGACAGCGGCAGCTCCTTGGCCCGCAGATCGGCGAGCAGCGCCGTGAACTCCCTGATCGCGTTGAGCGAGCGGGTGGCCAGGCCGTGCGCCTCCTCGGCCCGCTGCAGGCCCTCCCAGAAGCTGATCCGCTCCCGGCTCGCGAAGGCCTCGATCATCGCCTCCGCCCGATCTCCGATGCCCCGCTTGGGCACGTTGAGGATGCGGCGAAGCGACACCGTGTCGCTGGGGTTGGCCAGCACCCGCAGGTAGGCCAGCAGGTCCTTGACCTCCTTGCGCTCGTAGAAGCGCACACCCCCCACGACCTTGTACGGCAGGCCGGTCCTGATGAAGATCTCCTCGAAGACCCGGGAGGCCGCGTTGGTGCGGTAGAAGACGGCGACCTGGCCCGGAGTGACCTTCTCGTCGTCGGCGAGCCGGTCCACCTCCTGCGCGACGAACATGGCCTCGTCGTGCTCGTTGTCGGCCACATATCCGACGATCTTCGGGCCGGCTCCCTGATCGGACCACAGGTTCTTCGGCTTGCGGCTCTCGTTGCGGGAGATGACCGCGTTCGCCGCGTTCAGGATCGTCTGGGTCGAGCGGTAGTTCTGCTCCAGCAGGATCGTCTTCGCGTCCGGGTAGTCGCGCTCGAACTCCAGGATGTTCCGGATCGTCGCGCCGCGGAACGCGTAGATCGACTGGTCCGCGTCGCCGACGACGACCAGCTCCGCGGGCTCGACGGCCCCCTCCCTGACCACGTCGCCGTCGGCCGTCCGCAGCTCGGGCCGCCCGACCAGCTCGCGGATCAGCACGTACTGCGCGTGGTTGGTGTCCTGGTACTCGTCGACCAGCACGTGCCGGAACCGCCGCCGGTAGTGCTCGGCCACGTCGGGGAAGAGCTGGAACAGGGTGACCGTGAGCATGATGAGATCGTCGAAGTCCATCGCGCCGGCCTCGGTCAGCCGCTGCTGATAGGTCCGGTACGCCTCGGCGAGTGTGCGCTCCAGGTGGGTCTGGGCCCGGTCCGCCGCCGTCTCGTAGTCGATCAGCTCGTTCTTGAAGTTGCTGACCTGCGCGGAGAAGGACCGTGGCGGATAGCGCTTCGGGTCGAGGTCCAGCTCGCGGCAGACCATCGCCATGAGCCGCTGCGAGTCGGCCTGATCGTAGATCGAGAAGCTGCCGGCGAAGCCCAGCCGCTTGGCCTCCCTGCGCAGGATACACACGCACGCGCTGTGGAACGTCATCACCCACATGGCCCTGGACCGTGGGCCGACGAGCTTGTCGACCCGGTCCTTCATCTCCCGCGCGGCCTTGTTGGTGAAGGTGATCGCGAGGATCTCGCCGGGCTGGACGGCACGCTCACCGAGCAGGTACGCGATGCGATGGGTGAGCACCCGGGTCTTGCCCGAACCGGCCCCGGCGACGATCAGCAGGGGGCTCCCCTGATGGACGACGGCTTCCCGCTGCTGCGGATTGAGACCGTCGAGTAGGGGATGCGTGGAATCAAAGGCTCGGGTGGACACGACCCTAGGGTAAGACCGCCCACCGACATCTCGCTTCCGATCAGCCCCGGACGGGTGATCGGACCTGGTCGATGCGGCGGGCCATGCGGGCGGCCACGTAACCGAACGAGTTGGTGGCGACGTGCAGCAGGCAGGGAGCGAGCAGGCCCCCGCGGCGCCGGAGCTCGTGGAACAGGACCCCGGCGGCGGCCGTCGAGACGACGGTGCCCGTCACCAGCCGCGCGATGTCCACCCGGCTCCCGTCGCTCCGCCGCTGATCGGCCGACGCAGGCCCCGAATCGGCCGTTGCGGGCTTCGCGATACGTTCCTCGGCGCCCTCGCCGATCTCCACGTCCTCGATGTCGTCACCCGACGCGAGGCGGCTCAGGGCGGGATTGGCCTTGGCCATGTCGAGGGCCGGGAGCACGTGCCACAGCCCGAAGAGGGCTGACGAGACGGCGGCAGCCGTACTGGATCGCATGGATCGCCCGAGAAGGGCGGGTAGGACGCCGCGGAAGGCGACCTCCTCAAGGAGCACGGTGCCGACCGGCACCTGTACCAGCACTTCCTCCAACAGGCGGCCCCGTGACAGTGAGAGTGCCCTCTCGTCGCGGAACAGCGGCCTGGTGCGGGGCAGGGTGATCCCGGCTCCATAGACGGCGGCGACCCCGGCCACGAGGCACCCACCGATCACGCCCCCCCGGTGCGCGCGCTCGAAGCCCAGTTCGGGATGGGTGAGGCCGTCACGCCGGGCGATCGCCAGCAGCGCGGCCGTCGCGACCGCGGACGTCACCGGCGCCCAGCGACTGGCGATCCGGTTGTTCAGCACGTTCACCGCGGCGAGCACGGCGACACAGGACACGGCCGGGTTCATCGCGCCAATTTTGGTCCTCAACCGGCGTCGAACCCCCGCAAGATCCTCATGGCCACAGGTGGACAGGCTCGTTCGTGTGCATGTTCTCGATGTACCGGAGAGTCATCTGGCGCAACGCCTCGTGGCCCTGGCCCAGAGATCGCGCGGTCTCCACCTGCCAGTTCGCGCCGGTGCGGCCGGTCAGGCAGCGCTGCTCGATGATCCCGAGCAGCCGGTCACGCTCGGCCGGATCGACACCCCACAGGTCGAGGCCCTCATAGGCGAGCGGCAGCAGCTTCCGCAAGATCAGCTCGGGCGCCGGCACCTCCCCGAGTCCCGGCCAGTACAGGCGGGCATCCAGGCCGTGACGTGCGGCGTTGCGCAGGTTGTCCGCGGCCGCCGCGAAGGACATGCGGGTCCAGACGGGCCGCTCGGTGGTCGGCAGCACGCGCATGAGCCCGTAGTAGAAGGCGGAATTGGCGGTGATGTCCACGACCGTGGGTCCCGCGGGCAGCACTCTGTTCTCCACCCGCAGATGCGGGCGGCCGTCCACCACAGCGTAGACGGGCCGGTTCCAGCGGTAGATCGTCCCGTTGTGCAGGGTCAGCTCCAGCAGCTCGGGTGTGCCGCCGCTGTCGAGCACCTCCCGCGGCTCCTCGTCCTCACAGATCGGCAAGAGAGCAGGGAAATAGCGAACATTCTCCTCGAACAGATCGAAAACCGAGGTGATCCACCGCTCGCCGAACCACACCCGGGGCCGTACGCCCTGGGCCTTGAGCTCCTCCGAGCGGGTGTCGGTGGACTGCTCGAAAAGGCTGATCCGCGTCTCGCGCCAGAGCTCCTTGCCGAAGAGGAAGGGCGAGTTGGCCGCCACCGCGACCTGAGCGCCCGCGATGGCCTGCGCCGCGTTCCAGTGATCCGCGAACGCCGACGGGCTGACCTGCAGGTGCAGCTGCACGCTGGTGCACGCGGCCTCGGGAGTGATGCTGTCCGCGTAGGTCTCCAGCCGTTCGACGCCCTCGATCTCCAGATGCAGGTCCTCCCCGCGCGCGGCGAAGATCTGCTCGTTGAGCAGCTTGTACCGAGGATTGGCCGAAAGGGTCGCCTCGCTGAGGTCGGACTCCCGGAGCGTGGGCAGGATGCCGATGAGCACCATGTGACCGCCCACCGTGTTGGCCCGCTCCTCGGCGTGGTTGAGGCGCCGGCGGATGGACTCCTCCAGCCTGAGCGGCCCGTCGCCGGACAGCCGCCGAGGCTCCACATTGATCTCGATGTTGAACTGGCCGAGCTCCGTCGCCCAGTCGGGGTCGGCGATGGCCTCCAGGACCTCGGCGTTCTTCATCGCCGGCTCGCCCAGCGAGTCGACCAGGTTGAGCTCTATCTCCAGGCCGACCCTCGGCCGGTCGAACTCGAACCGGGACTCGCGAAGCATCTCGTCCAGGACGTCGAGCGACCGCCGGATCTTGTCCCGGTACAGGCGACGGTCCTCACGGCTGAAAGCGATGGCGGGTACGTCACGTCCCATACCAGAAGAGTCGCATGTATGACAACTCACACCAAACGCCGGGCCGTAGCCCAGCGAGAGAGCTCGTGCCGGTTGGACAACTGCAGCTTCCGCAACACACTCGACACGTGCGTCTCGACGGTCTTCACCGAGATGAACAGCTCCTTGGCTATCTCCTTGTACGCGTAGCCGCGCGCGATCAAACGCAGCACCTCACGCTCGCGCTGGGTCAGAGAGTCCAGCTCCGGATCGATCGGCGGCGCCTCGGTGGAGGCGAACGCGTCCAGCACGAACCCGGCGAGTCGCGGCGAGAACACGGCGTCGCCCTCGGACACCCGGCCGATGGCGTCGGTCAGCTCGGTGCCGGTGATCGTCTTCGTGACGTAACCACGCGCCCCGGCCCGGATGACGCCGATCACGTCCTCCGCCGCGTCGGACACCGAGAGCGCGAGGAACCGCACCTGTGACCCCGAGCCGAGCACCTGACGGAGCACCTCCTGGCCGCCACCGCCGGGCATGTGCACGTCGAGGAGCACGACGTCCGGCTGGAGCTCCGCGATCGTCCTGACCGCGGTCTCCACGTCCTCCGCCTCCCCGACGACCTGGATCGACGGCCCCAGCTCGGCGCGCACGCCGGACCGGAACAACCGGTGGTCGTCGACGATCAGCACTCTTACGGTCTTCACGAGTCCCTCTTCATGGTCAGCATTACCTCTGTTCCGCCGCCGAGCTCGGTCTTGACCCGGGCACTCCCCCCGTGACGCTCCATCCGACCGATGATCGACTGGCGGATCCCCATCCGGTCATCCGGCACATCGTCGAGGTTGAACCCCTTACCCCGATCACGGACGAAAACCGTCACCTCGCCCGGCTCGACCTCCGCGTAGACGGAGATCACCGGAGACTCAGAATATTTCGCCGCGTTCACCATCGCCTGCCGGGCCGCGTGCAGCAAGGGGCCGAGGCTTTCGTCCAGATCGCAGTCACCCACGCAGACCACCTCGATGGGCACGCCGTGCGCGTCCTCCTCCTCGGCCGCGACCCTCCGCACAGCCGCCGCCAGGGTGGCGTCGGCGTCCTGTTTCGGCTGGTAGAGCCAGTTGCGCAGCTCTCGCTCCTGGGAGCGGGCCAGCCGCGTCACCTCGCGGGCGTCACCCGCGTTGCGCTGGATCAGGGTGAGCGTGTGCAGCACCGAATCGTGGACGTGCGCGGCCACCTCCGCCCGCTCCGCCTGCCGGATGCGCTCGGTACGCTCCCGCTGCAACTCCTTGACGAGAGAGGCCAGCCAGGGAGCGGCGATCATGAGCATGCCTCCGACGACGACGGCGGTGAAGACCAGACCCGTCCGCGCCTTGGCGAGCTCGCCGCTGGCGGCGAGGAACCCGATCGCTCCGACGACGACCAGCAACGCTCCGATGATCGTGCGGACCCAGGAGGTGCTGACCTGCTTGACGTAGCCGGTCATCCAGCGCTTCCGCCGGCTCGGGTCGGCCTGCTGCCAGAGGATCAGGGCCCCGATGCCGCCCACGGCGATCGGCCAGGTGCCGAAGCCACCGTCGGACGCGCCGGTCATCCAGCCGAAGGCGGCGAGCGCCAGCCACAGCACGCCGTACGCGGCGAGCTGGCCCCACTCGCGGCCCGGCTCCGGGCCCTTGACCTGCTCTCGCGGCGTGAACATCCACAGCGCGGCGTACGCCACGGCGCCCAGCCCGTCCATGACCGTGAGCAGCACGAAAGCCAGCCGCAGCACGACCGGGTCGAGCCGCAACTGGTCGGCGGCGCCCTGGGCGACCCCCGCGACCACCCGCCCGGCCACCGGCCGGACAAGTCTCGGATACGCCTCCGGGGCGTTGGGCATCTCAGACATCTCGTGAAGCATCGTC
>JBIOWF010000200.1:0-13135 GCA_044868295.1 Microtetraspora sp. | reverse complement strand
CGCGGCCGACGGGGATGATGTCGGGAGCCGAGTGCCTCAGCCGGGAGGCCACGTAGAGCGCCTCTCCGAGGGCGAACAGGCCGACCGCGATGATGACGACGTCGATGCCGTCGAGCAGCTGCGGAATGCCGAGCGTGAGCCTCGCCTGGCCGGTCTGCTCGTCGATGCCGACCAGCCCGACGGCCAGGCCGATGCCGAGCGAGGCCAGGCCGCGCACGAGCGAGCTCGACAGCACCGACGAGCACATGACGAAGGCGAGGACGGCGAGGGCGAAGTAGTCCTCGGGTCCGAAGCCGATCGCGAAGTCCACGACCAGCGGGGCCGCGACGACCAGGAGGACCGTGGCGATCGTGCCCGCGACGAACGAGCCGATCGCCGCCGTGGCCAGTGCCTGTGCCGCCCTCCCCCGCTTGGCCATCTTGTTGCCCTCCAACGCGGTGATCATGGAGGAGCTCTCGCCGGGTGTGTTGAGGAGGATCGAGGTGGTGGAGCCGCCGTACATACCGCCGTAGTAGATCCCGGCGAACATGATGAACGCGCTGGCCGGCGGCACGGTGAAGGTGACCGGCAGCAGCAGCGCGACGGTCATCGCGGGGCCGATGCCGGGCAGCACCCCGACCAGGGTGCCCAGGGTGACGCCGAGCAACGCGTACAACAGGTTCGTGACGGTGAGCGCGGTGGCGAAACCGTCCAGCAGCAACTGGAACGACTCCATCTAGATCACCCCTTCCAGAAGCCCGCCGGGAAGGGTCACTCCCAACCCCTTCACAAAGATCAAATATGTGCTGACCGACAGCACGACGGAGATGGCGGCCGTCCGCAGCGGATGCCGGGAGCCGAGCGTCCAGGCGATGCCGAAGAAGAGCAGCGTCGCGGCGACGACCCAGCCGAGGAAGTCCACGAGCAGGGCGAAGCCGAGGAACACGCCGCCGACCAGCAGCACCGCGCGCCAGTCGGTGGTGGCCGACTCGTCGATGTCCTCCGACTCCTCCGGGTCGCCGTGTCCGCCCCTGAGCACGTCGATGATGTAGAACACGCCGACGACGACCAGCGCGCCGCCGACCAGGAACGGGAAGAACCGCGGCCCGAGGCCGATGGCGGAGCTGGCCGCGCTGACATCCGCGGTCCCGACGATCACGAATATCCCCAGGCCGAGGACGAGCGCGGCGAGTAACAGTTCGGATTTCTGACGCAAAGCCGTACGGGTGTCCGTACGGCTCGCGTCCAACTGGGTGTTCGTCACGACACCAGGCCCATGTCGGCGATGATGGCCTTGATCCTGGTCTGCTCCTGGGTCAGGAAGTCGGCGAACTCCGGCCCGGTCTGGAAGGCGTCGATCCAGCCCTTCGTGCTCAGCGCGTCCTTCCACGCCTGCGAGTCGTGCATCTTGGTCACCAGCGCGGTGAGCGCCTGCTTGTCGGCGTCGCTGACGCCGGGCGGGGCGACCAGGCCGCGCCAGTTGGCCAGCTCGACCTCCAGGCCGGACTCCTTCAGCGTCGGGGCGTCGACGTTGGCGTCCCGGCTGGGGCCGGAGACGGCCAGCGCGCGGAGCTTGCCGGACTTGACGTGCTCGGCGAACTCGCTGATGCCCGAGATGCCCAGGGCGACCTTGTTGCCGAGCAACGCGTTGAGCGCCTCGCCACCGCCGGCGTGCGCGATGTAGTTGATCTGCTTCACGTCCACGCCCGCCGCCTTGGCGACCAGACCGGCGAGGATGTGGTCGGTGCCACCGGCCGAACCGCCCGCGATGGCGATCTTGGCCGGGTCGGCCTTCCACGCCGTCACCAGATCAGCCATGGTCTTGTACGGCGACTCCGCGGGAACCACGAGGATCTCGTATTCCTCGGTGAGCTTGGCGATCGGGGTGACCTCCGCCAGCGTGACCTTGGACTTGTTCTGCTCGACCGCGCCGACCATGACCAGGCCCATGGTCATCAGCAGGTTGCCGTTGCCCTTCTCGCCGGCCAGCTGCGCCAGGCCGATGGTGCCACCGGCGCCGGGCACGTTGAACACCTCGACCTTGCGGCTCGGCTCGGCGGTCTTGAGGGCCTGCTCCGCCGTACGGGACGTGGTGTCCCAGCCGCCGCCCGGGTCGGCCGGTGCCATGATCCGCAGGGCTTTGGCGCCGTCGCTCCCACCCGATCCGCTGGAGGTGCTGTTACCGCATCCGGAAAGCACGGCGATGGCAAGCGCGGCCACCCCGGCGATGATCTTAATTCGCATCGACGAGTCACTCCCACTTCTTTCGATGTGACGTGGTGAGGATGGTGTGCTCTGGAGGTAACACGAGTCGATGCTTTGGACGCTTGGCGTCGTATTGGTCGTATTGGTCAAGGAGGCTGTCATCCATCCGTTATCAGATGGTGCGAGGCTAATGCTCTGACCTGCGGAGATCGGACAATGAGGCGACTTTCACTGGGCACGCAGATGTTCGTGCTGCTGATGGTCATCGTGTTGATGGCGGTGGGCGGCACGGCCGCCGTGTGGGTGCAGCACACCCGGGGGCAGCTCGATCTCCGGAACCAGCAGCGCGCGCTCGCCATCGCCCAGTCCGTGGCCGGGATGCCCGCCGTCCGGGAGGCGTTCACCACGGCCCACCCGCAGGATCTGCTCCAGCCGATCGCGCTGGGCGTGCAGCGGGAGACCGGCGCGGACTACGTCGTCATCGCCAACCGTGACCAGATCCGCTACGCCCATCCCAACCCGGCGCAGATCGGGCAGCGGCTCTCCACGGACGGCTCCGCCGTACTGGCCGGGCAGACGTGGACAGGCACAGAGACGGGGACGCTCGGCCGCTCCGTCCGTGGCAAGGCACCCATCATGAACTCCTCGGGGCAGGTGATCGGCTTGGTGTCGGTGGGCGTGCTGGAGGAGGCGGTGGCCGCGCAGTTCGGATCGGCCCTGCCTCCGCTGGTCTGGACGGTCCTGGCCGTACTGCTCGCCGGGGCCGTGGCGGCGGCGCTGCTCGCGCGGCGCCTGCGCCGCCAGACGTTCGGCCTGGAACCCCATGAGATCGCCGCCATGTTCGAGCAGCGCGAGGCCGTGCTGCACGGCGTCAAGGAGGGGGTGCTGGCCTTCGACCTGGAAGGACGCATCACCGTCGTCAACGACGTGGCGCGCCGGCTCCTCGGCGTTCCCGAGTCGATCGGTACCGTGGCCGACATACCCGTCTCCGACCGGCTCCGCGACGTGCTCGCCGGAGAGGACGACGGAGAGGACCGGATCGTCCTGCACAACGATCGTGTCCTCGTGCTCAACCGGATGCCGGTGTCCGCCGGGGAGCGCGACCTGGGCTGGGTGGTCACGCTGCGGGACCGCACCGAACTGGTCCGGCTCATGCAGGATCTGGACCAGGCGTCAAGCACCACGGACGCCCTTCGGGCGCAGGCCCACGAGTTCGCCAACCGTATGCACACCGTCGTGGGGCTCCTGTCGCTGGAGGAGTTCGACGAGGCGATCCGGTACATCACGGAGACGGCGGAGGCGCACCACCGGCTGGCCGGGTCCTTCCGCGACCGCGTCGGCGAGCCGACACTCGCCGCGCTGCTGCTCGCCAAGTCCGCCGAGGCCGCCGAGCGTGGCGTGTCCCTGACCGTGTCGCCGGAGTCCAAGGTCGATCCGGAGGCCATCGGCGACCCCCATGACGCCGTGCTGATCGTCGGCAACCTCGTCGACAACGCGCTCGACGCGCTCGACGGGGAGCCCGGAGGCATCGAGGTGGCGTTGACCACCGATGACGTCGGCCTGCGGATCCAGGTGCGCGACTCGGGGCCCGGCATCGCGCCGGAACTGGCCGAGGAGGTCTTCCGGCGCGGCTTCACGACCAAGGCCGCGTATGCGGGCTCCAGGGGTCTCGGGCTGGCGCTCACCCGGCAGGCATGCCTCCGGCGCGGCGGCTGGGTGCGCACGCACAACGAGACCGGAGCCGTCTTCACCGCCCTGCTCCCCGCGCTGGCGCGACGGCCATGAAAGCCCAATGACCATAAGGCTCGATGAACATGGAGGAGTGGTGACCAGAGGACACATGATGGCCCCTGGAGGAGTGATGACCAGAGGAGCGGACCCGAGACGCACCGACCCTGGAAGTTCGCTGATCCGTGTGCTCGTCGTCGACGACGACTTCATGGTGGCCCGCGTCCACACCGGCTACGTCGAGCGGGCACCCGGGTTCCAGGTCGTCGGCACCGCGCACACGGGCGAGGCGGCCCTCGCCGCCGTCTCCGCGCACCGGCCCGATCTGGTGCTGCTCGACATCTATCTACCCGACATGTCCGGACTTGACATCCTTCGGGCGTTGCGCGGCTCGGCGACCCCGATAGACGTGCTCGTGATAACCGCCGCCAGGGACGTCGCCACGGTCCGTACGGCGATACGCGGCGGAGCCGTCCACTACCTGATCAAACCCTTCACGCCGGTCGCGCTCACCGAGCACCTGGAGCGGTACGCCGAGTCGCGCCGCCACCTGGGCTTGCTCGGTTCGTCCGCCCAGCAGGCCGACGTGGACCGGCTGTTCGGCACCTCACGCGCCCCCGCCCTGCCCAAGGGGCTGTCCGCCGCGACCTGCGCGCTGGTGGCCGACGCGCTGCGCACCGCCTCGGCGGACCTGTCCGCCGCCGAGACGGCCGAGCTCACGGGCCTCTCCCGGGTGAGCGCCCGCCGCTACCTGGAGTACCTGTGTGAATCGGGCCGGGCCGCCCTGCAGCCCCGGTACGGCACCGCGGGACGGCCCGAGCACCGCTACCTCTGGACCGACGCCCGAACCTGACAGCGCAGACCCGCTCACGGGCCCGGCCGCACAGACCCACTCACGGGCCCGGCCGCACAGACCCACTCACGAACCTGACAGGGCAGCGCCGCTCAGGGGCCCGGCAACGCAGGCCGTCCACGAACCGGATGCGCGGACGGCCTGCCCGTCAGTCGCCCACGCCGCCGTACGGAAAGGACGTTCCACTCAGACGGCCCAGCTCGTCATGGACGCCATCTGCGACGCCGAAGAACCCGTCACCGCCGCCGACATCGCCACCAGGCTGGGACTCTCACGCGCGACCGCGCAGCGGTATCTCTCCGACCTGGCCGCCGACGGCCGGGTCACCGTCGGCCTGCGATACGGGACCACCGGCCGGCCCGAGCACCTCTACCGGTGGCCCTCCCCAGGACGCTGATCAGCCACCGGCTCAGTGCCCTGCCAGTGCGGGAGCGGCGACCAGCACATCCTGAGCCACGGCCACACCGGCTCAAGGCCCTGCCAGCGGAGACCGGCACGTCATGGGCCAGGACCGGACCGGCTCAGGGCCCCGCCAGCGCCGGAGCGGCGACCAGCACGTCACGGGCCAGGGCCGCGTCGCCCTCGACCCGCACCTCGAAGACCTCCAGCGGCCTCCGGTCACCCAGCAGGAAACAGAACTCCACGACATCGCACGTGATCCAACTGTCCACCGCCTCCCCCTGGTACGGCGTGGCCGTCCGAGTCACGTCGAGGGGCACATACCACTCTCCGCCTCCCGGTCCCGTCAGCGACAGCCGTACGGCGCGGCCCGAGGCGTCCATCCCGGACAGGAGCATCGTCCACGGCACGAGGCGGGCGCAGAAGTCGGCGGCGGGGTAGAGGTGCTCGGCCACCGGGTGCGGCAGCCGTACCCCGATGACCTTCGCAACGTCGTCCGTGTGGACCCATGTCTCCAGCATCCGGCCCAGCAGGTGGTCACTGATCTTGAGCGGAGTGCCGCCAGGGTTCACCTTCAGCGTGGGGTCGACCGAGGCGAGACGGCGGCAGAGCTCATCCGCCTGGGCACGCCAGTCCGCACGGGTCTGCGCGGGCGTACGGGTCCGCTCGAACTCCTGCACCTCGTTCGTGCGGCCCATCGCCTCGTTCACGCCCACCGGCGGACCGGAGACCGGCGCCCCGATCGACAGCGCGATCAGGCCGTCCTTGGCGGCCAGATGCGCGACCAACTCCTGCAACGTCCAGCCCTCGACGATCACGCGGCCCCAGTCGGCGTCCGACGCCGAGGCCAGCAGAGCGTCCATCGCCGCGACCCGCCCGGCGAAAGGCGCGATCCACGACTCCCCCGACGCCACCGGAGCGCGCCGCTCCCGCGCCGCCGCGAGCAGCCGAGACCGCGACGGCACGGCCGGGTCGGCCCCCTCCGCCAGCGCGTCCAGGTACAACCGCTCGATGCTCATCGGTCACTCACCGCTCCTCGTTCGCTCCGCGGGCGGCTCGCAAGCGCTCGCCGACCACTGCTGCGTCGGGTTCCCTCCATGCTCATCGGTCGCTCGCCTCCTCCTCCGCAAGCGCGTCGGCGAGCCTTCGCAGGCCCAGCCGGATGCGGGATTTCACCGTGCCCTCGGGTAACCCCAGTTCGTCGGCGACCTGCCGGTACGTCCGCCCACCGTAGTAGGCGAGCTCGATCGCCTCGCGCAGACCGCCCGGCAACCGCGTGACCGCGTGCCGTACCCGGCGTGCCTCGTCGACGGCCAGCACCTCGTCCTCAAGCGGGGCCGGCGCCGGGTCGGTCAGGCGTGGACCGAGGGCGGTGACCTTTCTGCGCTCCTCCGCGCGGACATGATCGACCGCGCGGCGGTGGGCGATGGTGGCGAGCCAGGAACGCAGGGACCCGCGCTCCGGGTCGAACGCGAGCGGGCGCTCCCAATAGGTAACGAAGACCTCCTGGGTGATGTCCTCCGCCACCACCCGATCGCGGGTGACGCGAGCGGCCAGGCCGAAGACGAGCGACGCGAGGCGGTCGTAGATCTCCCCAAGGGCCACCTCGTCTCCCCCCACGACGCGTTGGTGGAGCAGGCGGTCGTCGGCAACCGGTGCCTCCACTGGGCCCTCCCGTGATCATCGGTACGTCCGCGCGACCCGAGCATTTCATTATTCGTGGGAGATGTTGAGATGGATTACAGCAATTTGATGGGAGGGCGGCACGTGACCCACGACGTGATCAACCAGGTACCCCCGCTGGCCGGCCACGACGTCTCCGGTGACCGGGCTCTGCTGGACGGACTGGCGCGCGAGGGCGCGGACTGGGCCACCGGGGAGCTCCGCCGGCTGGGCGTTCTCGCCGGCTCGGAGAAGGCCCAGGAGTGGGGACGGCTGGCCAACGAGCACCCGCCGGTGCTCCACACCCATGATCGATACGGGAACCGGATCGACGAGGTGGAGTTCCATCCCGCGTGGCACGATCTCATGTCGGTGGCGGTCCAGGAAGGCCTGCACGCCTCGGCGTGGGGGTCGGCCCGGCCGGGCGCGCACGTGGCGCGGGCCGCCAAGTTCTACACGTGGTCCCAGGTGGAGGCCGGGCACGGCTGCCCGATCTCGATGACGTACGCGGCCGTGGCGGCGCTCAGGCACTCGCCTTCGCTCACGGCCGTGTGGGAGCCGCTGCTGGCGTCCCGCAACTATGACTTCGGGCTGCGGCCGGCCCAGGAGAAGCGGGGCGTGCTCGCCGGGATGGCGATGACCGAGAAGCAGGGCGGCTCGGACGTGCGCGCCAACACCACCAGGGCGGAGCCGCTGGGCGACGGCGCCTTCGCGCTGACCGGTCACAAGTGGTTCAACTCGGCCCCGATGTGCGATGTCTTCCTGGTGCTCGCGCAGGCCCCGGGCGGGCTGTCGTGCTTCCTGCTCCCCCGTGTGCTGACGGACGGCTCGCGCAACGCGATGCGGATCATGCGGTTGAAGAACAAGCTCGGCAACAAGTCGAACGCCTCGGCCGAGGTGGAGTACGACGGGGCGATCGCGTTCCTCGTCGGGGAGGAGGGCCGGGGCGTCCGCACGATCATCGAGATGGTCAACATGACCCGGCTCGACTGCGTGATCGGGTCCGCCGCGGGCATGCGATACGGCCTGACCCAGGCGCTCCATCACGCCACGCACCGCAAGGCCTTCGAAAAGGCGCTGGTCGACCAGCCGCTGATGCGCAACGTGCTGGCCGACCTCGCGCTGGAGTCGGAGGCCGCGACCGCGCTCATGATGCGCCTGGCCGGTGCCACCGACCGCGCGCTGGACGGCGACGCGGGCGAGGGCATGTTCCGCCGTGCCGCTCTGGCGGCGTCCAAATACTGGGTCTGTAAGCGTGCCCCGGCCCACGCGGCCGAGTCGCTCGAATGCCTGGGCGGCAACGGCTACGTCGAGGAGTCGCAGATGCCTCGGCTCTTCCGGGAGTCGCCGCTGAACGGCATCTGGGAGGGGTCCGGAAACGTCGCGGCCCTGGATCTGATGCGGGCCCTGTCGAAGGATTCCGAGGCCGCGGAGGCCTACTTCTACGAGGTGGCGCTGGCCGGTGACCGCCGCGTGGCCGACGCCGCGGAGCGGGTCCGCAAGACCCTGGCCTCCGCCGGCGAGGCCGACGCCCGGCGCCTCGCCGAGGAGATGGTCGTGACCCTCCAGGCCTCCCTGCTCGTACGGCACGCACCGGCGGCCGTGGCGGACGCCTTCTGCGCGTCGCGCCTCGCCGGTGACTGGGGCCGCGCCTTCGGCACGCTGCCGAACGGCCTCGATCTGGAGGTGGTCATCGAGCGGGCAAGGCCGATCAGCCGGGCGTAGGCCGTCACTGGACAGCTACCTGCGTGAAACAGAGTCGAAACGGGGCAAGGTTCTCATGAAAGGGACTCACCGGAAGACGGTGAGGCGCACCTAGGGTTCCGTTCGGCTGGACCGAGAGGTGCAGGCGGCTGGAAAGGGGCCGTTCCACGGCGGGACAAAAGCCCGGGAGGCCGGCGATCTCAGCAGTCGACATGAGATCGCTGGAAACAGTCATATCCAGCGATCTCAGACTGTCGATCTGAGAAAGCGGGAACCGTCTGCCTCCATGCCTGAGGCTTTTCCCTTAGAGGAGTGCCCGTGGGACACCTTCATGACAACTACGGCCCCGAGGCCCGGTACGCCGTCGAACGCGAAGCCGAGCTCCCGACCACAATGCAGCAGCGCGAGATCGAGCGGGGGCTTGAGCTCGGCCTGCAGGGCGCGGACTCGATCGTGGACCGGACGATCCCGACGTTCTCGCGCGGCGAACTGCCGCACTTCGCCGGGATCAACACCTTCCTGAAGGCGCCGTACGTCGAGGACGTGCGGCGTTGCGGGGAGTACGACGTCGCCGTGCTGGGCGCGCCGTTCGACGGCGGTACCACCTACCGCTCCGGGACCCGGTTCGGGCCGCAGGGCATCCGCAAGATCTCGGCCCTCTACGGCCCGTACAGCTTCGAGCTGGGCGTGGACCTCCGAGAGTCGATCACCATCTGCGATCTCGGCGATATTTTCACGATCCCGGCCAACATCGAGAAGACCTTCGACCAGATCAGCAAGGGCGTCGGGCACGTCTTCGAGTCGGGTGCGTTCCCGGTGGTGCTCGGCGGCGACCACTCGATCGGGTACCCGACGGTTCGGGGGATCGCCGAACACGTTTCCGGAAATGTCGGGATCATCCACTTCGATCGGCATGTCGACACCCAGGAAACCGACCTGGACGAGCGGATGCACACGACGCCGTGGTTCCACGCAACCGACATCCCCAATGTGCCACCCAAGAACCTCGTGCAGATCGGCATCGGCGGCTGGCAGGCTCCGCGACCCGGCGTGAAGGTCGGCCGCGAGCGCGGCACCACGATCATGACGGTCACCGACTGCGTCGAGATGGGCATCGAGGCCGCCGCCGAGCGGGCCCTTGAGGTCGCCTGGGACGGCGCCGAGGCCGTCTGGCTGTCGTTCGACGTGGACTGCCTGGACGCCGCGTTCGTCCCCGGCACCGGCTGGCCGGAGCCGGGCGGCTTCCTCCCCCGTGAAGTGCTCAAGTTCATTCAACTCATCGCCGACGCCCGGCCCTTGGCCGGCATCGAGGTGGTCGAGTGCGCCCCGCCGTACGACAACGCCGAGATCACCTCCCTCATCGCCACCCGCGTGATCTGCGACACCCTCGGGTGCCTGGTCCGCGCCGGTCACCTCCCCAAGAAGAAGGGAGCCGCGTGATGCTGCTCCGTCGCCTGGTCCTTCCTCTCGCCCTCATCCTGTCCCTCGGTACGGCCTGCGCCTCCACCGAGAAGGCGGTCACACCCTCCGCGTCGACCGGAACGAAGATCACCCTTGGCTTCAGCGCCTGGCCCGGCTGGTTCCCCTGGCAGGTGGCCGAGGAGCAGGGGCTGTTCAAGAAGAACGGCGTAGACGTCGAGCTGAAGTACTTCGACAGCTACACCGACTCGCTGAACGCGCTGGCCACGGGCAAGATCGACGCCAACAGCCAGACGCTCAACGACACTCTCGCCTCGGTCGCGGGCGGCGCCAGGCAGAGCATCGTCCTGGTCAACGACAACTCCACCGGCAACGACCAGATCATCGCGGCCCCCGGGATCGACTCCCTGGCCGATCTGAAGGGCAGGTCCGTCGCCGCCGAGCAGGGCACCGTGGACCACTACCTGCTTCTGCTCGCGCTGAAGAAGGCCGGCCTGACCGAATCCGACGTGAAGTTCCAGCCGCTGCCGACCGACGCCGCCGCGGCGGCCTTCGTCGCCGGTCAGGTCGACGCCGTCGGCGTGTTCGCTCCGTTCACCACGACCGCGCTCAAGCTCGCCGGCAGCAAGGCCGTCGCCACGTCCGCCGAATTCCCCGGTGCCATCCCCGATCACCTCGTGGTCACTCAGGACCTGGTGGGCCGGGACGCGAAAGCCGTACAGGCTTTGGTGAAGACCTGGTTCGAGACGCTCGACTGGATCGCCGCGAACAAGGACAAGGCCCTGGAGATCATGGCCAAGCGGGCCGGGGTGAGCGTCGCCGACTATCAGGCCTACGACAAGGGCACCACGATCTTCACTCTGGAGCAGAACCGCCAGGCGTTCGCGTCGGATCTGCCGAGCCAGGCCAAGCTGATCTCCGACTTCCTCGTTTCGACCAAACTGGTCGACACGGCTCCCCCGCTGGACGGCCTGTTCGACGCCAAGTTCGTCGAGGCGGTTCAGCCATGACCCTCCGCCCAGCCGCGCGGTCCGGCCGGGAATTCGGCGGATGGTGGCAATGCGATCCGTGTCGGAGCAGATGACCGCGCCGCCCGGCGCCGGGTTGGCCCGGCCGCCGGCGGCAGAGCGGCGCATCAAGCTGCTCAAGACCGAGGTGCCGGCGCGGACTGCCTGGATTCTGCGGGCGCTCTCGATCCTGGGCCCCTTGGCGGCGTGGTGGGCGCTGAGCGCCGCCCAACTGGTCGATCCCACGTTCCTGCCGTCGCCGTCCGCCGTGTGGACGGCCGGCATGACCATGATCGAGAGTGGCGACCTGCCGTCGGACCTGGTCTCCAGTCTCGGCCGGATCGGCGCTGGTTTCGGCCTGGCCATGCTGCTCTCGGTGCCGCTCGGATTCGCGATGGGCACTCTGGGATGGGCGCAGCCGCTGCTCGAACCCGTCATCGGGATCCTGCGCTACCTCCCGGCGTCCGCCTTCATCCCCCTGCTGATCATCTGGCTGGGGATCGGCGAGGCGTCCAAGGTCGCCCTGCTGGTCCTCGGCGTGGTGTACTTCAACACGCTGATGACCGCAGACGTCGTCCGGCAGGTGCCGCGCCGGCTCCTGGAGGTCTCCGCGACTCTCGGCGCCTCCCGCACGAGGGTCGCGGCGAGGGTGGTCTTCCCCCACGCTCTGCCCGGCATCATCGACGCGATGCGCGTGAACGCCGCCGCGGCCTGGAACTTCGTGGTGGTGGCGGAGCTCGTCGCGGCCACCTCGGGCCTCGGCTACCGGATCACGCGCGCGCAGCGTTTCCTGCAGACCGACCGGATCTTCGCGATTCTCATCGTCATCGGGCTGATCGGGCTGACGATCGACATCGCGCTGCGCCTGCTGCGATCCCATGTCGGGCGGTGGACACAGTGACGAACGACGCGGTGACGAACGACGCGGTGACGAAGCCGACGAGGGACACCGTGAAGGACATGGTGAGGGACACGGCCCCGGCGGAAGTCCACGCCGACCTCCGGATCGAGAGCCTCGGCAAGGAGTTCGTCGCGGGCCGGCCGGTTCTCGACGGCATCGACCTGATGGTCTCCCCAGGCGAGTTCGTGACAGTGGTCGGGGCCAGCGGGTCGGGCAAGTCGACCCTGCTGTGCCTCATCGCCGGGCTGTCGCGGCCGACGGCGGGCCGGGTGCTGCTGGACGGCCGCGAGGTCACCGGGCCGGGCCCCGACCGGGGCATGGTCTTCCAGACCGCCTCGCTGTTCCCGTGGCGGGACGTCGCGCACAACGTCGCCTTCGGCCTCGAAGCGCTGGGCGTGCCACGGGGGCGGCGCCTGGAGCGGATCAGGTGGCTGCTCGACGAGGTCGGGCTCGGCCACCTCGCCACCGCGCTGCCCGGCCGTCTCTCCGGCGGGCAGCAGCAACGCGTGTCCATCGCGCGCGCCCTGGCCTGCTCTCCGCGCGTGCTGCTCCTCGACGAGCCATTCGGCGCCCTCGACGTGCAGACCAAGGAGGACATGCAGCTGTTCATCCGCCAGGTGTGGCAGGACGTCGGCACCACGATCGTCATGGTGACCCACGACGTCGAGGAAGCCGTCTTTCTCGGCCGGCGGGTGCTCGTGCTGTCCAGCGATCCTGGCCGGATAAGTCAGGAAATCATCGTTGACCTCCCTGAACCGCGGTCGCTGGAGGTCAAACGCTCCCCGGAGTTCCTTGAGCTCAGAGCGACGGTCGAGGACCTGGTCCGAGCCGAGCACCGGGCCCACCAGGCACGCGCCTCCTGATCAGGACGCGGCCGGGCTCATCCGGCGCACGCCTTTGACCCGGCCCTCGTCACGACTCGGGCCTTCTTCAGCACTGGGGCGGCCGCACGGCTCAGCGGGGGGATGCCGGTGCGTCATGAGGATCGTGGACGGGGCTAAGGTCGCTGATGGACACGCAGACGACCGATTGAAAGGTGATTCGCCATGGCGACCACTCGTACCGCGACGACCCAGTGGAAGGGCGCCCTCCTCGACGGCTCCGGCACGGTCTCGCTGGACTCCTCCGGGGTCGGCACCTTCGAGGTCTCCTGGCCCGCCCGCGCGGAGCAGGCGAACGGGAAGACCAGCCCGGAGGAGCTCATCGCGGCCGCCCACTCCTCTTGCTTCTCGATGGCGCTGTCGCACGGCCTCGCCGGGGCCGGCACCCCGCCGCAGC
>JBIOWF010000199.1:0-5400 GCA_044868295.1 Microtetraspora sp. | reverse complement strand
GAAGAGTTGGAGCTGGTGAGGGGGCGGATGCCGATCCTCTACGTCGACGCCGTGCCGGTGCGAGTCGACGACACGGGCGTCGTGACCCGCGTCGGTCTCCTGCTGCGCATCGGGTCAGAGGGGACGGTCAGCCGGGCCCTGGTCTCCGGGCGGGTGCTCCACCACGAGCGTGTCCGCGACGCGCTCGTGCGGCATCTGGAGAAGGACCTCGGCCCCGTGGCGCTGCCCCGGGTGCCCGCCACCCCGCAGCCGTTCACCGTCGCGGAGTACTTCCCGACGCCGGGCGTCACGCCGTACCACGATCCGCGCCAGCACGCGGTGTCCCTCGCCTACATCGTCCCGGTCGCGGGGGACTGCCGTCCCCGGCAGGACGCCCTAGACCTCATCTGGTTCACGCCGGAGGAGGCGGCCTCCCCGATGGTGCAGCAGGAGATGACCGGCGGACACGGCGTTCTGCTGAAGCAGGCACTCGCCCACGTCGGCCGCCTCCCCTGACCGTCGGCCGACCGCGCCGTAATCGGTGGCCCGCGGCTATCGCGCGGCGAACGCCACGCCCGCGGCTGAGGCGATGAGCGTCGTGAGGACGACCAGGACAAGGACAGAGGTCAGCGGATTCCGGCGGCGGGCAGGCGGCCGCGCCGCGTGGGGGACCCGCAGCCGATGGGTCGGTGTGACCGACGGCGACGGCCGGTGCTCCACGACGGGCTGCGCCGTACGCTCCGGCGTCTCGGGACGCGGCGGCACCTGCCGAATCGGTGGAGGTAAAGGCCTTGGCCTCGGTTGGGGAGCCGGCTTGGGCGTCGGTTTGAGAGTCGGTTTCGGAGCCGGCTTGGGAGTCGGTTTCGGTTTCGGCGTCACATTGGGAGGTTTGGGCGGGAGCATGGGCTTGTCCGGCTTCGTCGAGCGGCAACCGCGATGTCCTCCGAGACTGACTCCAAGCCTCAGGCTCACCACGGTGTCGACATTGACACACACCGCGACTCCCAGGCGGGCCGTCGCGTCGGCGCGGTCCGAGCCGTGCTGACAGGCAGGCCCGCACGGCCTCCTGCTCGTGGTTCGCGCGGCATGTGCGCTCGCCGGGGCGACCCGGGCCTGCGTCGGCCCGGGTGGGCGGACGGCTGGGGCCGATGCCGATTCCAGCGGGGCGACCAGTGGGGTCACCGTGGTGAGGTGCGCGGTCGCGTCCGCGGGCGCCGGCATCGCGGCCCCGGAACCCGCGAGCGCGGAGCTGACGATCGCCGAAGCTGTGAGCGCCCGGGCCAGCGACATCGGCACGCGCTGGACGGCCCTGCTCATCGGGCCTCGGGGATGCGCTGGAACTCCTGTAGCGCCGTGGCGAAGGCGTCGGGCGTGACCGCCAGCCCCCCGGTGAAGACGTGCGAGATGTCCCAGGCCAGGTAGACGCCGACACCGAGCAGCGCCGCCATCGCCACGAGCGGCACGATCGCCATGCCGGACGGCCGGGCGCCCGCCAGGAACGGGAAGACGATGACCACGATGCCGGTCAGGATCGTCAGGCCAAGGACGCCCGGAGGCGGTGTGGCCCCCGCGTCGGCCGCTCTCGTGCGGCGGGCGGCGGACAGATCACGGATCTGTTCCAGCACCGAGGCCTTGGCGTTCTGCGCCGCGTCCCCTGTCACGACCAGGTCGGCGACCTGGGTGCGGAGCGCGTTCAGCCGGGCCGACCCCTCGGGGCTGAGCTGTCCCGTCGCCATCAGCGGCCATTCCTTGTCGAGGACGAAGCTCACGTAATCGCGCACCCCCGCCTGCACCTGGCCACCGGCCGGAGCGGGCAGCGCGGTCGCGGCCCAGTACGTCTCCACGGCCACCTGGCCCTCGGTGTACGTGTTCTGCCGGGCGGCGTCGGTCGTCGTCCACGGCACGATGATCGCGATGGCGAACACCAGCAGGAACAGCGCCGACAACATCGCTCCCGCATGGCCGGCGGAGGGGCCGCCAGGCTCCCCGTCGTGAGTCCCTCGATCGAGCTTCCGGAAGAGGAATGCGGCCAAGGCGACCGTGCCGATCGCCGTGGCCACCGCGAGTACGCAGACCAGCATGACCATCCCTATGGCTGTGTGTTGACAGAAGCCTCGGCATTTTGCCGATCGCATGCCGTTACATGAATATCACAGGGAGTAAGAGTGTGTGGCTGTACGCGCACTCAGTCAGAGGAAGGAGGTGGGTGCGCCCGCGGCCTACGGGCCGGTCTTCGTCGCCGAAAGGGATCTGACGATGGTGACGGAAATGGTGTGGGCTGCCCGCTTCACTATGCCCGCGACTTCCGCCGACGCCACAGCCGACAGCGGGCCCGCCACTCCGAGCGCCATGCAGACCCTGCCGTCAGGGCCGAACACGGGAGCGGCGGCGCACACGACCCCCTCGGCGAACTCCTCCCTCGAATAGGCGACGCCCTGGCGGCGGATCACGCTCAACTCCCGGTCAAGGGCGGCGCGCCCGAGGGTGCGGGGGGTCAGTCTCCGCAGGGCCCCGCTCTCGCGGAAGGCCGTGTTGAGCTCGTGGTTGAACGCGAGCAGCACCTTGCCGGTCGCGGTGCAGTGCAGGGGCGCGCGGTCCACCTCGTCAGAGGGCGAACTCACCCGGCTCTGCCCGTAGACGCGCTCTAAGTAGGCGACCTCCAGGCCTCGCGAGACCGCGAGGTTGACCGTCTGGCGGGTCATCTCGTACAGGCGGATCATGTGTGGCAGAACGACGCGGCGCATGCCGGGAACCATTCTCGGCCCCGGATCGGCCAGGGAGAGCAGGCGGTCGCCGATGGTGTAGTCGAGGCCGATGCGCTGCGCGAACCCTTCCCGGCACAGCACACCGAGGAGCCGATGGGCCGTCGTCTTCGGCAGCCCGGTCCTCCTGGACAGCTTCGCCAGGCTGATCGGCTGTAGCGCCTCGCTCAGTGCGGCGAGGATCGTTATCGCCTTCTCCAGGCTGCTCGGTGGCTGAGCGGCCACCGACTGCGGTGGCGGTGGCGATTCCTCATGGGCGACGCTTCGCGGCATTCTTTCCTGTGCACCTATCTGGCGAAGAGCTGGCGAAGAGAGGGCATGCTCCACCTGGCGCCGCGCAAAGAATGGCTACCCCAGGCAATGATTCGCTACACACCGTAGCCGAGGTGGGTTATGGCCGAGTCACCGGCCCCCTTGCGGGATCCGGTGAGCGAGTCGGCGACCACGCGTTCCGCTCCCTGGAACGGGATCTTCCACTTTCCGTAGTCGATCCATAGCGTCCTGTTGTCAAAACTTTCCTTCGAAAGGGACGGGCGATGACCGTGGAAACCGAGCGGGCCTCGATCGCCCAGACCGCCGAGCGGATCCGCGGGCTGATCGACAGTCGGCTGACCGGATTCCTCGACGAGCACACCGCCCCGGTCGCCGACCCGGAGGTGGCCACCGCCTATCGGCTCCTGCGTCAGTTCATCCTCGCCGGCGGCAAGAGGATCCGGCCTCTCCTGTGTTATTGGGGATGGCGCGGAGCGGGTGGTGAGGAGTGCGACCAGATCATCTCGGCGGGATCCGCTCTTGAGCTCTGCCACGCGGGCCTGCTCATCCACGACGACATCATGGACAGCAGCGATCGCCGCCGCGGCCGTCCGACGTTGCATCGCAGCCTGGCGGGCGTGCACAGGGGGCCGGCGGCCCGCTCGTTCGGGCAGGCCGCGGCGATCCTGATGGGCACGCTCGCGCTCGCCTGGTCCGACGAGCTGCTTTCCGGCAGCGAGGTCGAACCGTCCCGCCTGAGGACCGCCCGCGCCCTGTTCGACCGACTGCGAACCGAGGTGATCACCGGTCAGTATCTGGACATCCTCGGCCAGGTCCGCGACCTTTCCACAGTGGAGCAGGGGCTCATGGTGGTCCGGTACAAAACGGCCAAGTACACGGTTGAGCGCCCGCTGCAGATCGGCGGGGCGCTGGCCGGGGCGGAACCCGCCCTTCTCGAGATCTACTCCCGGTTCGGCGTGCCACTGGGCGAGGCCTTCCAGCTCCGAGACGACATCCTGGGCATGTTCGGCGACCCCGCGCAGACCGGCAAGTCGGTGCTCGACGATCTCAGAGAGGGCAAGCACACCGTCCTGATCGCCCATGCCCTCCAGCACGCCTCGCGGGGCGAGGTGCTCCACCTGAGAACCTGGCACGGCAACCCGGAGCTGACCGACCAGCGCGCAGCCGAGCTGCGCGAGATCGTGGTCGGCACCGGAGCCCTGGCCCACGTCGAGGCGATGATCGACGACCGCGCCCGCGAGGCGCTCCACGTGCTCGACACCGCGCCGATCGACCCCGAGGCCAGAGGTGGATTAGGCGTCGTGGCCGGCAGTCTCATCAACCGCACTCGATAAGGGAGACCGCTCATCGAGGCGCGTGCCGTCCGGCGGCTCCGCGCCTCCCACACCGACGCGCGATCTGTGCCGGGTGACGGAGGAACACGCACGTTCGCCACGCCCGCAACCTCCGCGACCTTTCCCCACAAGCTCCGCAACCACGACCAGTAGTTCACGCTGACCAAAGAACAGGTGGTTCACGTCATGACGGAATCTGCTCTCGAGAACGGCCAGTCGCAGCTGAGCCTTGGTACGGCCGCCGCGCGGAACCTTGCGACGACGACCAAATCCGTGCCGCAGATGCAGGAGATCACCTCGCGGCATCTGCTGCGGATACTCCCGTGGGTGCAGGCGATCGGCGGGACGTACCGGGTCAACCGGCGGCTCAGTTATGGCGTGAAGGATGGCCGGATAACGTTCGTCTCCACCGGAGCCGAGGTTCGCGTCATCCCGGCCGAGCTTTGCGAGTTGCCCGTGTTGCGGCACTTCGACGACGGTGACGCGCTGGCCGCCCTGGCGGGCCGGTTCGCTCAGCGGGAGTTCGAGCCGGGTGAGGTGCTCGTCTCCGCGGGCACGCCGGCGGACCAGGTGGTCCTGATCGCGCACGGCAAGGTGAGCAAGCTCGGCGTCGGCGCGTACGGCCACGACACGACGTTGGGGGTGCTGGCCGACGGCGACCACTTCGGCGACCAGATCCTGACCGATGACTCAGGCTCGTGGGACTTCACCGCGAAGGCCATCACCCGGTGCACGGCGCTGACCCTTACACGAGAGGCGTTCCAGGAGATCCTCGCCCTGTCGGCGGAACTCCGCGCCTATATCGAGGAGTGCCGGTCGAATGAGAGCCGGGCCGCGAACGCTCATGGAGAGGCGGAGATCGAGCTGGCCGCGGGGCACGTCGGTGAGGTGACGCTGCCCGGGACGTTCGTGGACTATGAGTTGACGCCCCGGGAGTACGAGCTGAGTGTGGCGCAGACGATCCTGCGGATCCACACGCGGGTGGCCGATCTCTACAACGAGCCGATGAACCAGACCGAGCAGCAGCTCAGGTTGACGATCGAGGCGTTGCG
>JBIOWF010000198.1:0-28650 GCA_044868295.1 Microtetraspora sp. | reverse complement strand
GATTCGATCGGCAGCCTTTTCCGGGCCGCGGTGGATGGGGACGCCGCGGCCTGGAAGGCCCTCGTGGAATGCCTGACGCCTCTGGTGTGGTCCGTCGTGCGCGCCCACGGGCTGTCGGAGGCCGACGGGCAGGAAGTGTGGCAGACGACCTGGTTCCGGCTCGCCCAGAATCTGGAGCGGATCCGCGAACCGGAAAAGGTCGGATCGTGGCTGGCCAGCACCGCTCGGCACGAGTGCCTGAAGGTGATCCGGGCCGCGCGAAGGACCTCGCCCACGGGTGACGCGGAGGTGTTCGACCGGATCGCCGACGAGCGGACGCCGGAGCGCGCGGTCATCGAGTCGGAGGAGGCCGCGGCCGAGTCGGAGCGGATGCGCAAAGTGTGGCAGGCGTTCCAGGATCTCGGCGAGAACTGCCGACGCTTGCTGCGGGTGCTGATGGCCTCGCCGCCGCCCAGCTACCAGGAGGTGTCGGCCGCCCTCGGCATCGCCGTCGGAAGCATCGGCCCGATCCGGCAGCGCTGCCTGAGACGCCTGCGCGTACTCCTCGCGGAACGAGGCGTCCAATGAATGACGACATCGCGCTCGAAGAGGAGCTGCGCTTCGCCGCCGAGCTTTTTGACCCGGTTCCGTCCCACCTTCTCCAGGCCGCGGTCGAGGCGTACACGTTTCGCACGATGGACGCAGAGCTCGCCGAGCTGGCCTTCGACTCCCTGACAGAGCCCGTGACCGTCCGCGGCGGCGACAGTCCGCGGCTGCTCACCTTCGGCACTCCCACCCTCACCGTCGACCTGGAGATCACCTTCACCGGTACGGCGGGGCGCGTCGTCGGCCAGCTGATCCCCCCGCAACCCGCGGAGATCGAGACCCACGGCAGCCGCCCTGTCACCGTCTCCGCCGATTCTCTGGGCCGCTTCACCTGCGACGACGTGCCCACTGGGCCGTTCAGCCTGCGTTGCCGCCTGACCGGGACACTGCTCGTGACCGAATGGATCACGATCTGATCGCATGTGCCGGACACCGAGCCGACGCCGATATGATCATGTCTCTTCGGAATCGTAAGCATTTCTAGTCAAGGATCTGTCAACCCCTTCGCACTCCCGGACGTCCAGGCATACGCCGCGTTCGTGCAGACACGAAGGACTAACCACCATGAATCCACCCGAATCTGTCCCCGAACAAGAGCTTCAGGCGCTGCTGGCCCTGGACGACATGAGCCACCGGACCCCCGACTCGGCCGAGGAAGAGACGCTCCGGGTGAAGGCCAAGCTCGTGAAGATGTACGGCTGGGAGGGCTACCAGAAGGTGATGCGGCAGATGGAGCTGGATCTGGCCCGGCTGGAACGGCACGCCCGCTTCCAGGGCAACTGAGCCCGCGGGGCGGCGCGACCCCGGTCGGGGGTGACGCGCAGGCGTTTGATGCGGGTGTCGCGCGGGTCGCCTTCGCGGATGATCGGCTTCTTGGTTTCCAGGGTGCGGGCTACCTGGGAGGCGGTCATGGCGTCCATACCGGTGTGGCCGGCCGGCCCGCGCCGGCTCGGAGGGCTGCCGTGGCGGCCGAGCCACCCGGTGCCGGCCGGCACGACGAACTGGGGATGAGTCAGCCCTAGCGGCCGGAGCACGGCGGCGACCTCGCGCCGCCATTTCAGGGTGACGCGCCAGAGCAGGAACCTGGGTTGCCCCAGGGCCCGCGTCGCGCAAACCCGCTGCCAAGACCTCAAGGGCCTGTACATGCCAGTACGGCTCCCGCCAACCGAGGCGGGAGCCGTACGAGGAGGAGCGAGAGCCGTACGAGACTGTTCGGGAAGGTCAGACCTGGTCGGCCTTCTCCAGGGCGGTGCAGCAGGTGTCGACGATCAGGCGGGTCACCGTGTAGGGGTCGACGTTCGCGTTGGGACGGCGGTCCTCGATGTAGCCCTTCTTGTCGATCTCGACCTGCCACGGGATGCGGACCGAGGCGCCGCGGTTGGAGACGCCGTAGCTGAACTCGCTCCACGGGGCGGTCTCGTGCAGGCCGGTGAGGCGCTGCTCGATGCCGGCGCCGTACGCCTTGACGTGGTCCAGGGCCTTCTCGCCCAGGGCCTCGCAGGCGGTGATGATCGGCTCGTAACCCTCGCGCATGGCCTTGGTGGAGAAGTTGGTGTGCGCGCCGGCGCCGTTCCAGTCGCCGGGGGCCGGCTTGGCGTCAAGGGTGACGGAGACGCCGAAGTCCTCGGCGATGCGGTAGAGCAGGTAGCGCGCGATCCACATGTGGTCGGAGACCTCGACCGGGCCCGCCGGGCCGATCTGGAACTCCCACTGGCCGGGCATGACCTCGGCGTTGATGCCGGAGATCTCCAGCCCCGCCTCGATGCAGGCGTCGAGGTGCGCCTCGACGATGTCACGGCCGACGACCTCGTCCGCGCCGATGCCGCAGTAGTACGGGCCCTGCGGGCCGGGGAAGCCGCCGATCGGGAAGCCGTAGGGACGGCCGTCCTTGAAGAAGGTGTACTCCTGCTCGATGCCGAACCAGGACTCCTGCGCCTCGAACCGCTCGGCGATCGGGGTGAGCAGAGCGCGGGTGTTGGTCGGGTGCGGCGTCATGTCGGGGAGGAGGACCTCACACAGGACAAGGACGTCGTTGCCGCCGCGGACGGGGTCAGGACAGGAGAAGACCGGCTTGAGCACGCAGTCCGAGGAGTGTCCGGCGGCCTGGTTGGTGCTGGAGCCGTCGAACCCCCAGATCGGCAGCTCGGCGCCGTCCGCGAGAACCTTGGTCTTAGACCGGAGCTTCGCGGTGGGCTCGGTGCCGTCGATCCAGATGTACTCAGCCTTGTAACTCACGTCGATCCCTTCAGGAGAGGCGGACCGTGCGGTTTAGCCGCCACGCCGAAGGTTTCCAGCAGACCGTTTCAAAGCCTTTGCCCGAATGTGAACAGGATGTTAATCCGAACATTTGCCGCATTCCGGGGCACGGTTTGACCGGAATCACATCGCCATGACCGAGACGTGACCCGGGTACGCCGTGGCCGCACCGTCAGCACGCCGAGATCCTGACGGTTCTCGCAGCCGCGCGGCGGCCTGTTACGCCGTACCGGCTGAGGCAGGGGCAGCGGCCTGTCCGGCCTGATGGTTCTCGTAGCCGAGCAGCGGCCTGTTACGCCTGTCGGTTCTCGTAGGTGACGATGAGTTCGCCGGCCGACTCGTCGACGAGGATGACCGCCCCGTCCTGGACGTCCCCGGCGAGCAGCGCCCGGCCGATCCGGGTCTCCACCTCGCGGGCGATGAACCGGCGGAGCGGACGCGCCCCGAAAACGGGGTCGTAGCCGTGCTCGGCGATCAGGCGGCGGGCGTCCTCGGTGACTTCCAGGGTCATCCGTCGGTCGGCGACCCGCTTCCTGATGTCGTTGAACATCAGGTCGACGATCTGCTCGATCTCGGCCTCGGTGAGCGGCTTGAACAGCACGATCTCGTCGACCCGGTTGAGGAACTCGGGCCGGAAGTGCCGCCGCAGCGCCGACATCACGAGTTCCCGCCCCTCCGGCTTGATCTCGCCGCTGGGCGTGACGCCCTCCATGAGGTACTCGGAGCCGATGTTCGACGTCATGATGATCACGGTGTTCCGGAAGTCGACCGTACGGCCCTGGGCGTCGGTCAACCGCCCGTCGTCGAGCACCTGCAGCAGCGTGTTGAACACGTCCGCGTGCGCCTTCTCCATCTCGTCGAAGAGCACCACCGAGTACGGCTTGCGCCGTACCGCCTCGGTGAGCTGGCCGCCCTCCTCGTACCCGACGTAGCCGGGCGGGGCGCCGACCAGGCGGCTGACGGTGTGCCGCTCCTGGTATTCGCTCATGTCGATGCGGACCATGTTCTCCTCGGTGTCGAAGAGCGCCTCCGCGAGCGCCTTGGCCAGCTCGGTCTTCCCCACGCCCGTCGGCCCGAGGAAGATGAACGAGCCGATCGGCCGGCGCGGATCCTTGATGCCCGCGCGGGCGCGGATGACCGCGTCCGAGACCAGCTGGACCGCCTCGTCCTGGCCGATCACCCGCTCGTGCAGGATCTGGTCGAGGCGCAGCAGCTTCTCCCGCTCCCCCTCCTGGAGGCGGGCCACCGGGATGCCGGTCCAGCGGGACACGATGGCCGCGATCTCCTCTTCGGTGACGACTTCGCGGAGCAGCCGGCGGCCTCCCTGCCTGGCTGCGAGCTTCTCCTCCTCCGCCTCCAGCCGCCGTTCAAGCTCCGGGAGCCGTCCGTGGCGCAACTCCGCGGCGCGGTTGAGGTCGTAGTTGCGCTCGGCCAGCTCGGCCTCCCGCCGTACGGCCTCGATCTCCTCGCGAAGGGACTGCACGCGGCGCAGGGCGTGCCGTTCGGACTCCCACTGGGCGCGCATGGCGTCGGCCTCGGCGCGCAGATCGGCCAGTTCCTTGCGCAGCTCCTCCAGCCTCGCCTGGCTCGCCGGATCCGTCTCCTTGGAGAGCGCCGCCTCCTCGATCTCCAGGCGCGTCACGCGGCGGGTGAGCTCGTCGAGCTCCGCCGGCATGGAGTCGATCTCCGTACGGATCACGGCGCAGGCCTCGTCCACGAGGTCGATGGCCTTGTCGGGGAGGAAGCGGTCGGAGATGTACCGGTGGCCGAGCACGACCGCGGCCACGAGCGCGCTGTCCTGGATCTTCACGCCGTGGAACACCTCAAGTCGTTCGCGCAGGCCTCTGAGGATCGAGATGGCGTCCTCCACGGACGGCTCGTCGACCAGCACCGGCTGGAACCGGCGTTCGAGGGCCGCGTCCTTCTCGATGTATTTGCGGTACTCCACGACCGTCGTCGCGCCGATCATGTGCAGTTCCCCGCGGGCGAGCATCGGCTTGAGCATGTTGCCGGCGTCCATGGCGCCCTCGGCCGCGCCCGCCCCGACCACGGTGTGCACTTCGTCGACGAAGAGGATGATCAGGCCCTCGGCGGCCTTCACCTCCATGAGCACGGCCTTGAGCCGCTCCTCGAACTCGCCGCGGTACTTCGCCCCGGCGACCAGCGACCCCAAGTCCAGCATGAAGATCGTCTTGTCGCGCAGCCCTTCGGGCACGTCACCGCGTACGATCCGCTGTGCCAGCCCCTCCACGATGGCCGTCTTGCCGACACCGGGGTCGCCGATGAGGACCGGGTTGTTCTTCGTCTTCCGCGACAGGATCTGGATGACCCTGCGGATCTCCGCGTCGCGGCCGATGACCGGGTCGAGCTTGTCGGCGGCGGCGTCGGCGACGAGGTCCCGGCCGTACTTCTCCAGCGCCTCGTAGGCGACCTCGGGCATCGCGGACGTCACCCGCTGGTTGCCCCTGATCGTGGTCAGCGCCTGCAGGAACCGGTCGCGGGTCAGGCCCTGCTCGCGCAGCAAACGACCTGAGGAGGTCTCCGGACCCTCGTCCAGCAGGGCGATGAGCAGATGTTCGACGGACACGTACTCGTCCTTGAGCCGCCTGGCTTCCTGCTCCGCGGAGTCGAGCAGGCGGGACAGCCGCCGGGTGACGTAGACCTGGCCGGGAGCCACGCCCGGCCCGCTCACGGAGGGGCGTCTGCGCAGCTCCGCTTCGAGTTCCTGGCGCAGCTTGCCGGGATCCGCGTCCGCCTGGCCGAGAAGGCGGGGCACCAGGCCCTCGGGCTGGGTGAGGAGCGCCTGCAGGAGATGCTCGCCGTCCACCTCGGTGTGTCCCAGCCGCGTCGCCGCGGTCTGGGCCTCGTGCAGGGCTTCCTGGGATTTCTGGGTCAGGCGGTTCAGGTCCACGTCAGCCTCCGGTCGAACGTGTACGGGTCCGTAGGGCCGCCTCCAGTTCGGCGACGCGATCGAGCAGGTCCATGACCAGGCCGAGCGAGGCGTAGTTGACCGAGAATCCGGCCCGCAGCCGCTGGATCCGGCCTACGACGGCGAGTTGCGAGACGGGGAGCGACGGGTTGCCCGCCGCGTCCGTCGTCGCGTCGAGCAGCCCGAGAACGATCAGGCGGCGCACCACCTCCGGGTGCAGCCCGGCCGCGCGGGCGAACGAGTCGAGGTCCAGCCGCGTCGGCCGTACCAGTGCGTAGGTCATCGCCCGCTCCTCGGATCGAAGGTGGAGGCGGCACTGAGCTGCTCGAACAGCCGCCGCTCCGCGTCAGTAGGAGTCGGCGGAACCATGATCCGGGCTCGCGCGAAGAGATCCCCCGGCTTGCCGCGAGGGTTGGGCACGCCGCGCCCCCGGAGCCGGAGGCGGCGGTCGCTCGACGTTCCCGGCGGGACCCGGACCTTCGCCTCGCCGCCCGGGGTATCGATGGCGACGGTCGCGCCCAGCGCCGCCTCCCACGGGGCGAGCGGCAGGTCGACGTGGATGTCGCGGCCCTCGACCCGGTAGCGCGGATGGGGGGCGATCCGGACGATGAGGTAGAGATCGCCGGGGCTCCCGCCCTCGGTGCCGTGGCCCCCCTGGCCGCTCAGTCTGATGCGCTGCCCCTCGGTGACGCCGGGCGGGATGGTGACCTCGATCGTCCGGCCGCCGACTGTGAACGAGCGGCGCCCACCGTGGTAGGCCTCCTCCACCGTGACCGTGAGCTCGGCCTCCTGGTCCGCGCCCGGCATGGGACCCCACCGGCGCCCGGCGCGGCCGCCGCCGAAGATGTTGCCGAGGAGGTCCTCGAAGTCGCCCGTTCTGAAGTCGCCCGTTCTGAATTCGCCTGGACCACCTGGGCCGTAGGCGCCCGGGCCGAAGTCCCACTCCTGCCGGGCCCGGCGCGAGCCCGCCCCCGCGCGAGCTCGCGCCCAGGTCTCGGGGTCGACGCCCTCGGGAACCTGCCGGAAGTCCGGCCCGAAGGCGTCGTACCGCTTCCTGGTCTCCGGATCGGAGAGCACGGCGTAGGCTTCCGCGATCTCCTTGAACCGGTCCTCCGCGCCCGGGTCCTTGTTGACGTCCGGATGGTAGGAGCGGGCCAGCTTGCGGTACGCCCGCTGGATCTCCTCCTGGCCGGCCGTTCGCGGCACGCCCAGCGCCTCGTAGAAGTCGTCCGCCATCATTCGGCTCCGTCGGAGGTCCCGGCGGAGAGCCCGTCGGAGGCCTCGGTGGCCGCACCCCTGGCGGCACCTCTGGCGGCATCGCGGTCGCCCTCGGTGGCCGCATCTCTGGTGGCGGCATCGCGGTCGCCCTCGGTGACGGCCTTCGCGGCGACGACAACGGAAGCGGGGCGAAGCTGCCGCTCGTCGTCCCCGTAGCCGGGCCGTACGACGTCCACGATCGTCCCCGGCGGCGCGTCGGCGTCCCGCACGACCGCGACCGCTTCGTGCCGGGCGGGGTCGAACTCCTCTCCGACGTCGTCGTACCTCGGGAAGCCGAGCCGGCCGAGCAGGGCGATCGCCTGATCCCGTACGGCTCGCACGCCCTCGATGACGGCGTTGGACTCGGCGTCGGCGTGTTTGAGCGCCAACTCCAGGTTGTCGAGCACGGGCAGCCACTCCGCGGCCACTCTGGCCCGTTCCTCGGCGCGTTGCCGCTCCGCGTCCTGGGCCATGCGCCTGCGCATGGTGTCGAGCTCCGCGACCGCGCGCAGCCACCGCCCCTCCAGGTCGGCCACCTGCTCAGCCACCTCGGGCGGGTCAGTCGGAGGTTGTGAATTCGGCGTCGATGACATCGTCGTCCCCTGGGGGCTGCTTGGGTGTGCGCGGGTCTCCCTGGGTGGACGTGGCGGCAGGGCCTTCTTGTCCTGAGGACGCGTACTTGGCCGCCGCGAGACCGTGGTAGACCTGCTGCAGCTCCGCGGTGAGCGAGCGCAGGCGGTCGATGGGCGCCTCTTCCCTGATCGCCTGGCGGGCGTCGGCGATCAGCGTTTCGCCCCGCGCCTTGTCGTGCACGGCCACGGTGTCCCCGAGCTCACCCAGCCGGCGTTCCACCTGGTACGCGATCGAGTCGAGCTCGTTTCTGGCGTCGATCTGCTCCCTCAGCCGGGCGTCCTCGCTACGGTGCCGCTCGGCGTCCGCGATCATCCGCTCCACCTCGGACTTGTCCAGGTTGGAGCTCTCGCTGATCGTGATGCGCTGCTCGCCGCCCGTGTCCTTGTCCCGCGCGGACACGTTCAGGATGCCGTTGGCGTCGATGTCGTAGGTGACCTCGATCTGCGGCATGCCGCGCGGCGCGGGCCGGATGTTCTCCAGCCGGAAGCGACCCAGCGTCCGGTTGTCGGCGGCCCGTTCCCGCTCCCCTTGCAGGACGACGACGTCGACGGCGCTCTGGTTGTCCTCGGCGGTGCTGAACGTCTCGGTCCGGCGGGCGGGAATCGTCGTGTTCCGGTCGATGACCTTGGTCATCACGCCGCCCAGCGTCTCGATGCCGAGCGACAGTGGTGTGACGTCGAGCAGGAGGACGTCCTTGACCTCTCCCTTCATGATCCCGGCCTGGATCGCGGCGCCGACGGCCACCACCTCGTCGGGGTTGACCGTCATGTTGGGTTCCTTGCCTCCGGTCAGCCGCCGCACCAGGCTCTGCACCGCCGGCATCCGGGTCGTGCCGCCGACGAGGATGACCTCGTCGATGTCGTCCGCGGTGAGCTTGGCGTCCGCCATCGCCTGCCGCACCGGCCCGACGCAACGCTCGACCAGGTCAGCGGTGATCTGCTCGAACGTGGAGCGCATGAGCGTGGCGTTCAGGTGCTTGGGGCCGTTCGCGTCCGCGGTGATGAACGGCAGGCTGACCGTCGTCTGCGTGACCGAGGAGAGCTCCACCTTGGCCTTCTCCGCGGCCTCGAACAGCCGCTGCAACGCCTGCGGGTCACGCCGCAGGTCGATGCCCTCCTGCCGCTGGAACTCGTCGGCCAGGTGGTCGACGATCCGGCGGTCGAAGTCGTCGCCGCCGAGGTGCCCGTCCCCGGAGGTGGCGCGGACCTCGACGACGCCTTCGCCGATGTCGAGGATGCTGACGTCGAACGTCCCGCCGCCCAGGTCGAAGACGAGCACGGTCTCGTTCGACTTCTTGTCCAGGCCGTACGCGAGCGCGGCCGCCGTCGGCTCGTTGATGATCCGCAGGACTTCCAGGCCGGCGATCTTGCCGGCGTCCTTGGTGGCCTGCCGCTGGGCGTCGTTGAAGTAGGCGGGCACCGTGATGACGGCTTCCGTGATCTTCTCGCCGAGGAACTTCGCGGCGTCGGCGACGAGCTTGCGCAGCACCAGCGCCGAGATCTCCTCAGGCGCGTACTGCTTGCCGTGGACCAGGAATCGCACAGAACCGCCCGGGCCCTCGACCACGTCGAACGACACCGCTTTGAGCTCGCTCTGCACCTCCTCGTACCGGCGCCCGATGAAGCGCTTGGCCGAGTAGATCGTCCCCTTGGGGTTCAGGATCGCCTGCCGCCGGGCGAGCTGGCCCACAAGGCGTTCGCCCTGCTCGGTGAAGGCGACCACCGAGGGAGTCGTGCGCGATCCCTCGGCGTTCGGGATCACCGTCGGCTGGCCTCCCTCCATCGCGGCGATCACGGAGTTCGTCGTGCCCAGGTCGATGCCCACTGCCTTCGCCATCAGGCGCCCCCTGCCCTCGCTAGTTCGCGATCAGCTCACCGGCTCCGGGCACGTCGGCCGTGTCGACGCGGACCCCCGAAGCCGTGGCTGACCCCCTCTTCGAGCCTGGCCCGGTCGATGGTTAGCCACATCCTCAGATCGGGTAGTGGTTAAAAACCCCACTTCAGGAGGTGGGACATGCACGGACGCGAACGTGAATGGCGCACCATACTCGACCTGCTGAAGTCGGCCGAGGCCGGGCGGAGCGGCACCCTGCTCGTCGACGGCGAGCCGGGAATGGGCAAGAGCCGGCTGCTGACCCAGGCCGCCGCCGCGGCGTCCGCGCTCGGCTTCTCCCTCGCGTTGGGCAAGGCCGACGAGTTCGGCCGGCTCACCCCGCTGGCGCCGCTGCTCATGGCGCTCGACGAAGCGCCGTGCCAGGCGAGAAGCCTCACCGGTCTCGACGGGCGGATGGTGCTCGTGGAGCGGCTGCGGGACCGCGTCGAGGAGCGCCTCGCCGCCGGACCGCTGCTGGTCACCCTGGACGATCTCCACTGGGCCGACCTGGCCACTGTGATGGCGCTGCGGACCCTGCACTGGCAGCTGTCGTCCTATCCCGTCGTCTGGGTTCTGGCACGGTCGACGGCGGAGACGACGAACGGGAGCCCCGAGGTCAAGCGGCTGTTCGAGCTGCTGGAACGACAGGGAGCGGTCAGAGTGGAGCTCGGCCCCCTGCCCGACGACGCGGTCGCGCTGGTCGCGGGCGACCTCCTCGGCGCGGAGCCGAAACCCGACCTGCTCGCGCTGGTGTCCGGCGCGGGCGGAAACCCCTTCCTGGTCACGGAGCTCATCGCCGGCCTTCGCGACGAGGGCGCGCTGACCATCTCGGGCGGCCGGGCCGGGCTGGTGTCCGCGCAGCTCCCCACCCGGATCCAGACCGTCGTACGGCACCGCCTGGACAGGCTGAGCCCGCAGGCGCACCAGCTGATCGAGACCGCTGCCGTGCTGGGACAGGCCTTCACCCCCGACGACGTCGCCGAACTGCTGCGCGTGCCCCCGGCCGGCCTGCTACCCGCGATCGAGGAGTCGCTGGCGGCCGGTGTGCTGCTCGCGGCCCCGGACGCCCTCGTCTTCCGGCACGAACTGGTCCGGCGGGCCGTGATCGCCGGGATCCCCGTGCCGCTGCGGCAGGCCCTGCACCGACAGATCGGCGGGCTCCTGCTCGACCGTGGCGGCTCCGCCGTACGGGCTGCGGGGCACCTGCTCCAGGGCACCGGGCACGGCGACACCCGGGCTCTGGGGGGCCTGGACCTGGCGGTGGCCGAGACCCGCGCCTCGGCGCCGGAGACCGCCGCGCACCTGGCCGCCAGAGCGCTCGAACTCACCGACGTGCGGGACCCGAACCGGTTCCCCCGCACGATGACCGCGATCGAGACCATGATCGAGGCGGGTCGGCTCGACGACGCCGACCGGCTGGTCCGGGAGGCGCTCGACCGGCCACCGTCCGCCCTCGCCGCCGCCCGGCTCCGGTGCGCCCTCTCGGACGTCCTCTACACACGCGGCCGGGCGGACGAGGCGTTGGTGCATGCGGAGAAGGCGCTGACGGAGGCGAATCTGCCCCGCGACCTGAGTGACCGTGCGGTGCTGGCCCACCTCCACGCACTGACCTGCCTGAACGACAAGCGCGTCGCGGAGCGGGCCGCGGCGATCCTGAAGGGTGCCGACGGACACGGGGACGCCGTGGTGGTCGAGGCCAGGGTCGCCCTCGCCGTGATCACGTGGGACTCCGGGCGACTGGCGGAGGCGCTCCGGCTCGCGCGCGAGGCGGTGGAGCTGGCCGAGGCCGGCTCGGCCGCGGCCCGCCGGACCCATCCGCGTTTCACGCTCGCGGCGATGCTCGCCGACGTCAACCGGCTCGACGAGGCGCGCGCCGTGCTGGACACGGCGCGTGACGAGGCGGAGTCCCCCGCCCACTCGGCGTGGGCCGCGAGCCACTCCGTCCTGCGGGCGCGTGTGGAGCTCGCCCGGGGGCGGCTCGACGACGCCGTCGCCGAGGCCGAGGTGGGTCTCCGGCTGGCCGACTCGCTGGGAACACACCTGTTCAGCCCACTCGCCGCGTACGTCCTGGCCATGGTCGCGCTGCGCCGCGGCGACCTGCGGACGGCGGCCCTCCAGATGGAAGGGGAGCACGCCCACGGGTCGCACCACGCGGCGACCTACGCCCGCACCCGGGCCACCATGGTCGCGGCGCAGGTGGCCGAGGCCCGCGACGGCCCCCAGAGCGCCATGAAACTGGTCGAGAGCATCTATTCCGGGCTCGGCGAACACCGCTGGGTCCTCATCGGGGAACCGGCGGCGGGCGCGTGGCTCGCCCGGCTGGCCCTCGACGTGGGCGACCGGCCGCTGGCGGAACGGGTGGTGGCCGTGGCGGAGGATCTGGCCGGGAGCAATCCCGGCTTCCCGGCGGTCGTGGCCGCCGCCGCGCACGCGCGCGGCCTGCTCGACGGCGACCCGGCCAAGCTCGGCCTGGCCGCCGCCGAGGGATCCGATACCTGGTCCCGCGCGTCCGCGGAGGAGGACTTCGGTGTCGCCCTCCGCCGAACCGGCGACCATGAGGCGGGCATCGCCGCTCTGGACCGCGCGCTCGCCGGCTACGAGAGGACGGGCGCCACGCGGGACGCGGCGCGGGTGCGCCGGAGGCTGCGGCGGGCGGGCGTACGGCACCGCCACTGGTCCTACGCGGACCGGCCGGCCACCGGCTGGGAGAGCCTCACCGAGACCGAGAACACGGTGTCCCTGCTCGTCGCCCAGGGCTGGACGAACCAGCAGGTGGCCAACCAGATGTTCATCAGCGTGCACACGGTGGCGTTCCACCTGCGGCAGATCTTCCGCAAGCTCGGCATCGGCTCACGCGTGCAGCTGACCCGCCTCACCGTGGAGAAGGGCCTGCACCCTTGACTCCCCTACCCGGCCTCGGACCGGCGTGCGACTCGTGCTACGGGATCTGACCAAGCACGCCCTGTCCACGTTCGTCGGCCAGTCCTCTTAGAGACCGTCCCTCTTAGGGACTCCGCCTCCAGAGATCCCGCTTAGAGTGAGACACATGCCAAAGATCTTGATTGTCGGCTCCGGCCAGTCCGGGTTGCAGCTCGCGCTGGGCCTGCTGGACCGAGGCCATGACGTGACGGTGATGTCGGCGCGTACGGCCGACGAGATTCGCGGCGGCAAGGTGATGTCGACCCAGTGCATGTTCGGTCATGCCCTGGGCCTGGAGCGGGCCGTCGGATTGGATCTGTGGGCGGGCAGCGGCCACCGGATCGACGGGCTCGGCGTGTCGGTGCCGGCGCCCGGCGGCGGCCGCGCGATCGACTGGCTCGGCCGGTTCGACGAGTACGCCCAGTCGATCGATCAGCGGGTGAAGATGGCCGCGTGGCTGGAGCTGTTCGAGGAGCGCGGCGGCAAGGTCGTGATCAGCGCGGTCACCGTCTCAGATCTCGACCATCTCACGGGATTCTTCGACCTGACCGTGGTCGCCGCCGGCAAGGCGGAGATCGCCGCGTTGTTCGACCGGGACGAGACGCGATCGCCGTACACCACCCCGCAGCGCTCGCTGGCCATCGCCTACGTCCACGGTCTCGGGCCGCGCGCCGAGCATCCGGAGCTGAACGCGGTCCGGCTCGACCTGGTGCCCGGCGTCGGAGAGCTGATCGTCATTCCCGCCTACACCACCAGCGGGAACTGCGACATCCTGTTCTGGGAGGGCCTCCCCGGAGGTCCGCTGGACGTGTTCGGCGGGCTCGCGCGTGACCCGCAGGGCCACCTGGACCTCACCCTGGAGCTGATGCGCCAGTTCGCTCCCTGGGAGTACGAGCGCTGCGCCGAAGTGGAGCTCACCGACGCGAACGGCACGCTCGCGGGCAGGTTCACCCCGGTGGTCCGCCACCCCGTGGCGACGCTGCCCTCCGGCGGGACGGTGCTCGGCATGGCCGATGTCGTCGTCGCCAACGATCCCATCACCGGGCAGGGTTCCAACAACGCCGCTCGGTGCGCAGCCGCCTACCTGGAGGCGATCACCGCCCACGACGGCCGGTTCGACGCCGAGTTCATGCGGGCCGCCTTCGAGACGTACTGGTCGCAAGTGGCCGTCTGCACCGGCTGGACCAACGCGATGCTCGCGCCACCACCGCCGCACGTGCTTCAGGTCATCGGCGCGGCCGGCCGGTTCCAGCCGGTCGCCGACCGGTTCGCGAACGCGTTCTCCACCCCCGACGATTTCGCCGAATGGCTCCTCGACCCCGCCCTGACCGAGGCCTACCTCGCCAAGGTCGCCGGAACCGAATAGGGCCGGAACTGCACAAAGAGACCAGAACGCCTCTCCTCCGGCCAGCCGATGGCCGGAGGACGTCGGCAGAGCCTCTTCGGCACCTGATCGGCTTCGCGATCGCCGTACGCCTACCGGGGGCGCATCCACTTCTGTCATGCTTTTCCGCAACGATCGTGGAGAAGGAATCTTCGATGCAATGTCACGCCGGCTTCTGAGATGGCCTACATGACCGAGGTGTTCACGCTCGGAGAGGCGCTGGGCGTCGTCTCGGCGGACCGGATCCGGCACGACATGAGCGCACGTCTCGACGTCGAGGGCGCCGAGCTGACCATGGCCGTCGGCCTGGCCCGGCTCGGGCACTCGGTGACGTGGCTCGGCCGGGTGAGCGTGGACGAGCTGGGCGTCCGGACCCTCAGCACGCTGCGGGGCGAGGGCGTGGACGTCTCCCACGTCCGCGTCGACGAGACCGCCCCCACCGGGCTGGTCGTACGGCAGCGCCGGATCGGCCGTTCGACGCACGCCGTACACTACCGGGAAGGCTCCGCCGGGTCGCGGCTGTCCACGGGAGACGTCCCGGCGGAGGCCATCCAGTCGGCGAAGATCCTGCATGTCACGGGCATCACGCTCGCGCTCAGCGGGTTCGCGTGGAGCGCGGTGCATCACGCGGTCAAACTGGCGAGGGACGCCGGAGTGCTCATCTCCGTGGACGTCAACCATCGCCCCCACCTGTGGGAGAGCGTCGACGAGGCCAGGCAGGCGCTGAGCGAGCTGGCGGCCTCCGCCGACGTGCTGTTCGCCACCCAGGACGAGCTGCAACTGATCGATTCTCCCCTTGGAACGATCCCCGAGCTCGTCGTCACGCGGGGGACGAAGGGCGCCAGCGCGACCGTCGACGGGCTGCGCTACGACACCCAGGCGGCGCCCGTGACATCCGTCGACCCCACCGGGGTGGGCGGCGCCTTCGTCGCCGGCTATCTCAGCGCGCTCCTCGACGAGTTGCATCCGGCGGACCGGCTCAAACGCGGCATCTCACTGGCCGCCTTCGCCGTAGCGAGCCCGAGCTCGTGGCAGGGCCTCCCCACCCGCGGCGAACTCCCGCCCTGAGCCCGCCCTGAGCCCGCCCTGAGTCCAGCCGAGAGGCTCCGGATGATAGGTCACCTCGCGACCGCCCGCTCCGCGACGGGTGGCAACTTCCTGGACGTCTACTGGAAGTTGCCACATCGGTACCGTCCTGTAACACCCTGCCCGCACAATCGAACCAATGGTCTGAAGGTAGACCAAAGGGAGCCGGGCCGCCTGATCGGCCGGATACCCCCACCCGGTTAAGAGGAGGCCTCATGGCGCAAGCCCTCGACGACGACGCCAAACGGCTCGCGGAGCTCGGCTACAAGCAGGAGCTCTCGCGAACGTGGAGCGGTTTCTCCAACTTCGCTATCTCTTTCTCTATCATCTCGATCCTGGCCGGCTGTTTCACGACGTTCGGCCAGGCCTGGAACAACGGAGGCCCGCTCGCGATCTCCGTCGGCTGGCCGCTGATCTCGGCATTCATCTTGATCATCGGCTTCTGCATGTCGGAGCTGGTGTCGGCATATCCCACCGCGGGCGGCATCTACTGGTGGGCCGCCAAGCTGGGCAAGCCCGTCCACGGGTGGTTCACCGGCTGGCTCAACCTGATCGGCCTGATCGCCGTCACGGCGAGCGTGGACTACGGCTGCGCCACGTTCCTCAACATCACCATCGGCCGGTTCAGCGACAGCTGGGCCACCGGTGACCCGTTGAAGCAGACGTTCCTGCTGTTCGCGGTCCTGCTCGTGCTGCACGCGCTGATCAACATTTTCAGCCACCGTCTGATCTCGATCCTGCAGAACATCTCGGTCTGGTGGCACGTGTTCGGCGCGGCGGCCGTGATCCTCATCCTGATCTTCGGCCCGTCCGAGCACCAGAGCGTGAGCTTCCTGTTCGAGCGGTTCAACAACTCGGGCTTCGGCGACGGGTCCGGGCCGACGTACTGGCTGTATGTGCTGCCCTTGGGCTTCCTGCTCACCCAGTACACGATCACCGGCTTCGACGCCTGCGCGCACGTCTCGGAGGAGACGCAGGGCGCGGCCACTACCGCCGCCCGGGGCCTCTGGCAGTCGATCTTCTACTCGGCGATCGGCGGCTGGGTTCTGCTGCTGTCGTTCCTCTTCGCGGCGACGGACGTGGACGCGGTCAACAAGGAGTTCGGCTTCGTCGGGGCGATCTTCACCTCGTCGCTGTCGGCGCCGCTCGCGACCGTGATCTTCGGCATCTCCACGATCGGGCAGTTCTTCTGCGGCATGAGCTGTGTGACCTCGATGTCCCGGATGACCTACGCCTTCTCCCGGGACCGCGGAGTCCCCGGCTGGCGGCTCTGGTCCAAGGTGGACCGCAACCGGACGCCGGTCAACGCCATCATCGGCGGCTGCGCCGTCGCCCTGCTGATCACGCTCCCGGCGCTGTACGCCCCTCCCGGAAGCACCGTCCCGGTGGCGTTCCTCGCCGTCGTCTCGATCGCCGTGATCGGGCTCTACCTGGCCTTCCTCATCCCGATCTGGCTCCGTCTCCGGGCGGGGGCGAACTTCCAGCCGGGTCCGTGGACGCTGGGCAGCAAGTACAAGGTGCTGGGCTGGATCTCGGTCATCGAGATCGTGATCATCTCGATCTACTTCATCCTGCCGCTCGCCCCGGCGGGCGTGCCCGGCAACAAGGACTTCGCCTGGACGTCGGTGAACTACGCGCCGATCGCCGTGGGTGTGGTGCTCGTGGCCATCGGGTTGTGGTGGGCGCTGTCGGCCAAGAACTGGTTCACCGGCCCCCGCCGCAACGTCGACGAGGTCGAAGAACCCGAGCCCGTGGCCTGACCCGTCCTGCACCCGCCCGTGCCCTTGAGATCTTTGCCGCAGTAGGCGCGGTGGGCGAGGAGAAAGAACACCCCCAGTCCTGTACGGCTTGCGCTCACACGATCCGTGTCGGCGCGAGCCGTACAGGCGGGCAGGTCCCGGCATGTTCGCGGCCCGCGTTGTGGTGTCTTCCGGCCGGGGTCAAGTCGCTGCCGAGACCATGAGACGAGACCATGAGAGAGGACGCCACGGGAAACGAGCGTCGCGGCGGCTTGGCGGACGCCGCGACGGCGCACACAATCAGGCCATGAGCGATGATCATTCGTATGTCGGTGCCCGCGCTCCTCGCAAAGAGGACACCCGGCTGCTGGCCGGGCGAGGAGGGTTCGTCGGCAATGTCCGCCAACCCGGCATGGTGCACGCTGTGGTGGTCCGCAGCCCCATCGCCCACGGGCGGCTCACTCGGTGCGACGTCAAGGCCGTCCTCGCCGCCGAAGGGGTGCTGGACGTCATCACGGCACGCGACGCGAGTGCGGTACGGCTGCCGTGCGTCACGCTGGCGCCAGGCCAGCGGACGACCTCCTACGCGGCGCTGGACGACGTGATCCGCTACGTCGGTCAGCCGCTCGCCGTGGTCGTCGCCGAGACCGAGGCGGCCGCCCACGACGCCGCCACGCTGATCGACTTCGATTTCGAGGAGCTGCCCGCCGTCGTCGGGGTAGAACGAGCCGTCGAGGCGTCGGCCCCGCTCCTCTACCCGGAGTGGGAGACGAATCTCGTCACCGACTTCACGCTCGGGGACGCCGACTGCGACGCGGCGATCGCGGCGGCCGACCACGTCGTCGAGATGACGTTCCGCCTGGGCAGAGTGGCGCCCAGCCCGATCGAGCCCCGCGGCATCGTGGCCGCCCACGCGGACGGGAGGCTGACGATCTGGGCCGCCACCCAGGCTCCGCACCATGTGCGCGACCACGCGGTCGAGGCGCTCGGGCTTTCCCACGACCGAGTGCGGGTCGTCGGATGCGACGTCGGGGGAGGTTTCGGGGCGAAGGAGCATCTCTATCCGGACGAGGCGCTGATCTGCCTGGCCGCGATCCGCCTCGGCCGTCCCGTGCGGTGGGCCGAGTCGCGCGAGGAGCACCTGTCCGCCACTCTGCCCGCCCGTGACGCCGTGCACCGGGGCAGGCTCGCGCTCGACGCCGAAGGGCGGTTCCTGGCGCTCCACTGCGACGTTCTCGGAGATCTCGGAGCCCATCCGTCGAACGTCGGCACCTCGCCGCTCGCCGTGTCGGCCATCATGCTGCCCGGGCCGTACCGGTTCGAGAAGGCGGCGGCACGCATCCGCGCGGTCGTCACGACGACCACGCCGACCGGCTCCTACCGCGGGTTCGGCCAGCCGGAGGTGACCTGGACCCGGGAACGGCTGATCGACGAGGCGGCGCGGCGCCTCGGGCAGGACCCGGTGGAGCTGCGGCTGCGCAACATGATCCGGCCCGACGAGCTGCCCTACACCACACCCACCTGGCAGACCTACGACACCGGCGACTACCCGCGCGCCCTGCGGACACTGCGCGACCTCGTGCGGACGCGGACCGAGACGGGCGACGGGCGCAGACGTGGCGTGGGGTTCTCCTGCCAAGTGGAGGCGACGGGCATGGGGTCGTCGATGGGCATGAAGGCGGCCGGCATGCTGGTGGGCGGGTTCGAGACCGCGGTCGTCCGGATGGAAGCCGACGCGTCGATCGTCGTGGCCGCCGGTGTCGCGACCATCGGGCAGGGCATCGAGACGACGCTGGCCCAGATCGCGGCCGACCGCGTGGGAGTGGCCCTGGACAGGGTCTCGGTGGTGCTCGGGGACACAGCCGCCACGCCGTACTCGCCGGTCGGATCCATCGCGAGCCGGTCTCTCGTGGTGGGCGGCGGGGCACTCGACCGGGCGGCCACCCGGCTCCGGGAACGGATCATCGCCATCGCCGCGCACCAACTCGAAGTCGCGGTGGAGGACATGGAGATGACCGACGGCGTGGTGCGGGTGAAGGGGGATCCCGCCGCGCACCGGACCGTGCGTGAGATCGCCGCCTCGGCCTGGCGCGGCTGGGACCTGCCCGATGACACGCCGCCCGGCCTGGAGGAGAAGGTCACCTACGATCCCCCCGACTACACCTACGCGTACGGCGCCCACGCCGCGGCCGTGGCCGTCGACCCGGAGACGGGAGCCGTCGAGATCGAGGGCTACTGGGTCGTCAGCGACTCCGGGGTGCTGGTGAACCCGCAGATCGTCGAAGGCCAACTGCGCGGCGCGATCGTGCAGAGCATCGGCATGGCGTTGACGGAGGAGGTCGTCTACTCCCCCGAGGGCCAGCCGCTCGCCGACTATCTCCTGCCGACCATCAGAGAGGTTCCCGACATCGAGATCACGTTGCTGGAGACACCGTCCCCGCACACGCCGGGCGGCATGAAAGGCGTCGGAGAGGCTGGCACGATCAGCCCGCCCGCCGCCATCGGCAACGCGGTGGCCGCCGCCATACCCGAGATCGCCGACCGGCTCACCGCCACACCACTTACCCCGGAACGCGTGTGGCGGGTGATCCACGCAGATCAGCCGGCCTGAACAGGAAGCGAAGCGCCTCCGCCCAGATGGCGAACGACCCGGCCGGCAGCCTGTCGGTTCCGCCGATCGCCCCACGGTCGCCGGGCCACGACCGTGCCCCGGCCATGCACGTCAGCCCTGGCCGGCGCGCCGGGCGCCGGGCTGACTGTACGGCGGCGCGATGGCGCCCGGCCACGGGGATGGGCTCAGGATGCTTCGAAGGCGTCCATCACGCTGCGGCGGACGTCGGCCATGTCGGCCTCGCCGCGCTCCCGGGCGACGGAGGTCATATCGACCTCAGGCATCCCGCAGGGGACCGCGAGGTGCCACGGCGTGAGGTCGCCGTCGACGTTGAGGGCGAAGCCGTGGCTGGTCACCGCGCGACTGGCGCGCATTCCGATCGACACGATCTTGCGGCCGCTCTCCCGGGTCCAGACGCCGGTCAGCAGCTCGGACCCGGGCGGGGTGTCCCGGCGCTCCGCCGGGACGCCCAGTTTCTCCAGCGCCTCCACCAGCCGCAACTCCACCTCGCGGATGTAGTCGACCACCCCTTCGCCGGCCCGGAGCTTGACAATGAGATAGCCGACGAGCTGTCCCGGGCCGTGGTAGGTGAGCTGGCCGCCCCGGCCCGTCTGCACGACCGGGATGCCGTGTGACGGGTCGGGCAGATGCGTGGCCGGAGTTCGCCGGCCGATGGTGAAGACCTTGGGGTGGCTGAGGAGCCAGAGTGTGTCCGGCCGCGCGTCGTTCTGCCGCTCCGAGACCAGAGCGGCCATGCGTTCCATCGCCTGCTCGTAATCGACCAGATCGTCCTGGATCAGCGTCAGCGGCCGGTTCTCCATGTCATGGAGAATACGACGTCATCGTGGATACGACGGAGCCTGGGGCACGAATACCCACATGATCAGGTAAATGACGAACTGCGGGCCCGGCAGGATGCACGAGAGCAGGAACAGCAGCCTGACCACGGTCGGCGACCACCCATAACGCTCGGCGATGCCCCCGCAAACGCCTGCGATCATCCTGTGTCTTCTCGATCGGTACATTTCGCGAACCTCCTTCTCGTCCTGTTCAACGGACGGCCGCGAAGCGCGCGTTCCACGAGGAACCCCGAGAAAACCCTGACCCGTCAGGGTCAGGGACTGGCGCACAGCACGCGCGGCCGTACTCAGGTCGTCGCGGCGCCGCCCGTGAACTCAGCGGCGATGAAAGTGGCGGCCTTGACCATTCAGACCATTCAGCATCGATTCAGCGCCGTCTGATTGGAGATCTACCACTTAGTGGTGATAGACCCCTATGGAGATTCACGTGGATGCAGCGACCCTCCAGGCGCAGACGAAGCTGGTCCTACGACAGAAGATCACCATGATGGTGAACCGGTACGTCGCCCACGTGGCCGAGCCCGGCGGCGCGGAAGGCCCGATCGTCGCATTCGCCGAGCAGAAACGGATGACCTTCAGGGAGCAGGTGACGCTCTACACCGACGAGTCGCGGCAGCAGGTCCTCGCCGGATTCAAGGCGCGTAAGGTGATCGACCTCGCCAGCGGCTACGACGTCGTGGATGACGCCGGTGCTCCCATCGGGCTCTTCCGCAAGGACTTCAGCCAGTCGCTGCTCCGGTCGACCTGGCACCTCCAGCAACCCGGCCTGCCGACGTTGACCGGCCGGGAACGCCACTTCTCGGTGGCGTTGGTGCGCAGGTTCACGGACTCGCTGTCCTGGCTGCCGTACCACTTCGACTTCAGCATCGGCGCCTCGATCGCGTTCACCGTGGAGCGCCAATGGGGGCTGCGCGACCAGTACGTCATCGACATCCACGACCCCCGCCTGGACCGCCGCCTGATCGTCGCGATGGCCGTGGCGCTGGACGCGCTCCAGGCCCGCTGAAGCTCCCCCAGGGAACCCGAGGACGGTCGAGGGAATCATCCCGCCGCTACAGGTGTTAGCATTCACGTAGATCGCATGTCTCTGGCCCGGCAAGGGCACATGCAATGTGACGGTTTCCTCGCAGCGCCTCAGCGGTCGTTCTTCATCAGCGGCAACGTTTCTCGGCCACACCCCCTCGGGTACGTACGCTCGGTCGTTCAAGAACTCACGACGGTCGACCATCTGCCCGACCGTGGCTGTCGCCTCTGTAGGAACTGGTGGGCACGGTTCACCTGCCCAGCTCGTCCGCGGCGGTAGCCGGCCGTGGCCGCCCGACGCGCAGCGGTGGCCTTGGACAGTAAGCCCAGCGGCCGCGCGAGCATCCGCCCCGGCCGTCACACGTTTGTGTGAGACCCGCCGGACAAGGCAGGGCGTTCCCGAGGCAGCCTCAGTCGTGGCCCTTGTTCCACCCAGCGGCCATGTACGCCCGGCAGCGTGAAAGCACGAGGCCCGGCACGACCCCGAACCCCAAAGGGCTTGGAAGCCCGACATACCGGCCCATCCGAGGTCAACGGCGCCACGTTACCGGCCCATTCGTGGCCGACCGTGGCCATCCGAGGCCGACGGCGGCACGGTACCGGCCCATTCCAGGTCATCCGAGGCCAGACGGGCACACGCCGTTCACCCATCCCCCATTTCAAAGGATTCGATCATGACAACCCTCACCACCAATCAAAAGCGCCGAACGGGTAGTGCCGCTGCGCCGCGTGCGGCCGACACCGCAAGCCGTGCGAGCCGTACGGCGGGCCGAAACGGCGACACCCCACCCTCCGCCGGCCGTACGGCCAAGCTCCCCGCGAACCCCGAGACCGTGACGGGCGTCCTCGACGTCAAAGCCAAGACCGCCTTCCTGCGGACGGCGGGCTACCTGGCCGCCCGCAAGGATGTGCTCGTCCCGCTCGCTCTCGTACGCGAGCACGGTTCACGCACCGGCGACGTCGTCCACGGCACGGCACATGGCGGCAAACTCACCTCGCTCGACACCGTCAACGGCATGCCTCCGGACGCGCCCCGCAGGGACTTCGCCGAGCTGACCCCGATCCATCCCGTCGAGCGCCTGCGACTGGAGACCACGTCCGGCGTGCTGTCCACCCGCGTCATCGACCTGGTGGCACCGATCGGCAAGGGCCAGCGCGGCCTGATCGTGGCACCGCCCAAGGCCGGTAAGACCATGCTGCTCAAGGAGGTCGCCAACGCGATCACCATCAACCACCCGGAATGCCATCTCATGGTCGTGCTCGTCGACGAGCGGCCCGAAGAGGTCACCGACATGCGGGAATCCGTGCAAGCCGAGGTCATCGCGTCCACGTTCGACCGTCCCGCCGAGGATCACATCGCCGTCACCGAGCTCGCGATCGAGCGGGCCAAGCGGCTCGTCGAGCTCGGCCACGACGTGGTCATGCTCATCGACTCGATCACTCGCCTTGGTCGCGCGTACAACAACTCGATGCCCGGCGGTGGCCGTGTCCTGACCGGTGGCATCGACGCGCGCGCCGTACATCCGCCCAAGCGTGTCCTGGGCGCAGCGCGCAATCTCCAGGAGAGCGGCTCCCTCACGATTCTCGCGACCGCCCTCGTCGAGACCGGCTCCAGAATGGACGACAACCTCTTCGAGGAGTTCAAGAGCACCGGGAACATGGAGCTTCGGCTGAGCCGCGGCCTCTCCGAGAAGCGCGTTTTCCCGTCCGTCAACGTCACCGAGTCCGGCACCCGCCGCGAGGAACTCCTCCTCGACCACGCCGAGCTCCCTCTCGTATGGCAGCTCCGCAAGGCGCTGCACAACCAGGAGTCGTTCGAGTCTTTCCTCGCGAAGATGAAGAACACCGGTTCCAACGCCGAGTTCCTGCTCTCCCTCCAGCGCGCCTGACCCCATGCCCAGTCCCGGGCGTGTGAAATGACGTGCCGTACGCACGTGCGAAAGCCGTACGGAACAGGCATGATCACGAGCATGAGCCAGTGGCGTGTCCTCATCGAGGAGAACATCGGAAGCATGGACCGCCGTGAGTGGCGGATCTCGGACATCTACGAGGTCAAGGGTGAGCGAGAGGAAGCGCGCGTCATCGCTCGCGAGCTGGCGGCCCGCCATGTGCCCAAGCACCCCACGTTCGAACAGGAGCGTGCCGTCTACCGCATCAACGAGGACATGTGGCTGACCATGGTCCGGGGGGCCAAGGACCGCTACCACTACCGCGTCACCGTCGCCGAGCTCATCTCGCGAAGCCCGTCACGACCCTGACCCCGCACCGCGTCGGCTCTCGCTTTCATGGTGAAGGCATCGCCGACACCGTGCCGAGCGCTCACGCGTCGCCGAGCTCTCACGCCTCGCCGACCTCTCTGGCGGGGATCCGTCACGACCCTGGCCCCGGCGCATGCCGCGTTCGGCCGCCGACCCCGTGCCGGGAGCTCATGAGCAGGGGGCTGCCGGGCGAGCGTCGGGTCGGGCATAGTCGTGGGCCGCCCCTTCTTACTACAGAGCCCTTTTTGATCACCCAAATTGTCATGATTTGGCGAGGGGCAAATCTATCTTCTGTAGTGCCGAGGGGCGGGCCCCACGGCGGAGGCATGGCGCACCACGGTCATCGTGCACCCACCAAATGCACCGAACACGGCAAATGAGACCTGGCAGAGCTTCACAGGGCACATGGACAGAGCCAAACTCTGGGCATGTCGTGGGTGGGACGGACTGCCATAGAGATCGCAGAAGCCGTACGTAACGGCAAGACGACGGTCTCCGCCGTCGTCGAGGAGCATCTCGACGCGATCGAAGCGCGGGACACCAAGATCGGCGCGTTCCGCAAAGTGCGCGCCGAGGAAGCGCTCCGGGAAGCGCGGGCCGTGCAGGAGCGGAAGGATCTCGCCGAACTGCCGCTCGCGGGCGTCCCGATCGCGATCAAGGACAACGTGGGTGTCAGAGGCGAGGAGACGCGCAACGGTTCGGCGGCAACGCCTGAGCAGCCGGCCACAGAGGATCATCCCGTCGTCGCGCGGCTCAGGCAGGCGGGCGCGGTCGTCGTGGGGATCACCAACGTGCCCGAGTTGTGCCTCGTGGCCTTCGCCGACAGCGTGTACGGCATCGCCCACAACCCGTGGGACCTGGAGCGGACGCCCGGGGGATCCTCAGGCGGGAGCGCCGCCGCGGTCGCCGCCGGGATGGTGCCACTCGCGCACGGGAACGATGGCCTCGGCTCGCTCCGCATCCCCGGAGCGTGCTGCGGGCTCGTGTCCATCAAGCCAGGTCAAGGGCTTGTCCCACCTCCCGAACACGACTGGTTCTCCCTGTCCGAGAACGGGCCGCTCGCGACCACGGTGGCGGACGCCGCACTGGCTCTCGCGATCATGGCTGACGACATGTCCCTCGCCCAGATGACAACCGAGGAGCTGCGGGTCGCGATCGCCCCGAATCCGTTGCCCATCGGCTTCTCGGTGGACAAGGAGTTCCAGCGAGCCGTCGAGGATGCCGGGGCGACACTCCGCACCGCCGGGCACACGGTCGTCGATCACGACCAACGGATGCCGACGTCGCTGGGCCTGTCGACGATCGCGACCTGGTTCTCATGCGCCGCGGAGAACGCACGCCCCTTGGACCCGCGCCGACTGGAGACGCGGACCCGCGCGCTCGCGCGCGCCGGGCGGGCGGTCGGCGCACTCCGGCTGGACGGCACCAGTGGCCGAGAGCGGTGGCGGGCGAGCGGTGCCGACCAGTGGTTCGGCAACGCCGACGTGCTGGTCACCCCGACCCTGGCGCACGTGCCGCCGAAGGCGGAGCGCTGGGGCGATCGCGGGCTGGCCAGGAGCGTCATGGTCAACGTGAACTACGCGCCGGTGACCGGGGTGTGGAACCTCGCGGGATGGCCCGCGCTGACCGTGCCCTTCGGCACGCATTCCAGCGGCCTGCCCATCGGCGTCCAGCTGATCGCGCCGCCGAATGGCGAGTCGCAACTGCTGAGCCTGGCGGCCCAACTGGAGTCCGCCCGCCCCTGGCCCCGTCACGCCCCGGCCCTCTGAACCCGCCGGGACATCCAGACCGCAGTGCACTCGGCCGTTGCGGGCATTTCGGCCCTCTGACAGGTACGGCTCCCGCTCGGCGCGCGGGCGGGAGCCGTACGGGATCTAGATCCCGATCGGGTGCCAGACGGTCTTGGTCTCGAGGAAGGCCGTCATGCGCTCCGTACCGGGATCCGCCAGCCAGTCGATCTTCTGGGGAGCCGGGCGGAGGACCCGCTTGAGGTTCTCCGCGGCCAGCTCCTCGCAGGTCACGGCAAGCTCGGCGGTCGCGCCCGTGAGGTCGATGGCGTTGACGTCCATGTGCCCGGCCAGCCAGGGCGCGATCTCCTTGGCGGATCCGGTGAGGATGTTGACCACGCCGCCGGGCAGGTCCGACGTGGCGAGCACCTCGGCCAGCGTGATCGACGGCAGCGGCGCCCGCTCCGACGCGACCACGACACAGGTGTTGCCGGTGACGATCACCGGGGCGATCACGCTCAGGAGACCGAGCAGCGGGCCCTCGGCCGGTGCGATGATCGCGACGACGCCGGTGGGCTCGGTGCTGGACAGGTTGAAGTACGGCCCGGCCACCGGGTTCGCCGAACCCCGGATCGCACCGATCTTGTCGGCCCATCCCGCGTACCAGACGAGCCGGTCGACGGCCGCGTCCACCAGCTCGCCCGCCTTCTTCGCCGGCACCCCGTCGGCCTCGACGAGCTCGGCGACGAACTGCGCCCGGCGTCCTTCCAGCATCTCGGCGATGCGATAGAGGATCTGGCCCCGGTTGTAGGCGGTCCCAGACGACCAGCCAGGGAACGCCTTGCGCGCGGCGACCACGGCGTCCCTGGCGTCCTTACGTGAGGCCTTGGACGCGTTGGCCAGGAAATCGCCCTTGGACGAGGTCACGACATAGGACCTTCCGCTCTCGGATCGCGGGAACGCGCCGCCGATGAACAGCTTGTACGTCTTTCGCACGGCCAGACGCTCACTCATCGAAGGATCCGATCTCGAGTGGACGGGCCGGCTCGTAGACCTGGCCGCACCGGCAGATCCCGCCACGGTGGGCGAACCAGCCGCGCCGTACGGCAAAGCGCGCGGAACGATGGGCACGCGTGTAGCCGTTGCCCGCGCCGGCGACGGCGCGGCGCACGAGCCGCCGCCTGCGGCGATGATCACACAGCAAGATAGGCCTCCAGCCCGTGCCGCCCGCCTTCACGGCCGTAGCCGGACTCCTTGTAACCGCCGAAAGGCGATGTGGGGTCGAAACGGTTGAACGTGTTGGACCAGACCACACCGGCCCGCAGCTTGGACGCCATCCACAGCATCAGCGAACCCTTCTCCGTCCACACCCCGGCCGACAGCCCGAAAGGCGTGTTGTTGGCCTTCTCGACCGCCTCGGCGGGAGTGCGGAACGTCAGCACGGACAGCACCGGACCGAAGATCTCCTCCCGGGCGATGCGGTGCGACTGCGCGACACCGGTGAAGACGGTCGGCGGATACCAGAAGCCCCTGTCGGGGATCGGGCAGGCGGGAGACCACCGCTCGGCGCCCTCCATGACGCCCGCCTCGGAGAGCTCACGGATCTTGGCGAGCTGGGCGGCGGAGTTGATCGCGCCGATGTCGGTGTTCTTGTCCAGCGGGTCGCCGAGCCTGAGCGTGGACAGCCGCCGCTTCAACGCGACCAGCAGCTCTTCCTGGATCGACTCCTGGACGAGCAGCCGGGAGCCCGCGCAGCAGACGTGTCCCTGGTTGAAGAAGATGCCGTTGACGATGCCCTCGACCGCCTGGTCCAGAGCCGCGTCCTCGAACACGATGTTCGCGGCCTTGCCGCCGAGCTCAAGGGTGACCTTCTTGTTCGACCCGGCGACGCTCCTGGCGATGATCCGGCCGACCTCGGTGGAGCCGGTGAACGCGACCTTGTCGACGTCGGGGTGGTTCACCACGGCCGCGCCGGTCTCGCCCGCGCCGGTCACGATGTTCACGACGCCGGACGGCAGGTCGGCCTGCCGGCAGATGTCCGCGAACGCCAGCGCCGTCAGCGGTGTGGTCTCCGCCGGCTTGAGCACGACGGTGTTGCCGCAGGCCAGCGCGGGGGCGATCTTCCACGCCAGCATGAGCAGCGGGAAGTTCCACGGGATGACCTGACCGGCCACGCCCAGCGGCTTGGGATCCGCCCCGCTGTGCTCGCCCGTCGACCTCCGGCCGAACCCGGCATGTCGCAGCTTGTCGGCCCAGCCCGCGTAGTAGAAGAAGTGGGCCGCCACCAGCGGCAGGTCCACGTCACGGGACTCGCGGATGGGCTTGCCGTTGTCGAGCGACTCCAGCACGGCCAGCTCCCGCGACCGCTCCTGGATGATCCTGGCGATCCGGAAGATGTATTTGGCCCGCTCGGAGCCCGGCAACGCCGACCAGGTGGTGAATGCCTTCCTGGCGGCCTGGACCGCCCGGTCGACGTCCTCCTCGGACGCGCTCGCCACCTCGGCCAGCACTTCCTCGCTCGCCGGATTGATCGTCTTGAAGGCCTTGCCCGCACCGTCGACGAACTCGCCGTTGATGAACAGCCCGTAGGACGGCTTGATGTCGACGACGTCGCGCGACTCGGGGGCCGGTGCGTATTCGAACATCGCCATCAGTCCAAGGTGAAGTAGTCGGGGCCGGAGTAGCGGCCGGTGGCCATCTTCTGGCGCTGCATGAGCAGGTCGTTGAGGAGCGTGGAGGCGCCGAGCCGGAACCAGTCCGGGTTCAGCCAGCCGGGACCCGCGGTCTCGTTGACGAGCACCAGGTATTTGATCGCGTCCTTGGTCGTCCGGATGCCGCCGGCCGGCTTCACGCCCACCATCCGTCCTGTCTGGAGCCGGAAGTCCCGTACGGCCTCCAGCATGATCAGCGTAACGGGGAGCGTCGCCGCCGGGGAGACCTTGCCGGTCGAGGTCTTGATGAAGTCGGCGCCCGCGAGCATCGCCAGCCAGGAGGCGCGGCGCACGTTGTCGTACGTCGCGAGCTCGCCCGTCTCCAGGATCACCTTGAGATGCGCGCCGTGCTCACGGCTCGGACCGCTCTCACCGTTCGCGTCTCCGGCGCGACCGCACGCGGCCTTGATCGCGGCGATCTCCTCGAAGACCTTCACGTAGTCCCCGGCCAGGAAGGCGCCCCGGTCGATCACCATGTCGATCTCGTCGGCTCCCTCCGCCACGGCGAGCGCGGTGTCGGTCACCTTCACGTCGAGGGACGACCGCCCGCTCGGGAAGGCCGTCGCGACCGAGGCCACCTTCACACCCGAGCCGCCCAGGGCCTGTACGGCTGTCGCCACCAGGTCCGGGTAGACGCAGACGGCGGCGACCCGGGGAACCGACTGATCCGTGGGGTCAGGGCGGACGGCCTTGGCGCACATGGCCCTGACCTTGCCGGGGGTGTCGGCGCCCTCCAGCGTGGTGAGATCCACCATGGTGATGGCCAGGTCGATGGCCTGTCTCTTGGCCGTGGTCTTGAT
>JBIOWF010000197.1:0-18664 GCA_044868295.1 Microtetraspora sp. | reverse complement strand
GGTAACCAGTTGTGCTTCACTTCTGCCTGATGTCACGACTAATGACCACGGGCGAGGTCTTCCAGCTCATCAGGAGCGGGGAGGCGGCCACCCGTGCCGAGATCGGGCGGCTGACCGGACTCTCCCGGCCCGCCGTGGCGCACCGCGCCGCCGAGCTGCTCCAGCGCGGCCTGATCGTCGAGGACGCCGAGGGACCCTCCACCGGCGGGCGGCCGCCCGTCCGTCTTCGTTTCAACGCCGCCGGAGGCCTGGTCCTCGTCGCCTCCTTGGGCGCCGGCCGTACCCAGATCGCGATCTGTGACCTCGCCGGGCAGGCGCTGCTGCGCACCGACCTCGACATCGACGTCGAGGAGGGTCCCGACGTCGTGCTGCCGCTGGTCATGGACATGTGGGACAAGCTGCTCGACGGCCGCGGCCCCGTCGTCGGCGTCGGGATCGGCGTCCCGGCGACCGTCGAGTTCGCCGCGGGCCGTACCGAATCGGCCCGGGTGATGGCGAGCTGGACGGGCGTGGTGATCCCGCCGGTCATCGCCGAGCGGTTCCCGGTGCCCGTGCTCGTCGACAACGACGTCAACGTCATCGCCATGGGCGAGCACCGCATGGCCTACGCCGGCGAGCTCGGCGACCTGCTGTTCGTGAAGGTCTCGACCCGGATCGGCGCCGGAGTGATCTCCGGCGGGACCATCCTGCGCGGCGCTCTCGGCGCGGCCGGGGAGATCGGTCACATCCCGGTCAGGGACGGCGGGGGCGTGCTCTGCCGGTGCGGCAACGTCGACTGCGTCGACTCGGTGGCCAGCGGCACCGCCATTCTGCGCGACCTGCGGGCCAAGGGCCGTGACGTCCTGTCACTCGCCGACGTGGCCGCCCTGGTCCGCGCGGGCGACGCCGAGACCATGGCCGTCGTACGGCTGGCCGGCCGCCGGCTCGGCGAGGTCATCTCCACGGCCGTCAACCTGCTCAACCCCGCCATCGTGGTGCTCGGGGGAGACGTGGCCGAGATGTTCCAGCCGCTGGTCTCAGGCGTCCGGGAGGTCGTCTACCAGCGCTCGACCCAGCTGGCGACCCGGAGCCTGCGGATCGAGCGCAGCCGCCTCGGCCCCGGCGCCGGGATCACCGGCTGCGCGCTCATGGTCATCGACCGCATCCTCTCCGCCGACGCGATCGACGCCACGCATCAGTGAGGGCACACGAGACAGGCGAGGGCGCGCTCCAGCGCCTCGCCTGAGGTGACGGGGGAGGGCCAGGGAAGCCTGATCAGCCGGTCGGCGCCGGATTTCACCGTGGCGCCGTAGCGGTCGAGCTCCCACAGCCACGCGTCGGCCCCGGGTTCCCCGAGCAGGCGGGCGACCGCGTGCCGGAGCCGGGCCCGGTGCGACTCGTTGACGTGGTGCAGCATGCGCTCGGCCACATCGGCGAACGGGTCGGGGGCCGCGCCGAGATAGTCGTCGGCGTCGAGCACGCCCGACTCGTGGCCGGCGAGGTAGATCACCTGGGCGACGTCCAGCCGGAGCAGCCGCGGTCCCTGGCCCTCCAGGGCCGCGAACAGATCCTCGTCGGGGCACCGCTCCGCGATCGCGACCGCGGTCTCCCGCGCCTCCGGGGCCGGTACGGCCGTGGCCCACCCCTGCACCTTGAGCAGGCCGCGTGGGTGCGCCACGCCGCCGAGCTCACGGGTCGCCAGCAGGTCGACGGTCGCCACGGTGTCGTGGGCCGCGCCGTACAAAACCTCGCCGGGCTTGACCAGCAGCACCGGGCGGCCCCGCGGGTCGACGCCGCCCCTCGCGGGGCTCGCGGGGATCTCGGTCCCCGCCACCGACACATGTGTGGGCGCGGCGCCGGCGGCGAGGGTCCTGATCCGCTCGGGAATCGGGGGAGCCGTGACGGGATGCTGCATGACTCTCCTTGAGGTTCGGCATCTACTAAGGTTAGTCTTGCCTTAGTAAGGGTTACCTAACCACAGAGGGGTGGACATGCGCTACACAGGGCCCAAGGTGCGGCTGTCGCGACGGGCGGGCGTCCCGCTGACCCGCAAGGCGGTGAAGTATTTCGAGGAGCGCCCCTACCCGCCGGGCGAGCACGGCCGCAAGACCAACCGGCGCAGCACCGGCGACTACGGCGTGCGGCTGCTGGAGAAGCAGAAGCTGCGCTGGTATTACGACGTGTCCGAGAAGCAGTTGCGCCGCTATTGGGACCTCGCCCTGCGCCGCCCCGGCCGGTCGGGTGAGGAGCTGGTGGTCCTCCTCGAAACCCGGCTCGCCTCGCTCGTCCTGCGCGCCGGGCTGGCGCCGTCGATCTACGCCGCCCGGCAGTACATCAACCACGGCCACATCACCGTGGACGGCCGCAAGGTGGACATCCCCAGCTATCTCGTCAAACCCGGCCAGGTGATCGGCGTGCGGCCCAGGTCCCGCGCGATGCAGCCGTTCGTGGCGGCGGCCGAGGGGATCTACGCCGACGAGCGGATCGCGCCCTACCTGGCGGTGGACCACAAGGAACTGCGGTTCACCCTGCTCGACCGCCCCCTGCGCGAGCAGGTCGCGGTCCCCGTGGACGAGCAGCTCGTCGTCGAGCACTACTCCCGCTGACGTGAGATCAGCGCCCGGATCTGCTCCGTCACGGGCGTCGCGCCGATGCGGTTGTCGATCTCGGCGTACGGCACGGCGGGCGGCTCGTCGAACCTGATCGCCGTGAGGAACTCCGCGAAGCGATCCAGCTTCTGGCCGTCCCGGGGCGAGCCGCGCGCGATCAGGCGCTCTCTGAGGCAGGCGGAGTCGGAGCGGATCCACACAAGGCGGACCTCGGGGCCGCCCAGCTCGGCCACCCACTCCTCCCACAGATTCGCGTCGTGGATCTGGCTGGTGAAAGGCCCGCTCAGCATCACCGGGCAGCCGTGCGAGCGGATCTCGCGGGCCGTCGCCGTCAGGCCTGTGTACTCGTGCCGCTTGACGTGCTGGTCGTACCAGGGGCCTTCCCGCTCGCCCGTCGGCCTGCCGTACGCGTCGAGGGTGGCCTCGACGAAGCCCCCGTAGAGCGTGTCCTTGTCGAGCAGTGCGGGCACGGGGTCGAGGAGGCCCAGCAGGATCGAGCAGACCGTCGACTTGCCCGCACCCGGCGGTCCCGCGACCACCCACATCCGCGCCGTCATGAGCCCATCATGACCGGGGTCAGGCTGAAACCGGCGTCGCGGGATCAGCCTGACCGCATGTCATTGAGGCGGCCCGTACGGCTCGATGCGGGGATCGGACCACGGGCCCGCGTAGCCGTCGGAATCGGTGGCCGTGGCACCGGCCCGGTGACCCGCCTCCTCGGTCACGCGCAGGCCGTACAGGCCCGAATCGGGGTCGATGGGCACCAGGCCGTAGTCGAGGTCCACCTCCTCCTCGGACAGCTTGAGCTTCCGCATGGCGGCCTCGAGGGTCGCGCCGCGCGGGAGCCGTACGGTGATCAGAATCATGTGCTCACGCCACTCTTCGGGCCCTGCGTCGCAGGGCGGCGATGATGCCGGCGACATCCACGACGCCGTATCCGTAGTCGTAGTCGTACCCCACGTCGCTGCGATCATCGGCGGTGCGGCGGAGCAGCGAGCGAAGCTGGCTCGGCGAGAGCGCCGCCGAGGGCCACTGGGTGCGGATCGCGGCGACCAGGCCGGCCGCCACCGGGCAGGCCGCCGACGTGCCCGAATCCGGCTGGTCGTCGCCGAATGCCTTGGAACCCGAGAAGTGCGTGTAGGTGCAGAGGTCCGGTTTGCGCGTGGTGAGCCGTCCGGGCCCCTGTGACGAGTAGCCGACACGTTCCCCGGTGGTGTCGACGCCGCCGATGGACAGCACGCGCCCGTGCGAGTTGGCGCCCACGATGGGCCGGTCGGGGTAGGCGCACCGGCCGTCCTGGCACTGCGCGCCGCAGTTGCCCGCCGCGAAGAGGACGTCCGCCCCCGCCTGGGCCAGGCTGCCGACGATCAGGTTGAACGGGTGGGCGGGATTGTCGGAGTAGTTGCCGGGGTGACCGGGCGGGAAGTCCCACTTCGGCGAGAACGATCCCCAGCTGTTGCTGACCACGAGCGAGCGGGTGGCGGGCGGCTGCGCCTCCAGGACGGTGCGGAGGTGGGCGTAGGCGGCGACCGCGTCGGACAGCAGGCCGTCGAGCGCGGAACCGCCCGGCCGCCGCGACAGCAGGACCGGGATGTCGATGAGCGAGGCCCGCGGCGCGGCGATGAGCGTGTCGAAGGCGCACATGGTGCCGTGGTCGACGTCGAACCCGCCGGCCTCGCCGACGACTCCGGAGGGGGACCAGCTGCGCTCCTTGTCCATCGTCATGCCACGGCCCATGACCTTGGTGACGTGGGCGGCGTTGATCCCGGTGTCGGTCACGGCCAGGGCGACGCCGCTGCCGTCGAGCCCTTCGGCCTGCAGTTCGGCCACGCGCAGCAGCGCCTCGACGTCGTGCCAGTCGCCCACGGGCGCGTCGCCGCCGCACGTCAGCGTGGTCTCGATGACCGGGTCGGCGTACACCGCGACCACGTCCCTGCGGCTGGCCGGCAGCAGGGAGACGCGGGTGGATATCTCGTCGTCGGCGACCTCGCCGCGGACGACGACCGAGGCGTCGTCGGGGGAGAGGGAGAAGATCAGCGGCTGGTTCAGCGAGAGCGGGTCGCCGCCCACCGCCGCGGGAACCGGGCGCGGCACCGCGACCGGGGTGAACGAGTGGTCCAGGACGACCCCCGGCAGTCCGTCGGCGACATCCGAGGTCGTGGCCACCACCGAGGGGTCGGCGACGGCGGCGACCAGGTCGGGGGAGGGGCGGAGCTGGATGAGTACGCGCATACAAGGCACCCCGTGATCAGTGGGAGGTAGGGAACCTCCTCACATTGCTGCATCCCGGGATGCCCGTCCACCCGCTCAAACCAGGAGGTATGTGCTAGAAGCCGCAGAGCTCCGCAAGGGTTTTGGCGGTCTTGTTGGGGGTGGGGGTCCGCAGCGGCGCGGAGACGCTGGGCGACGGGGACGGCGAACCGGCGCCGGACGAGACGGCGCTGGGGGTCGCGGTGACTCCCGCGGCGAGCGGTCGGTCGTCCGTCATCGACTCCCGGATCGCCTGCAGCGTCATCTTCCTGATCTTTGCCCAGTCGGCGTTGCCCGGCCAGATCTCCGGCGGCACGAACTGCGTGCTGGTGATCTTGGCGCCCTTCACCTTCAGGCCGAGGTTGACGAGATGCTCCAGCAGCGGCTGGGGGATGTCGGTGCGGAACATCCGCTTGGCCGCCTTGACGATCTTGGTGAAGTTGGCCAGCACGGTGGCCGGGCTGGCCTGCTGGGTGAGCGCCGCGATCACGCAGCGCTGGCGGGCCATGCGGGAGAAGTCGTCACTGTTCACGCGTGAGCGCCCGTACCAGAGCACCTGCTCGCCGGTCAGCCTGCGGTAACCGGCCTTGATCGTGCCCGCGGTGCCGAAGTGGCCGCCGTACTTGACGTCCTGCTGGACCCGGATCTTGAGGCCGCCGATGGCGTCGATGAGCGCGGCGAAGCCGAACATGTCGACCATCGCGTAGTAGTCGATGTGCAGCCCGAGGGTGTGGCCGATCGCGTCCTTCAACGCCTGCGGTCCCTTGCCCTTGCCGCCCGCGACGCCCGGATTCTCCTCGGCGAACTCCCAGACCTCGTTGAGCAGGCCGCCGTTGGGCAGCTCCCGGCGGAAGCCGTTCGGGAACTGCTTGGCCAGCGGGCTGCTCGGCGGGAAACGGACGTGCTGCAGGTTGCGCGGAAGGCTGTACAGGACGGTGTTGCCGGTGGCGATGTTGACGCTGGCCACGGTCATGCTGTCGGTGCGGACGCCGGTCCTGTTGCCCGCCGCGTCGCCACCGATGAGCAGGAAGTTCACCCGCTTGCGCCCGGCCCACGGGTCCTCCGCCTTGACCGGTTTGGCGGTCGCGCCCGCGTCACTCGGGAAGGCTCCGAGGAAGTCCTTCGTGGCGCTCACGGTGCTCGCGGTCAGCGCGAAGGGCGCCATGACGGACACGCAGAGCACGCCGACGACGATGCCGGACACGATCTGGCCGGACTGGGGAAGCCGGTTGGGGCTGAGCACCATGTAGGAGAACAGCACCAGCATGAACCAGGCGAGCGCGCCCACGGCGGCGGCGATCAACAGCGTGTTCAGCGTGCTGCCCCGCAACGCGGCGCCGGCGTTCCCGAGGAACTGCAGGCCGTAGATCACCGCGCCGGCCAGGGCCGCGCCGAAGACGGCCAGCAGGATGAAGCCCGTGCGGCGCTTCCCGGCACGCAGATGGGCGGCGCCGGGAACGACGGCCGACAGAACGGTCCAGCCGATGAGCGAGACGGTCGTCAGCGGCTTGGCGTAGCGGGGGCCGGGGCGGGACGGGCGCGCGGTCCGCGTCTCGGGGCGTGCTCGACGGCTGCCGGCTTCGTCCACGGCTCCCCCACGGCGCATGGCTGACCGCTCCCGTCTCGTCGGCAAAACCCCGGTATCCGAAGTTGCATGGTTTGACCAGGGAGTGTAGCCCTGATATCTGGACAAGACTGACACAAGGCAAATAACACGTCATGACCGGAGGGTCTGTTCGATCACTGCACGCTGGAGGCGCCGAGCGCCCACGTGTTGCACTGGTAGGCGAGCGGGCGCGCGTATCCCTGCCGGAACCAGGCGTAATTGCTCTTGGTGCTGCCGTGGTCACGCCGGCCGCCCGGAGCGTCGCCCAGTTGTCCGTACGCCGACAGGAGCGTGTCGCGGCGGGCCGCGGTGATGGGGTAGGAGGCCGCCACCGAGCGCATGAACATGCCGCCGAAGCAGGTCGCCTGGAGTTCGTGCCGCCGGCTGAGGGTCAGCCGCGCGCTCTGCGAGGCGGAGTCGAGCGTCCGCCGCCACGCGCCAAGATCCGCCCCCTTTTCCGAATATTGGGCAAAACAATACTGTTTTAACACCCGTCACGGATGTAGCGGTGGTCGGGTACAGTCGGTAATCAGTCGAGGTGATCTCTGCGATGTTCCGGAATCGCCGGGCTCGTCTGCCCTAGCGTTTTTCGCATGAACCTGCAACAGCTCCGTTACGTTGTCGCGACCGCGGAGCATCGCACAATGACCGACGCCGCCAGATCGCTCTACATCGCTCAGCCTGCGCTTTCCCGAGCGATCCGCGATCTGGAGCGCGAGCTCGGGATGACCCTTTTCGCCCGTTCGGGCCGAGGGGTCGTCGTGACCGCGCAGGGACGGCGCGTCGTCAAGCTCGCCCGCGAGGCGCTCGACGCCGTCCACGAGATCGAGGCTCTGGCGACCCACACGCACGCGGCCGGAACCGAGCTGCGCATCGCCTCGACCCCCAGCCTGGAACCCGGCCTCGCGGGACGCCTGCTGCCCGCCTACGTGGCCGAGCATCCGGGGATCCGCGTGCACATCGTGCGGTGCGACGGACGGGACGGCGTGGTCAGCGCCGTCCGCGAGCAGCGTGCCGACCTCGGCCTGACCGATCTCCCGGTGCCGACGGACCTCGTCAGCCACCCCCTCGAACGGCAGGAGATCGTGCTGATCTCACCCCGCGGCGCCGACCTCCCCGATCCCGTCCCCCTGGCCAGGCTGAACGGCATGCGGCTCGTGCTGCCCGCGCCGGGAAACCCGCGCCGCAGGGAGTTCGACCAGATCTTCGCGACGTACGGCGTCCGCCCCATCCCGGCGATCGAGTCGGATGAGCGGGGCGGCTGGCTGCCCGCCGTGCGCGAGGGCAGGGCCTCCCTGCTGTGGTACCGGGGCATGGCCGAGCAGGCGACCCGTTCCGGCCTGGTGGTCCGCTCCCTCGACCCCTCGCTCAAGAAGATCATCGCGGTGGTCCACGCCCGGCGGCGGCTGCCGTCCATGGCCCAGGACTTCCTCACGCTGGCCGAAGGCGGCTCCGCCGCGTAGCGTTTTTGGAGCGTTCCAAAGACGGCGCCACCCCGAGATCAGTTGAGGGGGAGCCGTACGAGGGCGCGCAGGCCGGGTGAGGCGTCTTCGAGGTGGACGGTGCCGCCGTGGGCGTGCACGGTCTCCCGGACGATGGCCAGGCCGAGCCCGGCGCCGCCGTCGTCGCGGCTGCGGGCGCTGTCCAGCCGGGTGAACCGGTCGAACACCCGCTCCCTGTCCTCTTCCGGGATGCCGGGGCCGTCGTCGGTCACCGACAACTCCGCTGTCCGGCCGTCCGCCCGCAGGCCCAGGACCACCTTCGATCCGGCGTGCCGCAGCGCGTTGTCGACGAGGTTGGTGAGCACCCGCCCGAGGTCCATGGCGTCCCCGGACACCGTCAACTGGTCGGCGGGCAGTTCGGGCGCCAGGCCATACCGGTCGGCGGTCCTGGCGACCAGGGCGTTCAGGTCCACGGGATCTCGGCGGATCGAGCGCCGCTCGTCGAGCCGGGCCAGGGCCAGCAGCCCCTCGGCCAGGTTCGACAGGCGCAGGGCGTCTTCCAGGACGCCTTCGGCCGTTTCCCGCCATTCCTGGCCCTCGGGATGGCTGAGCGCGACCTCCAGCTGGAGCCGGATGCTGGCCAACGGGCTGCGCAACTCGTGCGCGGCGTCGGAGATCAGCGCGCGCTGGCGGCCGTCGGCCTCCTCCAGCCGGGAGAGCATGTCGTTCAGCGTGGTGGCCAGGGAGTGGACCTCGTCGCGCGCCTCGGGCACCGGCAGCCGGCGCGACCTCGCGGTGTCGCTGATCTCGGCCGCGCCCCGGCGGAGCGACGCGATCGGCCGCAGCGTGCGCCCGATGACCACCCATGACGCGATCGCCAGCAGCACCAGCAGCAGCGGCATGCCGCCGACCAGGACGTGGGCGGTCGCCTTGAGGCTTCCCTCGACCTCGGCGAACGAGTGGGCCGCGATGACCGTCCGGCCGTCGTCGGCGCTCAGGACGGTGACGCGGAGCGGTCCCGGGATCCCGTACGGCCGGCCGTCCAGGAACCGGGGGCGGTCGGCTCGGATGGCGGCGGCCCGTTCGGGGCGGTTCAGCAACGGCACCAGGCGATCGGTGTTCGGGGTGGCGTTGACGATCCGGCCGTCCGGGGAGAGCACCTGGACGATCGTGTTGTCCGTGGAGACGATCGGGTCGGTGAGGTTGTCCGCGTCGGCCAGCGCGACCACCTCGCGCGCCCGCTGGTACACCTGATCGTCGATCGTGTTCACCAGAGCCCGGCCGAGCACGCCGACGAAGACGTAGGCCGAGGCGGCCAGCGCGAGGGCGAGGATCGCCGACGCGGTGGCGGTCAGCCGGAATCGCAGGCTCTTGCGCCGCCACCAGCCGATCGGGTCAGCCGCCATCGCTCACCAGCCGGTATCCCGCTCCCCGGACCGTCTGCAGGGCGTTGCGGCCGAACGGCGCGTCGATCTTGCGGCGGAGATAGCCGACATATACCTCGACCACGTTGGGGTCGGTGTCGTAGGTGTCCCAGACGTGTTCGAGGATCTCGCTCTTGGACACGACCTCGTCGTGGCGCCGCATGAGGAATTCGAGCAGGGCGTACTCGCGCGGGGTCAGCTCGACGGGGGTCTCGCCGCGGCTCACCGCGCGCCGCGCCGGGTCCAGGGAGAGGTCGCCGGACTGCAGGACGGCCGGCCGCCGGCCGCCGCCGCGCCGCAGCAGCGCCCGCAGCCGGGCCACGAGCACCACGTAGGAGAACGGTTTCGTCAGATAGTCGTCGGCGCCCAGATCGAGGCCGTCGGCCATGTCGTACTCGCCGTCCTTGGCCGAGAGCATCAGGATCGGCACCCAGTTCTCCTCGGCCCGCAGCCGCTTGCACACGTTGTAGCCGGACACCTTGGGCAGGTTGATGTCGAGCACGACCACGTCGTACTCTCCGACCTGCGCCAGGTGCAGCCCGTCTTCACCGTCGTGCGCCAGGTCGACCACGAAGCCCTCGGCCTGCAGGCCCCTCTTCAGGGCCGCGGCCATCCTTCGCTCGTCTTCGACCACTAGAACCCGCATTGCTCCATCTTCGCGCCACTTCGCTGAGACCTGGCTGAGAGGTCTCTCAGGCCGTCTCAGCTCGGGCACAGGTCCGGTGACGCAGGCTTCGGTCAGGTTCAGTCAGAGATCGCGCGGACCCCGGTGCGAGTTGAGCAGATCGCGCGGACCCGGCGCGAGTTGAGCAGATCGCGCGGACCCGGCGCGAGTTGAGCAGATCGCGCGGACCCGGCGCGAGTTGAGCAGAGTGGAGACATGAGATGCCGAAGAGAGCACGCGTCGTGAAGTGGGCGGTGCCGGTCGCGGCGGTGGCCGTCGTGGCGGCAGCCGTCGGAGCGGGCCCGGTGATCGCGGCGGCCCAGGGGGAGCCCACCCTGCCGGACCGTACGGCCGAGCAGTTGGTCGCTGAGGCTGTCCAGAAGTGGCAGACCGGAAAGATGCCGCCGATGTCGGGAACCGTCGTGGAGACCGCGTCCTTCGGCCTGCCGGCCCTGCCCGGCGGACACGGAGGCGCCGACTCGCCGATCTCCCTGCTGGCCGGCTCCCATCAGGCCAAGGTCTGGTATGGCGACCCCGGCCAGATCCGGCTGATGCTGCCCGGCAACCACATGAGCGAGACCGACCTCATCGTCAACGGCGACCAGGCGTGGTGGTGGGACAGCGCGGCCAACACCGCCACCCGGATCAAGGTTCCCGCCGACCGGGCCACCCCGTCGCCGGTCCCGTCCGCGATCACGCCTCAGGAGGCGGCCGAGCGGGCGTTGAAGGCGGCCCAGGGGAGCGCCACGATCAGCGTCGGCAACGACGCCACCGTCGCGGGGCGCGCGTCCTACGAGGTGGTGCTCACGCCGAAGACGCCCGATTCGCTGGTCAAGGACGTCCGGCTGGCGCTCGACGGGGAGACCCTGATCCCGCTCCGGGTCCAGGTGTACGCCAAGGGAGCCGCCGAGCCCGCCTTCGAGGTGGGCTTCGAGTCGATCACGTTCTCCAAGCCCGCCCTGGAGAACTTCACGTTCACGCCTCCGGCGGGCGCGAAGGTGAAGGACGGGAGCCTGCCCGGCATCATCGGCCACGGGCGCGCCGGTGACGCCGCGGGCGCCCCGGCCGATCACGCCGCGCTGGGGGACAAGATGAAGGACGAGATGGCGGGTGAGCACGGCGACTCCCGCGTCATCGGGAGCGGCTGGGACAGCGTGGTGGTAGTCCCGTTCTCCGAGAAGGATCTGGCCACGGCCGCCGGAACGGCGCCCGATGCGAAGGCTTCCGGCACGGGGGCGCCGGACATGAAGGCGCTCAGCGACGGCCTGCTGAAGTCGGCCACACCGGTGAGCGGCTCGTGGGGCAGCGGGCGGCTGATCCAGACCAAGCTCGTCTCCGCCCTGATCACCGACGACGGCCGCCTGATCGCCGGCGCCGTCACCCCCGAGGCCCTCTACAAGGCGGCGGGGCAGAAGTGAGCCGATCAGCGACGAACGGAACGGCCGGATGATCCAGGCCACGCTGGCGGGGGCGCAGGTCGCGGCGCCCCCGCCCGTCCCCGGCGGGTCGGCGATCATCACCACGGGGCTGACCAAGCGGTTCCGTGGCGGGCAGGTCGCGGTCGGCGACCTGCACCTGACGGTCCCCCGCGGGTCGGTCTTCGGTTTCCTGGGGCCGAACGGCTCGGGCAAGACGACGACGATCCGCATGCTGCTCGGCCTGGTGGCGCCCACGTCGGGCGGCTGCTCGCTGCTCGGCGAGCCCATGCCCGCCGGGACGGCGAAGGCGCTGCCGAGGGTGGGCGCCCTGGTCGAGGGACCGGCCTTCTACCCCTACCTCTCCGGCGAGGCCAATCTGCGCCGGTTCGACGCGGCGGATCCGGGTTCCGATCCCCGTACGGCGTCCCGCCGCATCGGCGAGGCGCTGGACCGGGTGGGGCTGAGCGCCGCCGCCGGGAAGCGGTTCCGGGCCTACTCGCTCGGCATGCGTCAGCGCCTGGCCATCGCCGCCACCCTGCTCGGGCCCCGGGAGCTGCTCGTCCTCGACGAGCCCACGAACGGCCTGGACCCGCAGGGGACCCGCGAGGTGCGAGCCCTGATCAAGGAGGTCGCGGCCGACGGCACCACGGTGTTCGTCTCCTCGCACCTGCTGGCCGAGGTGGAGCAGATGTGCACCCACGTCGGCGTGATGCGCACCGGCCGTCTCGTCGCGCAGGGGCCCATCGCCGAGCTGAGCGCGGGTGGCGTCCCGCGGGTCAGGGTCGAGACCCCCGACGTCGTGGACGCGGCGGCCGTGCTCGCCGAGTCCGGGCTCACCGGCATCCGCACCGGCCCGGGAGAGGTCACCGCCGAGTTGGGCGATTCGGCGCCGGAACGGGTCTGCGCGGCCCTGGTGCACGAGGGCGTCGCCGTTCGCGGCTTCAGCGTCGTACGGCCCAGCCTGGAGGACATCTTCGTCGGATTGACGGGAGAGGGTTTCGATGTCGAGGCCTGAAGTCATGACCAGCACGCGTGAACAGGATGGCGCCACCGAGGCGGGAGCCGTACAGGACGGTGTGCCGGAGCCCCAGGGCCCGGCTGAGGCGCCGACGCGAGGGGATCCGGGTACACCGGGAGCGGGAACGTCGGCTGGGGAGAGGGACGGCGGCGGCTCGACGGGCGGGGAGGCGGGCCCAGTGGTCGCCGCCCGGCCTCTCCGGGCCGGGCTGCGGCTGCTCCGGTCGGAGGTGGGCCTGACGTTCCGCCGGCCGCGGAACCTCGCCATGCTCGCGGTGCTCGCGGCGGTGCCGGTCCTGATCGGCGTGGCGCTGCGGATCGCGGCGCGCGAGCCCGGAGGGGGGTCGATCATCACCCAGGTCGCCGGAAACGGTCTCATGCTGACCTTCGCGGCGTTCTTCGTCATGCTGCCGCTGATCCTGCCGCTGGCCGTGTCGGTGGTGGCGGGTGACGCGATCGCGGGTGAGGCCGATCAGGGAACGCTCAGGTACCTCCTCACGGCACCGGCCGGGCGGGCGCGGCTGCTCGCCCTGAAGTACGCCAACGTCGTGATCTTCTGCCTGGCGGCCTGTGCCCTCGTCGCGCTCTCCGCGTTGGTCACCGGGTTGCTCCTGTTCCCGGTGGGGCCGGTGACCCTGCTGTCGGGAACGACGATCCCGCTGGCCGAGGGGCTCCTGCGCATCGGGGTCGTCGTGCTGTACGCCGCGGCGGGGATGGCGGCGCTCGGCGCGCTCGCCCTGGCGATCTCGACGCTGACCGAGGCGCCGATCGGCGCGATCTCGGCGAGCGTGGTGCTCGTGGTCGTCGGGCAGGTCCTGGCGGCGATCCCGCAGCTCTCGGTCATCGAGCCGTACCTGCTCACGTCGTGGTGGAACGCGTTCTCCGGGGCGCTGCGCAGCCCGATGGCGACCGACGACATGGGTCAGGGAATGCTCGTCTTCGCCGCGTACATCGCCGTCTTCGGCTCGATCGCCTGGTCCCGCTTCACCTCGCGTGACGTCACCTCCTGACCCGCCTCGTCCCCGTGATCACGCGCGGGCCGGTCGGGCGGCCCGTACGTGATCACGGGGTTGGGAGGTCAGGGGGTGCGGCGGCGGAGGGCGGCGAAAGCGACGGCCGTGCCCGCGAGGCCCACCACGATGCCCGCGCCGCCGAGGAGACGGGCGGTGCCGTCGGACGCGCTCGCCGCCGGCACCGCCGACACGGTCGGTGCTCCGGAGGCACCGGCGCCCGGCGACTGCGGAGCGGCGGAGGCGGAGCCGTGGTGGTCGTCCCCCTCACCGGAGGCGGCGACCAGTTTCAGCGTCGGGGCGGGGTGCTCCGGCTCGGAGCCGTCGGCCTTCGGCGGGTCGCCCCATTTCACCACCTCGCCGTTCGAGTACGTCTGGGTGGCGGGAAAGACGAGCTGGTCCACGTCGTCGGGCAGGAAGCCCATGGACACCTCGAACTCCTGGAACTGGTCGGGCTCGATCTTCCCGCCCGACCACACGATCTTCGTGACGGCCTCGGTGATGTCTCCGTACTTCGACCGGACCGGGGTGGCGAGCTTGCTTTCGGTGACCTTCACGTCCCAGCCGGGGACGGGGCGCACCGAGACGAACGGCAGCGGATGGTCGGCCGGGATGGTCACCTCCAGCTTGGTGGTGGAGGCCTTGTCCCGCTCGTTGGGGACCCGGAAGGCGACCTTGGCGAAGCCGCCCTTCTCCGCGGAGCCGGGATTGATCGTGACATGCGCGAGGGCCGGTACGGCCAGGCCGAGCGTGAGGGCGGCGGCACCGGCGGTGACCGCGACGGCACGGCGGAGGACTGACATGGGTGTTCTCCACTTCGAAACGACGCCGAACAGCGTCAAAGACTGCGGGGAGCGCGCGACGTGACATCACGTGCCACCGGTCGCGCGGGTGATCGCGAACGGGCAGGGGGTTACGCGGGAAGTGGAGGGCCGCGTCTGCTGAGCGTGTGCCGGAGCGCCTGCCGGGAAGGCGGGTGCGGGACCTGCCAGACGACGCGTCCCGGGGCCGCCCGCCGTGCGAGATCGCGCCGTACGGGGTGGCCGAGGAGCGACCGCAGGTGCCGTACGGCCGCCGCGCCGGCCCTGCGCAGCAGCGACCAGAGGGCCGCTTCGCCGAGCGCCAGCCACCACGCCGTGATGAGCGTGGCGGTGAGGTGGGCGATCAGCATTCCGAGGCCGGCGCTCAGCCCCCCGCCGTGGAGGACGTGATCCGTGAGGCCGTGCATCCCGCCCGTGGCCGGCTGCCCGGGCGGCCCGGCCAGGACGGCTCTCATGGTCGCGCCGTGGGTGAAGAGCTCGTGCAGCGCGGCCTGGGCGGCGAGGAGGAGTCCGGCGATCGGCGCGGCGGAGCGCTCACGCCCCGCGAGCGCGAAGGAGACGCCGAGCACTCCGGAGCCGCCGAGGGTCATGTCCCACGCGGACGGTCCGGCGCCGCCCGCCACCTGGTGAGCCAGCACGGCCAGGATCATGCACACGGCGGAGAAGGCCACGGACCGGGCGAGGCGGAGCGCCGAATCGGCGTGCGCCCGACCGGGATGCGGCGGATCGTGGGGGAGCGGACTCTGGGGACGCATGACTGGCCGACATCGTCTCATGTCACCAAGGCGGGTGCGGTTTCGGATTCTTTGTCGCTAATGTTGCCGCCAACCGCAAAGGGCGCCCTCACCCTCGGGGCGCTCTCACACAAGGTGGTGATCATGCGGCACATATTCGGGCTGTTCGTCGGCGTAGTGGTCGGGGCGGCCCTTCTCTTCGGCGGTGGCTGGGCCTCCCAGGAGGTGGTCCGGGGCGCCGCCCAGAACCTCGATCCGGCCAAAGACGTGAGGATGCTGATAGCGCTGGGCGTGATGGCGGTCGTCGGCCTGCTGCTCGGGCTGGTTCTGGTCGGGCGGGTGTCCCCGCTGGCGACGTTCGTCCCGTCGATGGCGCTGCTGGCCTGGACCGTGGTGTACGCGCTGGACGTCACTCGCGCCACGTCCCTCGCGCCCGCCGGCGCCGCCATCCAGCAGGACGTCGCGCAGGCGGGCCGGGGCATGCTCACGCTGCTGTCCACCGGCGTGTACGGGCTGCTCGGCGTCGCCCTGTTCATCCCGGTGCTGATGCCGTCCCGCTGGGCGGGGCGTCAGCGGGACGAGGCGGAGGAGTTCGAGGAGACCCCGGGCAGGGAGTACTACTGAGATAGAGGTGGGCGACGACGTCCTCGATGGACGTCTCGCCCGGAACCATCGCCCGCAGGTCGTCGACGGTGCCGTCGAAGGCCAGCCGGCCGTGGTCGATCAGCATCACCCGGCGGCACAGCTTCTCGATGTCGCCCAGGTCGTGCGTCGTCAGCAGGACCGTCGTCCCGCGTTCGGCGTTGAGCCGGCGCAGGAAGTCGCGGACCCCGGCCTTGCTGACGACGTCGAGACCGATCGTCGGCTCGTCCAGGACCAGGACGGACGGATCGTGGAGGAGGGCGGCGGCGATGTCGCCCCGCATCCGCTGGCCGAGGCTGAGCTGCCGGACCGGCGTCTTCAGGAACGGTCCCAGATCGAGCAGCGCGCACATCTCGTCGAGCCGCTCCCGGAACCGAATACGATCTACTTTGTAAAGGAGCCGGACCAGTTCAAAGCTGTCCCTCAACGGCAGATCCCACCACAGCGTCGTCCGCTGGCCGAAGACCACCCCGATCCGCCGGGCCAGGGCCTTGCGCTTGCGGGTCGGGTCGAGCCCGGCCACCCGGATGTTCCCCGAGCTCGGCGCGAGAATGCCGGTGAGCATTTTGATCGTGGTCGACTTGCCGGCGCCGTTCGGCCCGAGATACCCGACGAACTCGCCCTGTCGCACCTCGAAGGACAGATCCCGGACGGCATGCACCACGGCCCCTCGGACCTTGAACGACCGCCCGATCCCATCGGCCTCGATCATTTTCAGCTCCCTGTCGATCGGTAGCGGCGGATGCCGGCCCGCCAGGCGAGCGCGGCGAGCAGGCCCAGGACGAGCGCGGCGGCGGGACCGGCGAAACGCAGCCAGTGCGGCAGGCCGAACGGGTCCTCCCGGTCCAGCACGAACAGCGCGGGCTGCCAGTTCACGAACGCGAGCGGCACGATGAACGTCACCCCGCGCACCAGCTGGTCGCCGTAGACGGTGAGCGGGTACTGGGTGAGCTGGCTGCCGCCGTAGGTGAAGGCGTTGGCGACCTCGGGCGCGTCGGTGAGGAGGAACTGGAGGGCGCCGCCGAGGGTGAACACCGACGTGAAGATGGCCATCCCGCAGACGATCATCACGGGGATCATCCACCCACGCGACCATGGCACGTCGAGCTGGGGGAGCGCGACGGCGAGCACCACCGCGGCCTGCGCGGTCCTGCCGATCCGGTGCACGCCGAAGCGGTCCACCGCGATCTGCACGAACGGGCTGGCCGGGCGGATCAGCATCGTGTCGAAGGAGCCGGCCTTGATGTGCGCGCTCAGCCTGTCGACGTTTCCGAACAGCATGTCGGTCAGCGCGAAGGAGACGCCGGCCGTGCCGTACAGGAACATGACCTCCGGCAGGGTGAAGCCCGCCAGTTCCGAGGTGTGCGCGAAGATCACCCAGATGGCCGCGACGTCGAGGGCGTTGATCAGGAAGGAGCCCACGGCCAGCAGCGCGAGGGACACCGGATATTGCGCCGAGGCCCGTAGCCAGGCCCAGGCCAGCGTGGCGTACGTCGTCACGCCCTCGGCGCGGAGCGCGGCGGCGACTCGTGCGATCACCTCAGCCGTCACCCACCCTGGATCACCACTTTGTGCCGTGCCGCCCGGGTGGCGAGCGCGCCGAGACCGAGCAGCGCGGCCGCCCATGCCACCTGGAACCCGAGGGCCGTGAGCACGTCCGCCTTGCCGAGGTAGACGTCGGCCGGGACCTGGACCATCGCGGCGAACGGCGACGCGTTGGCGACCGTGCCGAGCCAGCCGGGGAAGATGTTCAGCGGCAGGATCATGCCGCTGAGGAAGACCGTCAGCACCAGCGAAAGTGACTGCACGCCGCGGTCGTCGATGACCCAGCAGGCCGACATGGCCACGAGGTAGCGCCAGCCGAAGCTGACGACGACGCCGAGCGCGAAGCTGATCACGAAGAACGCCGGGTGGACCGGCGCGACGATGCCGAAGAGCGCGGCGCCGATGATCGTGGGCGGCACGCTGCGGACCAGCGCCAGATAGCCGGCGCGGCCGAGGTCGTCGGACAGGCTCCACAGCTGCAGTGACGCCGGTCGCACCAGGTCGATCGCGACGTCTCCGGTCCGGACCCGCTGGGCGAACTCCAGGCCGCCGCCGAACATCTGCATCGGCCCGATGAAGGCCTGGCTGAGAAAGCAGAAGGTGATCGCGTCGGCGAGGTCGTAGCCTCCCAGGCCGGGCCGTACGGCCCAGAGGGCGGTGAGGACATAGGCCCGCAGAATGCCGAAGACCGTGTTGGTGAAGGCCCCGGCGATCGCCGCCGCCCGGTAGGTGCCGTGCCGGCGGAAGCCGTACCGGGCGATTCGAAAGTAAAGGGGAAAGGTCGCGCACCTCCGAGAGTCCTCATGGATCGTAAGGCGGGGACCACGCCGGAGGCGAGCGATTTAGCGTCAGCGGTCGGTGAGGCGGTAGACGAAGCGCAGGCCGGACCAGATCTCGTCGACCGCGCAGACCTTGTTGTCGACGAGGCCGCTGCCGAGACCGTATTCGCGGACCGGGCCGTCCGACAGGTCGGTCGGCACCTTGCTCGCCTTCTTGGGCCAGCACACCCACAGCCCGCCGTTCTTGACCAGCCGTTCGGCCGCGCCGGGGAACTCCGCGAGAAGCGTCGCCCGGTCAGGGCAGAACAGCAGGATCACGTCATACGGCTCGGGTCCGTCGTCGCCCTCGATGCCGAGGTCTCCGGGCGCGTTGATCAGAAGCACCCGGTGTCCAGGCTTGATCCCCAGTTTTCTGGGCAGTGGGGTTCCGGAGTATCCGGCCATGACGCAGACCTCGTGTGGTGCGACCGACATTTCGGTGTAATGAGCGGGTAAAAGAGAGGAGATGCTTACTGATCGGTAGAACGACGCTCTGGTGGGGAAATATCCTATTGGAGGCCTGCATGTCCGACGACATCGACGTAGACGTTCACCCCGCGTACCCGGTCAGCTGGCAGGCGGCGGCGTTCAACGGGCTCCTGCGCGGCACGATGAAGCCCATCTCCACCATCCTCCTCCGTAACACCGCCAGCATGCTGGTCGCGAACCGGCTGATCGCGCTCGG
>JBIOWF010000196.1:0-2199 GCA_044868295.1 Microtetraspora sp. | reverse complement strand
CTTCAGGATGGATCGCTCTCGCTGGGCCCGATCGGTGCCGTCCGCGTGACATGGGCTCCGATCTGGCTCTCGCGCGGCTCGGGTCGCTGGACGCCGGCGGCGATGTGGGCGCTCTGGACCTTCGCGGCCGGCGCGCTCGCGATCACCGGCGCACAGGTCCCTGCGCTGGCTCTCCCGTGCGGGCTGGTTCTGGGCGGGTCGCTCAGTCACGCCGTCGAGATGTCACTGCGCGGCTCCATTTGCGACTACGTCTGCCTGCGATTCTGGCCGGCGTTCGATCTGGCGGACGTCGCGCTCACTGTCGGTACGGCTGGAATCCTGCTCCAGCTCGTGGCGGCGACGTCGGGACCGTGGCGGTGAACCCTCGCAGCGACGGCCTCGCCCCAACTCCTGGGTATCCACGCTACTTCTGCATCGGCGGGCACTGGGTCAATTCGTACAAGGTGTTCTTGTGCATCGGCGTCTACCTCGGCATCGTGCTGAGCGCGGCCGTGGCCGCACGTCGCGGGATCTCGCCGCTGCGCGTGGGAGTCGTATTCCTCCTCTGCGTCCTCGTCGGCATGATCGGGGCGCGCGTCTACCACCTGGCGGCGAACTTCCGCACGCATCGGGCGGCCGGGCTCCGCGCCACCGCCTGGGATTCGCGGGGTGGCGGCTGGAGCGTGTTCGGCGGCCTGGCCATCGTCCCGTTCTCGGGGATAGCAGCTTCGATGGCGGGCCTTCCGCCAGCCGTGCTCTGGGACCACATGGCGCTCGCCATCGTCGTCGGCGGCACGTTCATCCGATTCGGTTGCGTCTGCAACGGGTGCTGCGTCGGACGGGAGAGCAACGGCTGGCTCGCGCTCCGCCAGCACGACACGGAGGGGGTCTACCGGCGGCGAGTCCCGGTGGAGTGGCTCGAGATCGGATGGTGGCTGCTGGCCGGCATCGGCCTGATGTGGCTGTGGCCTCGACGGTTTCCGGCGGGATCGTACGCGCTCGGTGTGCTCGCCTGGTACGGCCTGGGACGGTTCTGGCTGGAACCGCTACGCGAGAGGTCGGATCTGGTCTACGGCCGCGTGCGCCTCGACCGGGTCGTGGCGGCATTCCTGGCGATCGTGGCCGGTGGCGGCCTGCTCCGGCTGGCTCTGTTGCCACGCTGAGAGAAGGAGGTCTCGGTGCTCCTCGAATGGCTGATCCTCCTGATGCTCATACCGGCGGTGCTGGTGCCAGTCATTCTCCTCGCCGGCTTCGCCGGGTGTAAATTTGAACACGGTCTTGTTTCCACAGCAACGCCGCCCGCAAACGTGACGGCCACCGGCGTCAGCACGAGCGAAATCGACGTGGCCTGGACCGGCTCCAACTCGGATGACGCCACGTTCACCGTCCGGCGCACCCCCCCGATGCCCGGAACCCCGATGGAGCTCGACGCCGGGCCCTCCGCCTCCTTCCCGGACATGGGCCTGGACCCCGGCACGATGTACGGATACGAAGTGAAGGCAACGACCACTGGCGGCTCAGTGTCCTCCTACTCGACCCCGCCCGTTACGGCGTCCACGCTGCCCGCGCTGCCCGCCTTCCAGCCGACGTTCTCGGCCACCCTCAACGTCGACCGGGCGGGACTCGACGGCTGGTGCCTCGTCCAGCGGATCCAGCCGGTGCGCCTGCTGCGCAGCGGCACGCAGGTGCGGATCACGGTGAGCGGCTCCACCGCCGGCAATCTTCGGCTCAACAAGGTCACCATCGCCGAAGCCGCGGCCACGGGTGACCCATTCGACTCCGCGGCGCCGCCCGCAGTCCTCGAAACCTCCGTGCTGCTGACACCGGGCGTGCCCCATATGACTCCTGCCATCCCCTTCGCCCTCGACCACACCCGCCCGCTGCTCGTCGCGTTCGAGATCGGGTCCCCCGGGAACGCTCGCTACGTCGTTGTTCCACAGTCCGACGCGATAATGTACGTCAAGCAGGGGACCGCCGGCGCCCCCATCGCGGAGGCCGAGGTGGTCAATCGGACGGGATATACCGCCGTGGCGCCGCAGCCCGGGGTGAGCACCGTCTTCCTGGTCGAACTCATCGAGGTGGCCTGACATGGGGAATGCGCTGACGGGTGATTTCGAAGCCGTTCTGGAGGTTGCTGTCCACCAAATCAACGGGCTCCTGGCCACGTTGCACCAGAAGGGGCGGGCGGACGATGTGCCGCTGAAGCTGCTCCACAGCGCG
>JBIOWF010000195.1:0-7702 GCA_044868295.1 Microtetraspora sp. | reverse complement strand
CGCTGGTCAAGGGGTGCGCCATCGTTTTCGCGCGCCAACGTAGGCGCGTCGCGCCACCCCCGTAGGAAGACGATCTACGCGGGGCGTCCCCGAGTGCTGGAAGCCCTGTGTGGCAGGCGAATCCGGGACATGAAGACCCCCGGCGACGGGTGCCATACGTAGTACCTACGTAGGTAGGAACGGGTACCCATACGGGGGTTTATCCCGTCGTCCCCGTGCCGCTGTCATGCACATGCTGAGGGTGTCAGTTGAGAGCTACACCACAGTTCGGCGAGGATCTAAGGAACAAGACCATGTGCCAGCACCAGCCTCAGTGCCCATCCGCATACGCATCCGATCATGACGCCGCGCAACTCGTGGCCTTCCATCCGGAGCAGGGCTGGGGTCTGCTGTGCAACGGCGTGGTCGTTTTCGATGACTCCGGCGAACTGCTCCCTGACGGACGCAGCGTTCCCGCCCGTGACCTCAGCAGCGCTCCTACCCGTGACCTCGTCGGATGTGCGGCATGAATCGGCTCACCGCAACCTTGGCCCCGGCCGTCCGGTCCGAGCGGCCGCAGCCTCTCTCCAGGCGCTGAGCGCCCCCAGGCATACGACAGGAGCTTCACACCATGCGTCAGATCCAGATCCGCAAGACCCGCAAGCCCTCCGCCCGGGTCTCCCCAGACCTGCGCACCCCCTCAGGCCGGCAACTGCCCTACTGAGCCGACCCAGGTCGCTCCAGACCTGCGGACCCGTTCGGTACCGACCCGGTCCCACCAGCTCCAGACCTGCGGATTCCCCTCGGTACGGCACCCGCCCGTACCGAGCCCCGGCTCCCCTCCCCGGCCCCCTTCCCCCCTCTCCCCCTTGGGCCGTCCGCAGGTCTGGTCTCCCCCGATCTCTAGGTGCCGAAGTAGGAGAGGACGGCGGCGACCCGGCGGTGAGTGTCGGGGCTGTTCTCCAGGCCCAGCTTGAGGAAGATCGAGTTGACGTTCTTCTCGACCGCGGACACGGACAGCTGGAGCGCCCTGGCGATGCCGCCGTTGGACCTGCCGTGCGCCATCTCCCGCAGCACGTCCCGCTCACGCGGCGTCAGAGCCTCCTGACCTCCCCGTACGGCACGGCGGGCCAGCAGCCCTTCCACCACCTTCGGGTCGATGACCGAACCCCCCGCCGCCACGGACCGGATCGCCCCGAGCAGCTCGTCCAGGTCGCCCACCCGGTCCTTGAGCAGATAGGCGAAGCCTTCGGTGCCGAGCTTGAACAGCTCGAACGCGTACAGCGAGTCGGCGAACTGGGAGAGGACGACGATTCCGATCCCGGGATGGTCGGCCCGGATGCGGTGGGCCACGTCGATGCCCTCGAACCCCGGCCGCCAGCCTCCCCCCGGCATCCGGATGTCGGTCAGGACGACGTCGGGGCCGAGCCGCCGGACCGCGTCCAGGAGCTCGTCGGCGGTCCCCACCGCTCCCACGACCGTGATCTCCCCGGACGTCTCCAGCAGCTGCCGGGTCCCCTCACGCACGAGATAGTGATCGTCCGCGATGACCGCCCTCAAAGACTCACCCATGTGTGGCCACCCAGGCTCGCACCCGCGTCCCCTCTCCCGGCCCACTGGTCAGATCCAGCCCGCCACCGAGCGCGCTCATCCGGTCGGCCAGCGTACTCAGCCCCCGGCGAGCGGTCACTTCCGGATCGAAGCCCTTCCCGTCGTCGGCGACCGACGCGTGCAGCCGTCCATCGCCGTGCGAGAGCCGTACCTGGATTCTGGACGCGGACGCGTGCTTCAGCGCGTTGGCGATCGCCTCGCTCACCGTGAAGTAGACCGCCCCTTCGATCTCGTCGGGAAAACGCCTGGCCCGCAGCCCCGGGTCGGCGGTCACGGTCGTCGCGACGGGCAGCCTTGAGCAGCGCTCCTCGACCGCCTCCACCAGCCCTCCCTGGCTGAGCACGGACGGATGGATGCCCGCCGCCAGCTCACGCAGATCGGTCAGGGTCTGTCTGGCCTGCTCACGGAGCAGCGCCAGCGAGTCGGCCCCGCCGCCGGTCGCCCGGGCCAGCTCCAGTCCGGCGATCAGGGCGACGAGTTGCTGCTGCACCCCGTCGTGGATGTTGCGCTCGATCCGCCGCCGCTCCGCCTCCTGGGCGTTGACCAGCCGGCCGGCCAGCGCGGCGCTCTGGATCGCCAGCCCGACCGGCACGGCCAGGGCCGCGAGCAGCCGCCGGTCATCGGCGGTGAACCGCCCCGCGGCCTTGGGCCCGCACGCGACGTTCCCCTGGCCGGCGGGGACGGTCAGCACAGGCTTCCCGTCCTCCTGCCCGGCCACCACGCGGGTGCCGTCCGCGAGCGCGACGGCGGCCCACCGGCTGTCCAGTCCCACCTGTACGGCTTGCGCCAACCGGCGGAGCTGCTCCACGGGCTCCGCCTCCTCCAGACCGGGGGCCAGCTCCGACAGCAGCTCGTCCACCGTCGGCCGGACGTCGAAAACGAGGTAGAGCCGAGAGCCGCGGATCCCCACCCGGATGTCGAGCAGGTTGTGCCGCACGACGGCGACCACTATCGCGGCGGGCAACGCGCCGATGACGGCTATCACGCCGGCCGAGCCCGCCGCTGCCGCCCCCGAGAAGCTGAAGACCGCGATCAGGACGGAACCCGCCAGGTTGGCCACCAAGCCGACCACCATCCAGCCGAGCTGGCCGCGCTCGGCCGTGGCGCTCCGCCGCCATCGCACGACCAGGCCACCCAGCACGACCAGAGCGAGCACCAGGGTCCCCAACTGCCCCACTGCCGCCACCCCGGCGACCATTCCGGGTGGCGGACCGTGAAGACCGAGAGGATTCTCCAGTGACCGCTCAGAGTACTGCCAGCCCGAGGAGGGGAGCAGCTTGCCCGGGAGGAGGAGCACACCCAGCCAGTGCAACGCGATCGCCGCCCCGCCGATCCACGGGATCACGCGCCAGCGCCGCGAGGGAAGCCGCCCATCGGGAAAGAGCAGCGGGACGAACACCCAGGACAGGCCATAGTAGAAAACGAACAGCGAGGTCAGAACAGCGGCGATCACGATCGCCACATGCTGACCGGGGTCGAGCCGCAGCAGCAGGCCGACGCCGAGCCCGCCGAGCCCCAGACTGACCGCGACGGCCAGCAGCAGCCAGCCGTACGCGTTGTCGGGGCGGCGCGCCGCGATGAGCCAGCCGAGCGCGGGCAACGCCAGTGCCGTCGCCATGAACACCCACTGCGACACAGGACCGGGCCAGCCGCTTTCCAGCAGACTCCCGGTGACGATCCCCACGGCCGCCGTCGCGGACATCCCGACGGCGACCAGCCGGACCGCTCCTGTGGATTTCATAGACGGCATCGTGACCGGCGAGAACGACCGGCGTCTATGAGGTTGTCCGCACATTCGATGCGGCTTCCCTTACATCAGCAAACCAAGGACCCAGCTGGCGTCGGAACACTTGAGGGCTTGTTGTACGTAGGCGGGTGTTACCTGCTGGTCCGGGTCGGCGCCGTGGCGGCGCTGCTGGTCGTGGACAGCCCGACCGGGTTCGTGGCGACGGCCGTACTGCTGGGGCTGGGCACGCAGACGTGGCCGGCTTCGCACAACGCGCTGATCACCGAGATGGTCGACGGCCGGGAGCGGGACGCCGCCCTGGCGGCGGGCCGGGCGTTGCGCAACGCCGGGCTCGGCGTGGGCGCATTGCTGGCCACTCTCGCGCTGGCCGGCGGCGCCACGGCCCTGAAGACGCTCGCGCTGGTCACGGAGGTCTGGCTGGTGACGCGGCTCTCCAGCAGGCCTCGCCGGTCGGTGCTGGCCGGCGCCGGCCTGGTCCTCGCCACTTCCTACGCGTTGTACGGCCTGCACGCTGGTTCCCGGGAATCGGGGCGCGGCGGCGATCGCCGCGGTGTCGGTCGTCTACACGATCGGGGAGATCCTCTACACCGGCACCGGCCCGGCTCTGGTCATCGCCACCGCGCCACCGGGGCGTGTGGGCCGGTCGCTCGCCCGATTCGAGCTGTCGACGGGCGTCGGCCGAGCGTTGGCTCCCGCCGTCCTGACCGCTCTGTTCACCTTCGGCCACGGCCTGCTCTGGATGTCGCTCGCGGTCGCGACGGCCGTGGCCGCGCTGGGTGTTCACCGCCTCGCTCCCGCCGATCATGATCTCGGCGAGAAGCGTGCCTTGCAGCCCGTCGCGGGAGCACAGGGGTGCCGATCGTGCTCTTGGTCCCCGTGCGACAACGTTCGCCTGCGACAACGTGCGCGCGAACCGGATCATGAAAGGCGCCTTAGATGGAGTCGCTCCTTACATGGCTCGGGAAGCCATGTAAATCCGACCGATCCAGCACGTGAAGATCGCGAAAAAGCCGATCATACGTAGTACCTACGCAGGTAGGAATGGGTACCCATAGGGGGGTTTATCCCGTCGTTCCCGTATTGCCCCCGGGCACATCCTGAAGGTGTTTGTGAGAACTACACCACAGGCGAGGACCTAAGGAACGAACCCATGTGCCAGCACCAGCCTCAGTGCCCATCCGCATACGCATCCGATCATGACGCCGCGCAGCTCGTGGCCTTCCATCCGGAGCAAGGGTGGGGTCTGCTCTGCAACGGCGTGGTCGTTTTCGAGGACACCGGCGAGCTGCTGCCCGACGGACGTAGCGTGCCCGCCCACCGTGCGCTTTATGGATGTGCGGCATGAACGAGACCTCCGCCACCCTGGACATGAGAATTCCGCGCTGGCAGGCGAGCCCGCCTCGGGCGATGGCCCTTGCCTCAGACGGCACGTGGACCCGGCTCAAGGCCACGGTCCGCCGCCTCAGCGAGTTCGCGGCCGTCCGCCCCACCCAGGAGCCGGGCCAGCAGGTCGCCTCGTGGCCGCTCACGCCCGATCCCTCCTCGGTGCCGAGGGCCCGGCGGCTGACTCGCGCGCGACTGACCGCATGGGGCCTCGAAGGCTTCAGCGACGTCGTCGAACTGCTCGTCAGCGAGCTGGTCACCAACGCTCTGCGCCACGCCCCCGGCCCGTGCAGGCTCACCATCTCCGCGCTGGACGGCCTGCTCCGCTGCGAGGTCGAGGACACGAGCACCGAGCTTCCCTGCGTACAGAAGCAGCGAGCCTTCGACGAGGGCGGCCGCGGGCTGCACCTCCTCGACATGCTGGCCTGCTGCTGGGGCGGCGCCCGTACACCCACCGGCAAGGCCATGTGGTTCGAGCTCCCCACAGGCGCCGCCGAAGGCTGATCCTCCCGAATCGACAGGAGTCATGATGCACAGGATCCAGATCCGCAAGCCCCGGCCCCGGATCTCCTAGGCCGCCCAGGACCTGCGGACTCCGTCGGGACGGCCGCTGCCGTACTGAACCCTGTGTCAGGTGACCCGTTTCAGCCCTCGTTTCACCCCCCCGCATTTCAGCGATAGGTCCGGCCCGCGGTGACCCGCCTCAGTCATCGCTGATCGCGTACGTCACAGCCTGATCCACCCCCGCTTTCGCCCCGGCTCGGAAGGTCGCCGTGAAGGCCCGCTTGCCCAGGGCTCGGAGTGATTCCTGCTTGCATTGCTCGTGCCAGTGCGCGTGGTACGACAGCCGGGTCGGCGAACTCCCCGCCGTCTGCCACAGCGAGTGCGCCGCGCCCAGGAGCCATGTGGCCCGTTCATGAGCCCCGCGAGCGCAAGCCGTCCATGCCAGTAGCTCCAGGCACTGGGTGAGACCCCACCGGTCGTTCATCCCGCCTCGGAACTCGGCGTCCTCACGCATCAGTTCCTCCACACGGCACCGGTCGCCCAGATTCCACACGGCGATGGCGACGACGAACTGCGCGTAGCCCCTGGTCACCAGCGCATGGTGATCTTCGGCTAGGGCCAGGAGCTCCTCTCCCAGTACGGCGGCGCGGGCGGGCGTCAAGGCTGAGCCGTACGCGGCGGCGTAGTAGAGGCTGAAAGCGAGGGAGTCGATGTCGTCGGCGGCCCGGTGGAAAGCGAGCGCCTCCTCCAGCAGCGAGAGCCCGCGCTCGGGATCACCGGCGGAGAACTCGGCGACACCGGCGGTCCGGATGGCCAGGGCGCGGGCGGGCTCATCCCCCGTCCGGCGTGCGATGCTCTCGCATTCCTCGAGTCTCGGCTTCGCCGCCGCCGGGTCGCCCTGGCGGAGAGCGAGCATGCTGACCACCCACAGCGCCGTCACCCGGGTGTCGCCCGGCTCCGGCACCAGCTCAAGACCGCGCTCCAGCCAGTAACGGCCTTCCGAGAGGGAGCCGTCCAGCAGCCAGAAAGACCACATCGCCGACGCGCTCGCCAGTCCCGTGAGGACGGTGAGCGGATCGCTCAGGCAGAGTTCGAGCGCCACGCGCACGTTGGGCAGCTCCCAATGCAGCAGCCGGAAACGCTCCATCTGGTCTGAAACGATCCGGTCCACCCGGAGCCGCTCGATCAGATCTCGGTAGTGGTCGATGTAACGCCGCCGAAGAACCTGCTCGTCGGAGGGGGAAAGCCACTGCCGGCCGTACTCCCGGATGCACTCCAGCATGCGGTACCGCATGCCGGTCTCGACCCGCTCCCCGACCAGGACGGACTTGTCGACCAGCCCGGCCACCAGGTCGAACACGTCCTCGCACGGGATCCCCTCGCCGGAGCAGACGGCCTCCACGGTCTCCAGGTCGAAGCCGCCGGCGAACATCGACAGCCGGCTCCAGAGCCGCTGCTCGGCCGGCGAGCACAGCTCGAAGCTCCAGTCCATGGTCGCTCGCAGCGTCTGGTGGCGCGGCAGCGCGGACGGGCTGCCCTCCACCGGCACCTCGAAGCGCTCGTCCAGCTCACGCATCACCTGCTCCACAGGCAACGCGCGCAGCCGCACCGCGGCCAGTTCGATCGCCAGCGGGATGCCGTCCAGCCGCTGGGACAGCCGCGCGACCGCCACGGCATTGGACGCGTCGAGAACGAACCCTTTTCGCACGCTCGCGGCCCTGTCCACAAGCAGGCGCACCGCCTCGTGCTTTGCGATGCTCTGTACGGCCTCGCCGGGATCTGGCACCGATAGCGTCGGAACCGCCAGAACCTGCTCGCCGTACACCCCGAGGGTCTGCCTGCTGGTGGCCAGGATCCGCAGCCGCGGAGCGCCCCGCAGCAGCCTGGCGACGAGATTCGCGCACGACTCCAGCAGATGCTCGCAGTTGTCGAGCACCAGCAGCATCCGCTTGCCGGCCAGGTAGTCCACCAGGGCGGCCATCGGGTCGGCTCCGGCGTACCCCAGGTCCAGCGCCGCCGCCACGGTCGACTCCACCAGCGCCGCGTCCTCCAGCTTGGCCAGCTCGACCAGCACCACGCCGTCTCTGAACGACCCGCTGAGGGAGTCGGCCGCGCGCAGCGCGAGCCGCGTCTTTCCCACCCCGCCCGCACCGGTCAACGTCAGCAACCGCGTCTCGGACAACAGTCGTCTGACAGCGGACACCTCGCGTCTGCGGCCGATGAAGCTGGATGCGTCGCCGGAGAGATTTTCCCTGGTCAGACGATCATAGATAGCCATGCTTACTTGTCACCGTAGGGCTGTTGACAGGACGTGGTCAACGACGGCGCGTTCAGCGCCCGGCCATTGGAAGCGCTGGTCAAGGGGTGCGCCATCGTTTTCGCGCGCCAACGTAGGCGCGTCGCGCCACCCCCGTAGGAAGACGATCTACGCGGGGCGTCCCCGAGTGCTGGAAGCCCTGTGTGGCAGGCGAATCCGGG
>JBIOWF010000194.1:0-16411 GCA_044868295.1 Microtetraspora sp. | reverse complement strand
CCGGGGGAGAACAGTGGACGGATGGACGTTCGAGGGACAGCCGGGCGCTCTGGGAGACATGGCCGTCACCATCGTCGAAGGCGGTTCGTTCTGCGTCTCCGCCAGGAACGGAGACATCCTGCCCGGCGGTGCGCAGGGGGTTTACCACGCCGACACGCGCCTGCTCTCCAAATGGGAGCTGCGCGTGGACGACGCCCCGGTCGAGCCCCTGCAGGTCCTTCCGGCGGAGCCGTACCATGCGATCTTTCTGGGCCGGGCGCGACCGAGACCGGGGCGTGCGGAGAGCACCCTGCTGGTCGTCCGGGACCGATACGTGGGCGGCGGGCTGCGCGAGGACCTGACCCTGCGCAACCTGTCCGACGAGCCCGCGGGATGCGTGGTCGACATCCACGTCGCCTCCGACGTGGCCGACCTGTTCGAGGTCAAGTCGGACCGGGTCAGGCATGTCGCCGACGTCGACATCAGCGCGAGTTACGACGGCCTGCGGATCTTCTCGGAGAGCCGGTCCCGCGGTGCCTCGATCGTGACGGTCGACGCGCAGGCCGCGCCCGGCATGCTGACCTTCCGGGTCGTCGTTCCGGCCCGGGGCGAGTGGCGGACGACGGTCCAGGTGAACGCGATCATCAATGGCGAGGAGTCGCCGACGTGGTTCACGACGCTGGAGCACGCCGAGCCGGCCCGGCGCCGCGCCGACTGGGAACGGCAGAGCCCGGTCGTCACGACCTACCACCGGCCGCTGGCCGAGGCGCTGCGGTGCACCAAGGAGGACCTGGGGTCGCTCCGCCTGTTCGAGTCGGGTCACCCGGAGGATCCCCCCACGATCGCGGCCGGCGCGCCCTGGTTCATGACGCTGTTCGGCCGTGACTCGCTGCTGACCTCGTGGATGGCCCTGCCGATCGACCAGTCCCTGGCGATCGGGACACTCCGCAGGCTGGCCCGGCTGCAGGGCACCAAGGTCGATCCCCTGAGTGAGGAGGAACCCGGGAAGATCCTGCACGAGCTGCGGTTCGGCGTGCAGACCGGCGCCTCGCTGCACGGCGGCCACGCCTATTACGGCTCGGTCGACGCCACCCCGCTGTTCGTCATGCTTCTGGGCGAGTTGCGCCGCTGGGGCATCCACCGCGAAGCCGTCACGGAGCTGCTCCCGCCCGCGGACGCCGCTCTCTCCTGGATCGAGAACTACGGCGGTCCCGACGGCCTGCTCTGGTATCGGCGCAAGACCGACCACGGCCTGATCAACCAGGGCTGGAAGGACTCGTTCGACGGGGTCAACTTCGCCGACGGCACGCTCGCCCGCCCGCCCATCGCCCTCGCGGAGGTGCAGGGCTACGTCTACGCCGCGTACATCGCCCGTGGCCACTTCGCCCACGAGGTGGGCGACGCCGAAACGGAGAAACACTGCAAGGAGCGGGCGGCCGCGATCCGTGAGATGTTCAACGACCGGTTCTGGCTGCCCGGCCGCGGCTATTACGCGATCGGGCTTGACCGGGCCGGCCGTCCGATCGACGGCCTCGCCTCGAACATGGGCCACTGCCTGTGGACCGGTATCGTCGACAAGGACAAGGCGCCGGCCGTCGCGGAGCGCCTGCTCTCAGACGAGATGTTCACCGGGTTCGGCGTGCGGACCCTGGCCTCCGACATGGGCGCGTACAACCCGATGAGCTACCACAACGGCTCGGTCTGGCCGCATGACAACGCGATCATCGCCGCGGGCCTGATGCGCTACGGCTTCGTCGAGGAGGCGCAACGGGTGGCGATGGGGCTGCTGGACGCGGCACACGCGTTCGGCGGGCGGCTGCCCGAGCTGTTCTGCGGATTTTCCCGGGCCGATTTCCCGGTGCCGGTGCCCTACCCCACGTCGTGCTCGCCGCAGGCCTGGGCGGCGGCGGCTCCGATCCAGATGATGCGGACGCTGCTCCGGTTCGATCCCTGGGTGCCCTATGGGCGGGTCTGGCTCGACCCCGCGCTCCCCGACGGCGTCGGGCCCCTGCGCATCACCGGACTGCCACTGGCCGGAACCCGGGTGACCCTGGAGGTCGACGAACGCGGCGTCGCCGAGATCACCGGTCTCCCGGAGGAGATCGAGGTGCTGTACGAGCCACGCACGCCCGTGAGCGTGCTCGTGGGCGATCACTAGCTGGGCACCGGAAGCCGAGAGGCACCGGAAGCCGAGAGGCACCGGCGGCTGAGAGCCACTGGCAGCGGAAAGGCGCTGCACGGGCCGCGGACGCCCGGAGAGCGTTCTCCCGGGTGATCGAGGGCAGCGGGACTTCACACATGCGTGGAGGTGGTGTGCATGGAACCGCAGGACGATCTTTCAAGCAGGCGCGACCGGCTGCACGTCGCGATGATCGCACCCCCCTGGTACGACATCCCGCCGCAGGGCTACGGCGGCATCGAGGCGATGACGGCCGACCTGGTGGCCGGTCTCGTACGGCTGGGCCATCGGGTGACACTCATCGGCGCCGGCGACGGTGTCGACCTGCGGACATACGACAAACCGCCCTCGGAACGGATCGGCGAGCCGACACCCGAGGTCCTGCACGCGGCCAAGGGCGAACGCTTCCTGGAGAACCTGCGCGTCGACGTGGTCCACGACCATTCGCTCGCCGGGCCGCTCGCGGCGGCGAGCCGGCTGGCACCCACGGTCGTCACCTGTCACGGCGAGGTGACGGGCGAGCTGGGGGACTACTACCGGGCGCTCGGCCGCACGGTCTCCCTCGTCGCCATCTCGTGGTCTCAGCGGGCCCACGCTCCGGATCTCAACTGGATCGGAAGAGTGCACAACGCGGTCAACGTGAGCACCTTCCCGTTCCGTGACCGGAAGGAGGACTGGGTTCTCTGGCTCGGCCGATTCAGCCCCGACAAGGGCGCCCACCTGGCGATCGACGTGGCCCGCGCCGCGGGGCGGCGCATCGTGCTGGCGGGCAAGCTCACCGAGGAGATGGAGACGGCCTACTTCGAGGAGCACGTCAAGCCCCGCCTCGGCCACGGCACCGAATACGTGGGCGAGGCCGATGCCGGGCTGAAGCGTGAGTTGCTGTCGAAGGCCCGCTGCCTGGTCTTCCCCCTCCAATGGGAGGAGCCGTTCGGCATGATCATGATCGAGGCCATGGCCTGCGGCACTCCCGTGGTCGCGCTCAAGAGGGGGTCGGTGCCCGAGATCGTCCTGGACGGCGTGACCGGCTTCGTCCGAACCGAGCTGGACGAGCTGCCCGCGGCGATAGAGGCGGTCGGCGAGCTCGATCCCATCGTCAGCCGCGCCCACGTCGCGCGCAACTTCGACGTCGCGGGCATGGCCGAGAGGTACGAGCGGATCTATTACCGGGTCGCCGCACAACCGGCGAGGGAGAGCGCCGCCGGTGGCTCACTGATCCCGCCGCCCGCTGACGTCCGTCCCGCCCTCCGACGTCTTACGAGTCCGACGTAAGACGGGGCCTTCTGGTGGATCTTTGCAAGTGAGACCAGGAATTTGCGGCTATCGTGACGGTTCATGTTGCGGTTCGTCATGCGAGTGCTGGCTCCTTCACGGCTTGGCCGGGCCGTGCGTTCCCGGATAGACGCGCGGTATGTCACCAAGACCGACCACAGGCAGGACATCAAGGACACCTTGTGGGAGGTCCAGATGCTGCGCCGGGAGGTCGTGGCGCTGCGGCGTGAGCTCGATCGGTTGCGGCAGGCGCCCGGAGCGGCGAAGCCCGTGGCCGACCCCCGCGCCGCGCAGGCCCAGCGGCTCGCCACCGAGACCGCCGAGGCGCTCGACCAGGTGCTGCAGAACGAAGTGCTGATCTGGCAGGCGATCGAGGGCCTCAAAGAGCGGGCGGGCGCCGAACCTTCCGGCGTCGCGGCGGGCGCGGAGTAGCCGTGCGCGTCACCTGGACTCGTGAAGACCGCGCCTGGCGGCTGACGTTCCGGCTCGGCCCCGAGGACCGCACCACCGGGACGTGCGCCGACGGCCAGCGCGTCGAGCTCCGCACGGACTCCTGCCTGGTACGGCACGCGGCCGGCGCCCGTGAGCTGCCCGCCGGCGGGCCGAACGGAGCCGGTGGTCCTCCGGTTTCGGGAGAGCCGCATCCGGATCTGCTCGCGGTGGCGGCGTGGACCGTGGTCGCGCCGTGGACGGCGCGGCGGGTCACGTTCGACAGGCCGATCTCGCCCGAGCTGGCAGCCGCCCTGGAGAGCGGCTGGGGCGTCGAGGCGGGCCCCGTGGGCGGCGGCCCGCGTACGGGGAGTCGGTTGGCGATCTCCTACAGCGGCGGCGCCGACTCGGTCGCGGTGGCCGCCATCCTGCCGGACGCGCCGTTCATCCATTTCCAGCGGATCAGCCACCCGCGCGTCCCGAACCGGTGGACGCACTACCGCTCCGACGTGCTCGCCCGCCTCGCGCGGGAGACCGGACGGGAGCTGACGGTGGTGCAGTCCGATCTGGAGTTCGTGCTCAAGTATCCGCGGCCCGGCTATCCGGAGCACCACGCGGTGGCGGCCGGCGCGCTGCTCCTGGCCGACGATCTCGACCTGGGCGGGCTGGCGTTCGGCTACGAGCTGGGCTCCCGATGGCTGGGCGGCGACCGCTACCTGCTGAAATACACCCCCGACAACCCCATGTGGGCCCCGCACGGCGCCTGGGGGCGGCTGTTCGAGGCGGCCGGGCTGCCGATCGTGCTGCCCGTGGGCGGCGTCAGCGAGGCCGTCACGATGCGGATCGCGCTGGAGTCCGGCCTCGCCGCCCAGGTCCGCTGGTGCCTGCGCGGGGACGGCGGGCCGTGCGGCACCTGCGGGAAGTGCCTGTACAAGGAGCTCATCCAGGCCGCCGTCGAGCGGCGCCCGCTGCGCACGTCGCTCACCGCGACCGGCTCCGAGGGCCGCAAGTGGCAGGAGCCGCCGCCGTACGGCGGGCAGGAGATGATCGAGTACGGCTGCGCGCACATTCCCGGCATCGAGGAAACCCTCTTCGCGCGGGCGGCGGGGTATCTTCAGGCGACCGAACAGTCCACCCGCTGGCTGGAGCGTTGCTACCCCCCGGCGATCGACGAGATCCCCGAACGCTGGCGCAAACGGGTGGACTCCTACATGGCGGAGCACGTCGGCCTGATGAACCACGACGAGGCACGCAGGGTTGAGACGTGGGGGACGCGATGAAGATCTATCTGTCGGTGGACATGGAGGGCGTGACCGGGCTGACCGACCCCGAGGAGATGCACGCGGGCGGGCGCGGTTACGAGCGCGGCTGCGAGCTGATGACCGGGGACGCCAACGCGGTCGTCCAGGGCGCGTTCGACGCGGGCGCGGGCGCCGTGCTGGTCAACGACGCGCACGGATCCACCAAGAACCTCAGGATCGACCTGATCGACCCGCGGGCGACGCTCATTCGAGGGCCGGGCAAGCCGCACCGCATGGGCCAGGGGCTCGCCGCCGACTTCGACGCCGCCTGCTTCGCCGGATACCACGCCAGGGCGGGCGTCCAGCACGGCGTGCTCAACCACACGTGGATGGGCAAGGAGATCCAGAACGTCCACCTCAACGGCGAGATCTGCGGGGAGACCCGGCTGGTCGCCGGGTTCGCCGGCTCCATGGGCGTTCCCGTCGCGCTCGTCACGGGTGACGAGGCGGTCTGCGAGGAGGCACGTGAGCTGCTCGGCGACGTCGAGACCGTGGCGGTCAAGAAGGGCATCGACAAGTTCTCCGCCGAGCTCCTGCCGCCGAGCGTCGCCCAGGCGCGGATCCGCGAGGCGACCGCGCGGGCGCTGAACAGGCTGCCCGATCTCCGGCCCTACGCGGTGGCTCCGCCGTACACGCTGGGGGTGGAGTGGAACTCCACGGCGATCGCGGCGGGCTGTTCGATCATCCCGGGCACCAAGCAGGCCGGGCCGAGGCACACGGAGTTCACCACCGACGACTACCACGAGATCATGGCGCTCTTCGGGATCTTCGCGATGATCGCCGGTCAGGTCGCCTGTGGCAGCGGCAAGTACGGCTGACAGAATGTCGTGCTCGTAAGCGCGACGCGCATGGGTTCGGCGTGATCACCGGAGTGGATGGAACATGAGTGAGGCTTCGGGGAGATCTCCGGGCGAATCCGCGGACAAACCCTTGGGCGGATCTCCTCAGGAGTCCGCGCAGGTATCAGACCCCGCGCGTGGCGGCGGGGGGCTGACGCGCCGGGCGCTGCTGGTGGGGCTCGGCGCCGCGGGCGGCGCGGGCGCCATGTACGCGGCGATGGGCGTCCTCGGGCTCGCCCCCGACCGGCAGCGGTCGGACTACACGCCCCCGCAGCCCTCCGACTTCGCGCTGCGCGGCAAGGCGGCGGCCAAGGTGGTGATCCTCGGCGGCGGGGTGGCCGGGCTCGCCTGCGCGTACGAGCTGGGCAAGGCGGGCTATGACTGCACCGTCCTGGAGGCGCGCGACCGGGTCGGCGGGCGCAACCGCACCCTCCGGGGCGGGGACCGGCTCGTCGACCTCTCCGGCGAGACCCAGGAGGCGCGGTTCGGCGAGGGCGTCTACTTCAACGCGGGCCCGGCCCGCATCGCCCAGTGGATGGTGACTCTCGACTACTGCCGCGAGCTGGGTGTTCCCGTCGAGCTGTTCGTCAACGACAACCCGAGCGCCTACATCTACAACAAGGGGATGAAAGCCCCGGTCCGCGCGCGGACGGCCCGTGCGGATACGTACGGATATATCAGTGAACTTCTGGCGAAGGCCACGAACGACGGAGCGCTCGACAAGCGCCTGACCTCGGCGGACAAGGCGCGGCTGCTCGATTTCCTGGCGGACTTCGGGGACATCGGCGAGAAGTTCGTGTACAGCGGCTCCGGACGCCGGGGATTCCAGGCGTTCTCCGGAACGCAGTCCCCCGTCGGGCTCGGCGAACCGCCGTCGCTGAGCGAGGTGCTGGGTTACGGGCTCGGCCGCACGGTGACCTTCGGTTTCGACTACGAGCAGGCCATGCCGATGTTCCAGCCTGTGGGCGGCATGGACGCCATCGTGTCGAAACTCGCCGACGCGGTCGGCCGCGACCGGATCCGCACGTCGACCCAGGTCACGAAGATCACGAACCTGCCGGACGGCGTCGAGGTCGTGCACGGCGGCGGCCCGATCAAGGCCGACTACTGCGTCGCCGCCCTCCCGCCGCACATTCTGGCCAGGATCCCGCACAATTTCGGCGCCCAGGTCGCCGGGGCGCTGAGCACTCCGGTGCCGATGTCCGCGGGCAAGATCGGGCTGGAGTACCGGCGTCGCTGGTGGGAGATCGACGACCGCATCTACGGCGGCATCACCGAGACGGACCTCGACATCTCGCATATCTGGTACCCGTCGTACGGGTTCCACGGTCCGCGCGGGCTGATCGTCGGCTACTACAACACCGACAAGAACGCCGAGCTCTACGCCGGGATGAAGCACGCCGAGCGGCTGCGCCGGGCGATCGACCAGGGTGTGCAGATCCACGGCGAGAAGTACCGGCGTGATCTGGCCTCCAGCGTCTCCGTGGCATGGCGCCGCCAGCCGCACATCGAGGGCGCGTGGGTGCACTGGCCCTCCTACGAGGGAGCGTTCCTGCTCCGGGAGCCCGCCGGACGGGTCTACTTCGCGGGTGACTGGCTCACCTATCTCATCGCGTGGCAGGCCGGCGCCTTCGATTCCGCCCGTAAGGTGGTTACGCAGCTTCATCAGCGCGTATTGAAGGAGTCGTGAATGCTTGACTGGGTTCGGGCGGCGGACCGGCTCGACCTGCTCGCCGAGCCGGTGGCGAAGGCCATGGCCGACGTGGACGCCGACCTGGACGTCAAGGTCGCCGAGATCGACCCCGACTTGGCGGACACGGCCGCGTTCTGCGAGCGGTACGGCGTGGCCATGGAGGACTCGGCCAACTGTGTGATCGTCGCGGGGAAGCGGGGCGGTGAGGTCAGGTACGCCGCCGTGATGGTGCTCGCGACCGGCCGGGCCGACGTGAACGGGGTCATCAGGCGGCACCTCGACGTCCGCAAGGTCTCCTTCGCGGCACAGGCCGACGCCGTCGAGCTCACCGGCATGGAATACGGCGGGATCACGCCGATCGGGCTGCCGGGCGACTGGCCGGTCCTCGTTGACGAAAATGTGACCAGGCGGCCTTTCGTCGTGATCGGCAGCGGTGTTCGCCGCTCCAAGCTGGCACTTTCCGGTGAGGCGCTGGTCGCGGCGACTGGCGGGGAGGTCCTCGCTCTCGCGATGTGACGAAGGCCCGGGAAACCGGATGACCCTGTCCAACGTTGTGCTTAGCAGGAATGTGGCGCGACGGTTCACTCATTGGCGGTGTTTTAGTCGGTATGGTGCTTACGCCATGAATCAGGACGACCGACTGGGCCCATACCGGCTGCTGAGGCGGCTCGGCGAGGGCGGCATGGGCGTGGTCCACCTCGCGTTGGACGCGCACGGCAGGCAGGTCGCGGTGAAGGTCCTGCGTTCCGAGGTCGCCGGGGACGACGTCGCGCGCAGGAGGCTGTCGCGCGAGGTCGAGACCATGCGAAGGGCGCGCAGCCCGTACATCGCGGAGGTCGTCGACGCCGATGTCACCGGACAGCGGCCGTACATCGTGACCCGGTATGTGCCCGGACGCCCGCTCGACGAGATCATCAAGCAGGACGGGCCGATGTCCGTGGACGCCCTGCTCAGGGTGGCCGGCGGCGTGGCCGAGGCGCTCGCCGCCGTGCACGCGGCCGGAGTCATCCACCGCGACCTCAAGCCCGGCAACGTGCTCATGCTGGACGGCGAGCCGGTGCTGATCGACTTCGGCATCGCGCAGGCCGTCGACGCCACCCGGCTCACCCAGACCGGCATGTTCATCGGCACCCCCGGCTACCTCGCCCCCGAGATAATCGAGGGCCACGAGGCGGGGCCCGAGATCGACGTGCACGCCTGGGCCGGCACGCTGCTCTACGCCGCCACCGGCCAGCCGCCGTTCGGCAAGGGCACCCTGGAGATGATCTTCTTCAACATCACCTCCGGCAAGGCCAACATCAACGCCGCCCCGGCCGTGATCCAGCCGGTGCTGCGCGCCGCGCTTCAGCGAGAGCCCGCCAAACGGCCGACCGCGGCGGAGCTCGCCAAGCAGATCTCCCGGCTGATGCCGGATAGCCGCGGGCGGCGCGTGCCCGACGAGATCACGACGGTTCCGAACATCGACGAGACCACCGGCCGGCCGATCGCCATCCAGGCCCAGCCCAAGCCCTCCGTCACGCCGCCGGACCCGATCGTCACCCCGCCGGTCCGGTCCACCGGCCCGCAGCCGCCGGTGAGCCCGCCGTCCGTCACACCATCACCGGTGATCCCGTCCAATCAGCCGGCCGACGACTTCGTCTCGCTGCTGAGCGACACGCCCGCGGCCGGGGAGCCGGGCGACCCCTTCCCGACCGTGCGGGTGACCGGCGAGGATCTGCGCAGGGCAGGTCTCGCCCCCAGCGGCAAGATCCGGCCGGACGAGACGCCGATCAGATACGAGCCGCCCACCGGCCCTCAAAGGATCGCCTCCCCGGCGCCTCCCGCCGTGCCGTCCGTGCCCTCAGCGTCTTCAGCGTCTTCAGCGGCATCCGCGGCATCCGCGCCGGCCGTGTCCTCCGCGCCGTCCGAGGGCGACATTCCGACGCGGATGGCCCCGCCCCAGCCGGTGATCCCGCCGCCCGCGTGGCAGACTCCGGCGAAACCCGGCGAAAGGGACGTCTCCCCGCCCGCGTGGCAGACTCCGGCCAAACCCGGCGAAGGCGACGTCCCGACGCGGCGGGTCCGCCCGGAGGAGCTCAGGCAGTCGCTCCCGCAGCAGCAGTTCTTCGAGCAGGCCCCCGAGATCTACGAGATGACGCCGCAGGTGCACCAGCCGCACCCGGTGCCGTTCCAGCAGACCGTTCGCGTGCCACCGCCTATGCCGGTCCATCCTGCCGCGATGCCGGGCGCGCTGCTCCAGCGGTCCAAGGCGTACGGCGTGGCCGGTGCGCTGCTCCTGGTCCTCATGACCGGCCTGGCCGTGCTCGCGCCGCTGCTCATGACGGTGGTCGCGTTGCCCTTGGCGATTTTGTTACGGGCCGCCGACATCGCCCAGCCGCAGCTCAACGCGCGGCGTCCGATGGCCGCCGCGGCGACCGACGTGGTGCGCGTGCTCGGCCAGCCGGCGGCGCTGTTCAAGTCGATCGGCATCACGATCGCGCTCGTGCCGTACGCGCTGATCCTCGGCCTGCCCGTGACGCTGCTGCTCACCGTCTTCGTCCGGACGATGCCCGCGCTCGCCGCGCTGAGCTGGGGCATCGCCGTGGCCCTGTGGACGGTCTGCGCGGGCCCCGGAGTAGAGGGGCCGAGCAGGCAGATGAGGCGCACGCTCGCCTCGCTGCTGCCGAACAGAACTGCCGCGGTGGGGCTGGCCTGGGGAGCCGGCGCCGCCGCCGCGATCGTGGCGGCGATCGCCGTCGCGAGCGTCATGGGTGTGAGGACGGTGGGCCACCTGTGGGGGCCCATCGACATCCTTTCGATTGTCCAGCGCCTCACCGAACTGCGGAACAAGGCGGGGATATAGATGACGGGGGACGTGTATGTCGGCGACTGAGGCTCCGGAGAGGATCGGCCCGTACCGGTTGCTCCGCCGGCTCGGCGAGGGCGGCATGGGGGTCGTCCATCTCGGCCTGGACGGGGAAGGGCGGGAGGTCGCCGTCAAGGTCCTGCACCCGCACGTGGCCTCGGACCTGAAGGCGAGGGACCGGCTCACCCGCGAGGTCGAGACCATGCGGCGGGTCCGCAGCCACCGCGTGGCCGAGGTCCTGGACGCCGACCTGACCGGTGCCACGCCCTACATCGTGACGAGGTACGCGCCAGGCCGCACCCTGGAGCAGACCGTCCTGGAGGACGGGCCGCTCCCGGACCGCGACGTCGTACGGCTCGCGCGCGGCCTCTGCGAGGCGCTGGTCGCCGTGCACGCGGCCGACGTCATCCACCGGGACCTCAAGCCGGCCAACGTGATGCTCGTCGGCGGCGAGCCGCTGGTGATCGACTTCGGCATCGCGCACCTGGTCAACGCCACCCGGCTCACCCAGACCGGGATGTTCGTCGGCACCCCCGGCTACCTGGCGCCCGAGATCATCCGTGACTCCGAGATCACGCAGGCCGCGGACGTGCACGCGCTCGCCGCGACCGTGTTCTTCGCCGTCACCGGCAAGCCGCCGTTCGGATCGGGCACTTTCGAGTCGGTCTGCTACAACATCCTCGAAGGCAAGGCCCAGGTCGATCTGGCGCCCGCCTGGATGCGCGGCTGGCTCCGTCTGGCCCTCCACTCCGACGCGGCGTCCCGTCCCACCGCGGGATCCCTGTTACGCCTCGCCCGCGCGCTGGACCCCTCCGTGACCGCTCTCCAGGAGACTCCGCGTGACGGCGGGACCAGGATGCTGGACGGGGCCGGCGTCGACGGGCGGGTGCCCGGCGGCACGATGGTCCTGGACGACGCCGCCGATCGCCGGATCCCCGACGGCACCAGAGTGCTGAACGAGGCCGTCGAGGGCACCAGGGTGCTCGACGACGCGGTTCAGGGCACCCGAGTCCTGAACGACGCCGTTGACGGCACCAGGGTCCTCGACGACGCCGTGTCCCCGGCGCAGCCGAACAGGACCAGCGCCCTGCCCGGCGACGGGAACTACTCGGACCTGCTGCCTCCGGTCAACTACGTGCAGCCGGAACGGCCGCGCCGGGAGCCGCGCAAGGCCGCGTCGGCGCGGTCGCAGCCCACTCCGCCGGCTCCGCCGCCCGGCCATGCGCCGCCCCCCTACCAGCCGCCACCCGGTTTCCCGCCGCCGCCGGCGGACCAGCGGGTGGCCGGCTATCCGGCGCCCCCGCCGACAGCCTCGCCGCGCCAGCAGGTGCCGCCGCCGGCGCAGGCCAGGCCGTACGGGCCCGACCAGAATGCGCAGGCGCAGCAGCGTCCGCGTTACCGGACCGGGCATCCTGTCCTGGGGGCGCTGCTCCTCATCGTCCTGGTGGCTGTGGCGTGCGTGCTGCCCGTCACGGTCAGCCTGTTCGCGATCGTGGCCGCGCTCTGCCTCCGGGTCGGGAACTACCTGCTCGGCGACCTCGCCGAGCGTCGCTCGGTGCGTGGCAGCAGCGGCGCCGACCCGGTCCTCGCCGTGCTCGGCACGCCGTGGGCGCTGATCAAGGCAGTGCTGGCCACGACCATCCAGGTGCCGCTCGCCGCCATGTTCGGCATGTGCGTGTGGGGCGGGCTGGTCTACATCGGGAAGCTGGAGACCGACCCGGCGGCGGCCTACGCCGCGGGCGCCTTCGTGGGCGGGCTCTTCGTGCTGCCCGGCGGCGGCGCGCCCCGCAAGGCCGTCACGAGGACGCTGACCAGCGTGATCCGCAGTCCCGGCGCCGGTATGGTCGTCACGATCGCGGTGGGCACGCTGGCGTTCTTCGCTGTCATGACCGCGATCTCCGCCGACGCCTCGTGGGCTCCCTGGCGGCCTCCGTCGGTGGCCATCGACGACATCGTCACCAGTCTCAAGAGAAAGGGTGAGGACACCGTCGTCAACCTGATCGGCGGGCTCATCGGTGACATCATGGATCGCCTCGGTCTCAGCTTCCTGACCTTCTGGAACTGATCCGGCCACCGGCCTCGTGGGCTGGAATCTCCCGCCTTCAAAGACATGGGGAGGAAGTCAACCTCAGGAGTCTTTCGGTGCCGATGGGGCACCATAAGGAGGGGGATGCGAAGGGAGCGGCATGAGTTCGCCGAACGGGAGCCGCCTAGGCCCATACCGCCTGCTCTCCCAACTCGGGGCGGGCGGGTTCGGCGAGGTGCATCTGGCGCTCGACCCGGAGGGTCGCACCGTCGCCATCAAGGTGCTCCACCCGCATGTGGCCTCCGACGCCCTGGCGCTGACCCGGCTCGCCCGTGAGGTCGAGACCATGCGGCGGGTCCGCGGCCCGCACATCGCCGAGATCCTGGACGCCTCACTGAGCGGGCAGCGCCCCTACATCGTGACCCGGTACGTGCAGGGCCGCTCCCTCAGCTCGGTGCTCGCCTCGGAGGGGCCCGTCAAGGGCGACGATCTGCTGCGCCTGGCCCGCGGCCTCGCGAGAGCGCTGGAGTCGATCCACATGGCGGGTGTGATCCACCGGGATCTCAAGCCGGCCAACGTGATCCTCGCCGATCACGAGCCTTACGTGATCGACTTCGGCATCGCCTGCGCGCTGGACTCCGCCTCGGTGACGGCGTCCGGGATGGTCATCGGCACCCCCGGCTACCTCGCTCCCGAGGTGCTCGAAGGAGGCGACGCCGGGCCGGAGGCCGACGTGTTCGCCTGGGCGGCGACGCTGGCCTTCGTCGCGTCGGGGCGGCAGCCGTACGGGACCGGACCGGTTCCGGCGGTCGCCTACCGGGTGGTCCACGGCGAGCCTGACCTCTCAGAGGTGCCGTCGTGGCTCGGCCCGCTGCTGCGCGAGTGCATGCTGGCCGATCCGGACGACCGTCCGACGGCCGCTCTCCTCATCGCCCGTCTGGGTTCCTTCCCGGCGGAGAAGGCCGGCCATCCCGGTGAGTTGCGGGCCGAACGGCAGCTGGATGCGCCCGTCTCTTCCCCGCACGGCGGCCGAGACGGGTCCGCCGGAGAGAGCGGCCGGAAGGCGTCCTCCGGGCCGGATGGCCGGAACCCGTCCGGGGAGAGCGGCTGGAACGCGTCCGGGCGCGGCGGCCGGGACGCGGAGATCACCGGAACGAATGAGCCCGACGGCCTGCTGACGCGGGAGTGGACGCCCGGCCGGGTCCGCAGGCACCGCACGGTGGAGGACGCCCGGGCCCGGCACCGCGAGAGGCTCCGCCGTCGCTGGGTGATCGGCTCCGGCGTCGTGGTCGGCCTGCTCGCCGCCTCCACTCGCGAATACCTGGCCGAGGTCTCGCTGCTGCTGCTCGTCCTGTACGGCATCGCGGTCCTGATCGACGCCGGCCTCGGCCTGCTCGCCAGGTCCCGATCGAGGGTGCTCGTCGACTTGGCCGGCGGGGCGGGCGTGGTGGCCCTGTGGGCCGTGCTGAGCAGCGTTTTCAGCACCCTCACTCTTCTCCTCGCCGTGGGCGCCGTCCTCTTCCTCCTGGTCGTCATCGGGCTCGCCAGCTGAGGCCGGCTCTCTACTTTCGTCTTAATCGATAGGCGATCTTCCGCACGAGAATGCCCGGAATCGCACCATGGGGAGCAGCTCTGGGCTCCGCACGAATGGGACGCGATATCGGCTGGGCTATGGCTATTTGACGTCTGGGAAGACGTCGGCCGCGGTGATGCCCAGGATCTCGGGGTCGGCGTTGGTGATGGACTCTCTGGCGCCTATCGCATATCGGCCGCGCCCCTCTCCAACGTCCGGAACATAGTTCGGTATGGTGCTTGGTGTACGTCTGTGGCCATGGGCCTCGTCACTTCGGGCGGGGTCGATGGCCTGGAGGTTTGCACCTAAGCTACCGGCAGGTAACATGGCCGCGTGGGGGACCGGGGCGAGAGGTCGTCCCGGGCCACCTACTGTCATTAGGCTCATGAGCACCTGGCAGTCTGGGCATCACGTGCGCGTACCCCATGCGCACGTACCGAGAACCGCGGCGCCAGCCGTACGGAAACGGGAGGTCGGCCACCGGCCATGAACATCGTCGTCTGCGTGAAGCAAGTCCCCGACACGGCGACCGAGCGCAAGCTGAGGTCCGATGACAAGACGCTCGACCGCGACGCCACCGACGGCGTCGTGAACGAGCTCGACGAATACGCGGTCGAGGAGGCTCTGCGGCTCAAGGAGGCTCACGGCGGTGAGGTGACCGTCCTGACCATGGGCCCGGGCAAGGCCACCGAGACCATCCGCAAGGCACTCGCCATGGGCGCCGACAAGGCCGTCCACCTCAGCGACGACGCCCTGCACGGTTCGGACGCCCTGTCGACCTCCTACGCCATGGCCCAGACGCTGAAGAAGATCGGGTTCGACCTGGTCATCCTCGGCTCCGAGTCGACCGACGCCCGCACGGGCGTGCTCGCCGCGATGCTGGCCGAGCGGCTCGGCGCCCCGCAGCTCACCCTCGCCAACAAGGTCGAGGTCGACGAGTCCGGGATCACGATCCAGCGCATCACCGACTACGGCTACGACAAGGTCGAGGCCTCGCTGCCCGCCGTGGTCTCTGTGGTGGAGAAGATCAACGAGCCTCGGTACCCGTCCTTCAAGGGCATCATGGCCGCCAAGAAGAAGCCCGTCGAGACGCTCGGCATCGCCGACGCCTCGGTGGACGCCGCGCTGGTCGGCCTGGCCGGTGCGTACAGCGAGGTCGCGAGCTTCGCCGCCGCCCCGCCGCGCGCCGCGGGCACCGTAGTCAAGGACGAGGGGGACGGTGGCGCCAAGGCCGCCGACTTCCTCGCGTCGAAGAAGTTCATCTGAGGGGCCCGGACATGAGTGAGATTCTGGTTCTCGTCGAGCACGTCGACGGTGAGGTCAAGAAGGTCACCCTCGAACTGCTGACGCTGGCCCGCTCGCTGGGCGCGCCGTCGGCCGTATGGGCCGGCCCCGGCTACTCGGAGGCCGCCAAGGGCAGGCTCGCCGAGTACGGCGCTGAGAAGATCTACGTCGCCGACTCGTCGGAGATCGTGGACTACGTGGTGGCGCCCAAGGCCGAGCTGCTCGCCCAGCTGGTGTCCGAGAAGTCCCCGGCAGGTGTGCTCGTCGCCGCCACGGCAGAGGGCAAGGAGATCGCGGGACGGCTGGCCATCAAGACCGACTCCGGTGTGATCACCGACGCGGTCGGCGTGGGCGAGGGCTTCGTCGCCGAGCAGTCCATCTTCGGTGGTGGCGTCAACGTCCAGAGCCGCGTGACCAAGGGCACCCCCATCGTGGCGGTGCGTCCCAACTCCACCGGTCCCGTGGCCGCCCCTGGCGCGGGCGTGGAGGAGAAGGTCGACGTCACGCTGTCCGGCGCCGCGCGCGCGGCGAAGGTCGTGGACCGCGTCAAGCAGGAGAAGGGCGCCCGCCCCGAGCTCACGGAGGCCGCGATCGTGGTCTCCGGGGGCCGTGGCGTGGGCTCGGGTGAGAACTTCTCGCTCATCGAGAAGCTCGCCGACTCCCTCGGCGCGGCGGTCGGCGCCTCGCGCGCCGCCACCGACGCCGGCTGGTACCCGCACCAGTTCCAGGTCGGGCAGACGGGCAAGACGGTGTCGCCGCAGCTCTACATCGCGGCCGGCATCTCGGGCGCCATCCAGCACCGCGCGGGCATGCAGACCTCGAAGACCATCGTCGTCATCAACAAGGACGCCGAAGCCCCGATCTTCGAGATCGCCGACTTCGGCGTCGTGGGCGACCTGTTCCAGGTCGTGCCGCAGCTCACCGAAGAGGTCGAGAAGCGCAAGTGACACGCCCTCCCGCTCCGGCGGGAGCCGTACGAGCCGAGACGGGG
>JBIOWF010000193.1:0-21744 GCA_044868295.1 Microtetraspora sp. | reverse complement strand
GGCCAAGCGCGGCCTGTCCGAGGAGGTCGTCCGCAACATCTCCGCGCTCAAGAACGAGCCGGAGTGGATGCTCGACCTGCGCCTCAAGGGCCTGCGGCTGTTCGGCAAGAAGCCCATGCCGTCCTGGGGCTCGGACCTCTCGGGCATCGACTTCGACAACATCAAATACTTCGTGCGCTCCACCGAGAAGCAGGCCGCTTCCTGGGACGAGTTGCCGGCCGACATCAAGAACACCTACGACAAGCTCGGCATCCCGGAGGCGGAGAAGCAGCGGCTGATCGCCGGTGTCGCCGCCCAGTACGAGTCCGAGGTCGTCTATCACAAGATCCGTGAGGACCTCGAGGAGAAGGGTGTCATCTTCCTCGACACCGACACGGGGCTCAAGGAGCACGAGGAGCTCTTCAAGGAGTACTTCGGCTCGGTGATCCCGGTGGGCGACAACAAGTTCGCCTCGCTGAACACCGCGGTCTGGTCCGGCGGCTCCTTCATCTACGTGCCGCCGAACGTGCAGGTCGAGATCCCGCTGCAGGCCTACTTCCGGATCAACACCGAGAACATGGGCCAGTTCGAGCGGACCCTGATCATCGTGGACGAGGGTTCCTACGTCCACTACGTCGAGGGCTGCACGGCGCCGATCTACTCCTCCGACTCGCTCCACTCGGCGGTCGTCGAGATCATCGTGAAGAAGAACGCGCGCTGTCGCTACACGACCATCCAGAACTGGTCGAACAACGTCTACAACCTGGTCACCAAGCGCGCCGTCGCCTACGAGGGCGCGACCATGGAGTGGATCGACGGCAACATCGGTTCCAAGGTCACGATGAAGTACCCGGCCGTCTACCTCATGGGCGAGCACGCCAAGGGCGAGACGCTGAGCGTCGCCTTCGCCGGTGAGGGCCAGCACCAGGACGCGGGCGCCAAGATGGTGCACCTCGCGCCGAAGACCTCTTCGACGATCATCTCCAAGTCGGTGGCACGGGGCGGCGGCCGCACGTCCTACCGCGGCCTGGTCCAGATCGAGGAGGGCGCCGCGGGCTCCGCGTCGACGGTGAAGTGCGACGCGCTGCTGGTCGACCAGATCAGCAGGTCCGACACGTACCCGTACGTGGACGTCCGCGAGGACGACGTGTCCATGGGCCACGAGGCCACGGTCTCCAAGGTGTCCGAGGACCAGCTGTTCTACCTGATGAGCCGTGGCATGAACGAGGACGAGGCCATGGCGATGATCGTGCGCGGCTTCGTCGAGCCGATCGCGCGCGAGCTCCCGATGGAGTACGCGCTGGAGCTGAACCGCCTGATCGAGCTGCAGATGGAAGGAGCCGTCGGCTGATGGGCCTGGAAACTAAGCCGCTGTCGACGCTTCACGAGAAGTCGTCGTACAACCTCGATGACTTCTCGGTGCCGACCGGCCGCGAGGAGGAGTGGCGGTTCACCCCGCTGTCCCGCCTCAAGGGCCTGCACAACGGCACGGCCACGGCCTCCGCCAGCGTGGTGGTCGACGTGGACGCGGCGCCGGAGTTGACCGTCGAGACCGTCGGCCGCGACGACGCCCGCATCGGCAAGGCCTACGTGCCCGGCGACCGGGTCAGCGCCCAGGCGTACGCGTCGTTCGAGAAGGCGACGATCATCACGGTCCCGCGTGAGGCCGTCGCCTCCAAGCCGACCCTGGTCAGCCTGCGCGGCTCCGCCGGTCCCGACAACGACGGTGGCGCCGCCTACGGCCACATCGTCGTCAAGCTGGAGCCCATGGCCGAAGCCGTGCTGATCCTGGACCACACCGGCAGCGCGGTCTACGCCGACAACGTCGAGTTCGTCGTGGGCGACGGCGCGACGCTGAAGGTCGTCAGCCTCCAGGACTGGGACCGCGACGCCGTTCACGTCTCCCACCACCACGCCCAGCTGGCCAAGGACGCGACGTTCAAGTCGTTCGTGGTCACCCTCGGCGGCGATCTCGTACGGCTCTCGCCGTCGGTGTCGTACACCGCCCCCGGCGGCGACGCCGACCTGACCGGTCTCTACTTCGCCGACGCCGGTCAGCACCTGGAGCACCGCCTGCTCGTCGACCACACCGTGCCGAACTGCCGCAGCAACGTGACCTACAAGGGCGCTTTGCAGGGCGACGACGCGCACACGGTCTGGATCGGCGACGTGATCATCCGGGTCGAGGCCGAGGGCACCGACACCTACGAGCTCAACCGCAACCTGCTCCTCACCGACGGCGCCCGCGCCGACTCGGTGCCCAACCTGGAGATCCTCACCGGCGAGGTCGTCGGGGCGGGCCACGCGTCCGCCTCCGGCCGTCTCGACGACGAGCACATCTTCTACCTGCAGGCCCGTGGCATCCCCTTCGACGAGGCACGCCGCCTGGTCATCCATGGCTTCTTCGCCCAGCTCCTCGAGAAGATCGAGGTCGGCGAGATCCGTGAGCGCGTGCTCTCAGCCGTGGAGGCTGAGCTCGCGCGATGAGTTGGGAAAAAGTCTGCAAGCTCAGCGACATCCCGGACGAGGGCGCCATCGGCGTCGAGGTGGACGAGACTCCGGTCGCCCTGGTGCGCACCGGTGACGAGGTGTTCGCCCTGCACGACGTGTGCTCGCACGCCGAGGTGAAGCTGAGCGAGGGCGAGGTCTACGACCACACCCTGGAGTGCTGGCTGCACGGGTCGTGCTTCGACCTGCGCACCGGCAAGCCGACCGGCCCGCCCGCCACCAAACCCGTGAACGTGTACCGAGTAAAGATCGACGGCGACGACGTGTACGTCGCGCTCTCGAAGGAGTCATAAGTGCCCACTCTTGAGATTCGTGACCTGCACGTCGCCGTCGGCGACAAGGAGATCCTGCGCGGGGTCGACCTGACCGTCCGCTCGGGCAAGACCCACGCCATCATGGGGCCGAACGGCTCCGGCAAGTCCACGCTCGCCTACGCCATCGCCGGCCACCCGAAGTACACCGTCACCTCGGGGACCGTGCTGCTCGACGGCGAGAACCTCCTGGACATGACCGTCGACGAGCGTGCCCGCGCCGGCCTGTTCCTCGCCATGCAGTACCCGGTCGAGGTCCCCGGTGTCAGCGTCTCCAACTTCCTGCGTTCGGCGGTCACCGCGGTCCGCGGCGAGGCTCCGAAGCTGCGCCAGTTCGCCAAGGACCTGAAGGCGGGGATGGACGCCCTGTCCATCGACGACTCCTTCGCCCAGCGCAACACCAACGAGGGTTTCTCCGGCGGTGAGAAGAAGCGCCACGAGATCCTCCAGCTGGAGCTGCTCAAGCCGAAGATCGCCGTACTCGACGAGACCGACTCCGGCCTCGACGTCGACGCCCTGCGCGTCGTCTCCGAGGGCGTCAACCGGTTCCGTTCGTCCGACGACACCGGTGTGCTGTTGATCACGCACTACACCCGCATTCTCCGCTACGTGAAGCCCGACTTCGTGCACGTTTTCGCCGGCGGCCGGATCGTCGAGGAGGGCGGCCCGGAGCTGGCCGACAAGCTCGAGGCCGAGGGCTACGAGGCCTACACGAAGGCGTCCGCGTAATGACCATCGCGAGCTTCGACGTGGAGAGGATCAGGAAGGACTTCCCGATCCTCTCCCGCGAGCTGCCCGGTGGCCGCCCGCTGGTCTATCTCGACTCGGGCAACTCATCGCAGAAGCCCACCCAGGTCATCGAGACGATGCGGGAGCATCTCTCGACGCACTACAGCAACGTCGGCCGGGCGCTGCACGCGCTGGGCAGCGAGTCCACGGAGGCGTACGAAGGCGCGCGGGACAAGATCGCCGGGTTCGTGGGCGCTCCGTCGCGCGACGAGGTGATCTTCACCAAGAACGCCTCCGAGGCGATCAACCTGGTGGCCTACGCCTTCGGCAACCCGCTGAACACCGATGAGCGGTTCCGCGTCGGCCCGGGTGACGAGATCGTCATCTCCGAGATGGAGCACCACTCCAACATCGTGCCGTGGCAGCTGGTCGCCCAGCGGACCGGCGTGACGCTGCGCTGGTTCTCGGTCACCGACGAGGGCCGGCTCGATCTCGACAACCTCGACGAGCTGGTCACCGAGCGGACGAAGATCGTGTCCATCGCGCACCAGTCGAACGTGCTGGGCACGGTCAACTCGGTCTCCCCGGTCCTGGCCCGCGCCCGCGAGGTCGGGGCCCTGATGATGCTCGACGCCTCCCAGTCGGTGCCCCACCAGCCTGTGGACGTGGCCGAGCTCGGCGTGGACTTCGTCGCCTTCACCGGGCACAAGATGGTCGGTCCCTCCGGCATCGGCGTGCTCTGGGGCCGCCGCGAGCTGCTCGATGCCATGCCCCCGTTCCTGGGCGGCGGAGAGATGATCGAGGCGGTCTGGATGGACCGCTCGACGTACGCTCCGGTGCCGCACAAGTTCGAGGCCGGGACCCCGCCCATCGTCGAGGCCGTCGGCCTCGGCGCCGCCGCCGACTACCTGACCTCGATCGGCATGGGCGCGATCAAGCAGCACGAGAAGGAGCTCACCGCGTACGCGCTGGACGCGTTGCAGGAGATCCCCCAGCTGAAGATCATCGGCCCGCGCACGGGCATCGCCCGCGGCGGCACGGTCTCGTTCACGCTCGGCGACATCCACCCTCACGACGTCGGCCAGATCCTCGATGACGTGTTCGGCGTCGCCGTACGGGTGGGACACCACTGCGCGCGCCCCCTCCACCTGCGGTTCGGAATCCCCGCGACCACCCGTGCGTCGTTCTACCTGTACAACACCACAGAGGAGATCGACGCTCTGGTCCGTGGCCTTCACCACGTGCGGAAGGTGTTCGGCTGAACATGATCCCGGAGCTGTCGACAGACGAGCGAGCGGCGCAGGCGCGGTCGCTGACCCCGCGAGCGAGGAAACGAGCGCGACCATGATCGCTGAATCCATGTACCAGGAGCTGATCCTGGAGCACTACAAGCATCCCCAGGGCCGGGGCCTGCGCGAGCCGTACGACGCCGAGGTGCACCACGTGAACCCGACCTGTGGTGACGAGGTCACCATGCGGGTGAAGCTCGGCGACGGTGGCAAGGTCCTGGACGTGTCCTACGACGGGCAGGGTTGCTCGATCAGCCAGGCGGCCGCCTCGGTGCTGTACGAGCTGGCCACCGGCTCGACGATCGAGGAGTCCCTCTCGGTCGTGGAGGAGTTCACCCGGCTGATGCAGGGCAGGGGCCAGGTCGAGGCCGACGAGGACGTGCTGGGCGACGCCGTCGCGTTCGCGGGGGTCGCGAAGTTCCCCGCTCGGGTCAAGTGCGCCCTGCTGGCCTGGATGGCATACAAGGACGCCGTGGTGAGGAGCCAATGATGAGCAAGCCGACCGAGACGCCCACCGCGTCCTTCGACGGGACCCTGTCACTCGACGACGTCATGGAGGCGCTGAAGGACGTCGTCGATCCCGAGCTGGGGATCAACGTCGTCGATCTCGGCCTCATCTACGGGGTCAACCTCGACCCCGCCGGTGAGGGAGAGCGGCCGATCGCCACGATCGACATGACGCTGACGAGCGCGGCCTGCCCGCTGACCGACGTCATCGAGGACCAGGCCAACTCGGCTCTCGCCGATCTGGTGTCCAGCGTTGTGATCAACTGGGTGTGGCTGCCGCCGTGGGGCCCCGACAAGATCACCGACGAGGGGCGAGACCAGCTCCGCATGCTGGGCTTCAACGTCTGATCCCCTCCGGTACGGCTCGCGAGAAGTGACCCGGCGCCATGATCGTTACGTGGCGCCGGGAACGATCATCCGGGAACGTTCATGTGGCCCGGTAGGATGCGGTAAGGTTGCATCCGTTTGTGCGTGAAAGCGGCTTGAACCAAGGCGCCCGTGAGATGGGCATCCCGAGATGGCGTGGATGTCCGGCACGTCCGCGGGCGCACTGAAGCCGCCGATGATCTCGAGTTGATCCGGTTCGGATAGACTCGCGTGAGTTAGACCCGCAGTGCTGGAGCACCAAACGCGAAGACCGCGTGGCACTGCCGCCCGACGCAGGGGCCTGCTTGCCGATCGGATCGATGATCGGCTGCGCCGGACTTTGTGTCCGTCCAGGAGGACGACCTTCTGGAAGCCCCGATGAGAGGGATTTGATCCCCCGCGTCCGTAATGAAGTACGGCATGGCCGTACATGTCCTGGCTCGTCCTTTCGCAGAAGTGACGCGCCCCCGTGTTTCGACACGTCATCTTCGATGAAAGGCACGACTTCGTGACCACGCTTGACGCTGGCCATCCTTCCGCCACGCCCGAAGCCGCCGACGCGGCCGCGGGCCCGCCGGAATTCTCGCTGCTCGGGCTGCCCAAGCCGCTCGTGGCGGGGCTCGCCCGTCAGGGCATCACCAGCCCGTTCCCCATCCAGCGCGCGACCATCCCCGACATCCTCTCCGGGCGCGACGTGCTCGGCCGAGGCCAGACCGGCTCCGGCAAGACCCTGGCGTTCGGCCTGCCCACGATGGCTCGCATCGCCGGAGAGAAGGCCCTGCCCAAGCGCCCCCGCGCGATCATCCTCGTGCCGACGCGCGAGCTCGCCCTGCAGGTCGCCGACGCCATCGAGCCGCTCGGCCGGGGTCTGTCGCTGCGCACCAAGACCGTCGTCGGCGGCATGTCGATGGGCAAGCAGATCGACGCCCTGCGCCGCGGAGTCGAGATCGTCGTCGCGACGCCGGGACGCCTCACCGACCTCATGGAGCAGGGCGAGTGCCTGCTCCATGACGTCCAGGTGAGCGTGCTCGACGAGGCCGACCACATGTGCGACCTCGGTTTCTTCCCGGTCGTGAGCGGGATCCTCAACCAGACCCCCGCCGACGGCCAGCGCCTGCTGTTCTCCGCCACCCTCGACGGTGACGTCGACAAACTGGTCCGGCGGTTCCTCACCGACCCCGTGACCCACTCGATGGACCCCGCGACCTCATCGGTCGAGACCATGGAGCACCACCTGGTGCAGGTCCACCGCGACGACAAGATCGACGTGACCGCGGAGATCGCCAACCGCGACGGCCGTACCATCCTTTTCGTCCGCACGCAGCACGGCGTCGACCGGGTGGTCAAGCAGCTCGCCCGGGTGGGCGTACGCGCGGGCGGTCTGCACGGCGGCAAGCGGCAGAACCAGCGCACCCGGATCCTCGGCGAGTTCCGCGACGGCAACGTCACGGTGCTGGTCTGCACCGACGTCGCCGCACGTGGCATCCACGTGGACGACGTCAGCCTCGTCCTGCACGTGGACCCGCCCGCGGACCACAAGAGCTACCTGCACCGCGGTGGCCGTACGGCCCGCGCCGGCGAGCGCGGCAGCGTCGTCACCCTGGTCATGCCGAACGAGCGCCGCTCCACCGACTCGATGACCCGCAAAGCCGGGATCAACCCGTCCCGGCACCGGGTCACGCCCGGCGACCCGGTCCTGGCGGAGATCGCCGGGGCCAGGCAGCCCAGCGGCCAGTCCATCCCCGTGTGGGAGCCGGACGCCCGCAAGCCGCTCCGGCCCAAGCGTGGCGACCGGGGCTCCGGCGGCGAGCGCCGTCCCCGTCGCGGGCGTCCCGATGGCGGGTTCCGCGGCGAGGGCCCCCGTAGTGAGCGATTCAGCGGTGAGGGCCCCCGTGGTGAGGGATTCCGTGGTGAGCGTGCCACCGGCGGCGAGCGGCCGGTCGGCACCACGCCGTACCGCCGCCGCGACGAGTCGTCCACGAGCGTCCGCGAGGTGCGCGGCCAGTTCCGCCGCGACAACCGCGACGGCGGTTCCAGCCGCGACGACCGGGGCGCGTTCCGTGACCGGGACAACGGCTCCTCCCGAGGCGGCGACCGTTCCGGCGGCCGTGGCCCCCAGAGTGACCGGCCGCGCGGCGCGTGGAGCGACGGCCGTCCCGACCAGCGGAGCGGCGACCGCGATGCCCGTGGCGGTGCGTTCCGCGACGGTGAGCGCGGCGGCTCCCGCTCGGAGCGCCGTCCCGACAGCCGTGGCGGCCACGGTGGTGGAGCCGGTGGCGGCTTCCGCCAAGGCCGTCCCGGCGGTCGCACCGGTGGCGGCCATTCCGGCAACCGCTTCACCGGCCGTTAGGCCCCGTCTTTCGGATCCCTGTCTCTCGGATCCCGACCGTTAGATCTTCTGCTTGCTCGCGATGCCTGGATCGGCATTGGCGCTGCTCTCGCTCCCTGAGGCATGCGCGGCACGGCGTTGACGGCCCGGGCCACGGAAACTCTTCGCAGTCCAGAGTTCCGTGGTCCGGGCCGTTGCCGTCGACTGCGCTGTCGGTTCCGCCTTCACCTCCCGATCCGCCGATCTGGCTCGCCGCCTCCCAGGTCTGGATGGCCGGATCGATCCGGGTCGGTGCGGTAGATCTCGAGGCGGCGAGATCGAGCAGCGTCGGGCTGCACCAGCCACAAGACCGAACACGCGTGTTCGAAGTCCGGGAGACCCTCGACATACCAATCCGTCGGCGGTTCTCGATCGAGCTCCTGCGCGCACGCTGCCTCATCCGGTGTGGTTGGCCGTGCTGGAGTGAGCGGTACTGGTGGGTGGTCGGTGGCGATGGTAGCTACCGAGGTAGGTGAAGGCCCAGCGGTCTTCGCCGACGCGGCGGAGTTGGTAGCGGTGGGGGTGGCGGTAGCGGTCGCGGTTGTGGAATTGGCAGGCGGGCCCGAGTTTGTCGAGGTTGGTTTCGCCGCCGTCGGACCAGTTGTCGACGTGGTCGATCTGGCACAGGTGGGCCGGGAGGGGGCAGCCGTCGGTCCAGCAGGTGGTGTAGCGGGCGTAGACGGCGCGGCGTTGGGCGGGGGTGGCGAGGCGGACTTTGCGGCCCATGTCGAGGACTTGGCGGTCGGCGTTCATGACGATCCGCACCAGGGTCGAGGTGCGGGCCAGGCGGTGCACGTCGGAGACCGGCAGCAGTTGTCCGGTGGCCAGCAGCAGGCCGGGTAGCGTCCGGTCGGGCCGGTGCCCGCACCTGCCACAGGCGTCCGCGCCCGCGTCCCTGCGTGTCGCCTCCCGGTCCGTGCCTGTGTCTGTGCTCGTGTCCGCCGCCGCGTCCTCGAGCGTGGTCGTCTCTGCGGCGGCGTCGGGGGGTTCGCCCGACTCCGCCCGGCCCGACTCCGCCCGGCCCGACTCCGCCCGGCCTGAATCTGTCCGGCCTGTGTCGGTCGTGTCGGGGTCGGGCGCGGTGTCCTGCTGCCCTGTTTTGTCGAGCCCGATGCTGCACGGCTCGGAACTGTCTTGCGTGGTACTGTCTCGCGCGCTGCTGTCGCCTGCGGCACTCTCATGGGCGGTGCTGGGGGGTGTGGTCCAGTCTGGCATGGTCCTGACTGGCCTAGTGCTGTCTCGCGTTGTGCCGTGTCCCGCGGTGCCGGGGTGCCCGGTGCGATCGGGTGTGGGTGTGTCGGCCGCGGTGTGCTCGTGCGTGGAGTGGCTGAGAGCGGGGTCGTCGGGGAGGGATTCGGCGTTGACCAGGATCAACAGCTCAGTGCTGATCTGTTGTTCGAGCAGAGCGATGAAGGCGTCGGCGTTACGCACCCGAAGCGGCCTGTCATCGCACTCGGCGCGGGGTTTGGCGTATGCGTCCAGCAGGGTGCGCAGCCGGGCGGCGGCTTCGCGGGGCAGCCGGAACTCGCCTTCCACCCCTCCGGATGCGGTCTCGCGCAGGAGAAGAAACCGCTGCCGGTAGTCGGCGTCGGCGTCCTGGGCGGCGGCGTCGGGGTTGAGGACGTCGTGCAGGTAGCGTCCGGCCTTGGCGATCTCCGCCGTAGTCGCCCGATCGGCGAGGCCGAGCAGGATCGGCTCGGCGATGGCCGCCTGCTCGTCGGTCAGCCGGGCGGTGGCGGCGCAAATCGTGGCGACATGACCCTCGGCCAGGGTCCCAGCGGCGAACCTGGCGCGGACCGTGGGCAACCGGGACAACTCCATCGCCAGGGCGACCAGCCGCCCCGCCCCTGCGGCGGTCATCCCCGCGGTGCGCAGCCAGGTCTTGGTCGAGGCATGACCATGACCCCTGGCCTCCCCTGCGGCGTGGACCTGTTCCACCCGGGCGGCGATCGCCGACGTCAGCCGATCCCGCGCGTGCAGCAGATCTTCCGCCTCGGCCAGGCACACCCGTACCGAGCCCGGCAGATCAGCCACCGCCAACGCCGACGCCGACGCCATCTCACCGATCGACGCCACCAACGGCCACGACACCCGACCCGCAGAGCCGCCACCGGCCGGGCTGCCCATCGTGCCAGCCGAATCAAAGGCGGCTCCACCCGGACCACCGCCCACGCGGCCACCTGCGCGATTGCCCGTCGGCTGTGCGGAGTCAGCGGCGGGGCCGCTATCCAGGCCAGTCTTGGGGTTACCCGCCGGTGCGGCCGGATCATGGGAGGCGTCACCATCCCGACCACTCACGCGCCCATCCGTCGGTCGTGTGGAGTCACTGGTGCTGGCCCAGCCCGAGTCGTCCGTGGGCGGTGCGGAATCAGCGGCCAGGCCACCGACAACGCGCCCCATCCGCGGGCCCGGGAAGGGGTCCGTGTCCGAGCCGTCGGCCGCGTACTCCGTCGGGTCCGGTACGGGGGCCGGTGTGGTGGAGCGGTGCGCGCCGTGAGGGGTGTCAGGGGCCTGGGTGGCGTGGGCGGAGTCGGGGTTGGGGTCATCGGGGTTGGGGTCGGGGGCCAGTGCGGAGCTGCCGTCTGATGGCCATGTCGCCGTGCGCGAGGTGACCTCGGCCCACCATTTCGAGTCGCAGGGGCCGGGGCGGGACGAGCGTGATCGTTGTCCGGCGAAGAGCTCCGTCACGCCCACCTCTCTAATGTGATTCGAATATATGTATGAATAGTTTCACAGGATCAAGGAAGTGCATCAGTGCAATTTGCCACAAACTCGATAGAAGTTTCGATATAAAATGTCCTGATATCGCATAGCGCCGACTGTCGACTTCTCCCAAGGAAACCGGAAGGGGCCTCGAGAGCCGCTGGGTGGCCCATGGAGACCACGGGCTCGGACGACGTCTGTACGTAGATGACCGACACCGGTATGGCATCGGCCGCGTGTTGGAAGGGCTCGATCGGGTGTCATGGATCAGGCTGGAGAGTGCCGTGGTCTCGACCCTCAGGCCGAGCCGCCTCTCGGCAACCTCCACGACGCCCGCCGAGAAGGCCGGCACTTCGACGAGTGCACGGCCCTTGTCGTTCTGGCGAGCTCGTGGGGATCAGCGGCGGCGCCGACCGTACCCGAACTGATCCGCCTGTTGTGAGCGGGGAAGGCAACCGGGGCCAGTTCTAAAGGCGCTCCGCGATCGGCCCCGCGGCGGCTGCGGCCATCCCCGAGGTGCACGCGCGCCCGGCAGCCCTGGAAGCGCTGAGCGTCGCGAGGGAGCTCTTCGACTGGTCATCTACTCCACGTTTATGGAGAAAGCAGCCAAGTAACTCCCTTCGCGCTTCACAGTCACGCAGAGGCCGGCCTGCGTGGTGGGCTGTGTCGCCACGGCAGGGCAGAGCGGCGATCGCCATGGTGCCGGCCGCAGCTATCAGGCTTTCGGCGAAAGAGGGATTCCGCAGGACGTCGAATGCCATTGCGGAGTAAGCGTCTGACCTTGACATCCAAAGGTAGAGGATTGCTCCTGCCGTGCTTCCCGCGGTGAACACTGCGCTGGCGGACCACGCCAAACCGGTGCAGATCATCAGGCCCCGAGTCCATGTCTGATGCCGCAGGTAGCGCCGCAGCAGCCAGGCCGCCGCCCACCAGCCGATCAGCAGCCCGCCGAGGAACCCGCTCGCCGACGCCGCGACCGCGGTTGTCGAGAATCCCTTGGCGCCTTCATGGGTGCTCAGCACCGTCGTCACAATGAGCCCCAGGAATCCTCCGAACGCCGTCAGAATCGCGGCGATGACTCGGTAGCCCATGGTGGTGGGAAGACGTAGGGCGGCATCGGAGACCGCCGACGATCAGGTCGAGGGCGTCGGCGGCGGCCGGGCGGCGCTGTCCGGGGAAGGCCGCGTCGAGCAGCGTGGTCAGCAGCTCTGCACCGCGCTCGCGACGATGCCAGCGTGGATAGGCGAGCAGTAGCCGCTGATAAGAGCGCGTCAGCTGATCGAGATCGCTCATGCCGCACCGCCGAAAGCCGGCTTGATAGTGCCACGGTGGCGGAGCCGGTCAGCGGCCAGTGTGGCGCTGGAGTTCATCCGGTCCACCTCCGCGCTGAGGACGGCCGCGCCGTGGTCGGTGAGCCGGTAGTAGCGGCGCAGTCGTCCCTCCACTGCCTCCTCCCGATCGACGGTGAGCAGTCCGTCTTCGGTGAGCCGGTCGAGCGCGGTGTACAACGTGCCGGCGCGCAAGATGACCCGTCCGTCAGACAGCTCCCGTACGGATCGCATCACGCCATAGCCGTGCAATGGCTGCTCGGCGAGAGCCGTAAGGATGAAAAAGCTTGGTTCCCGTAAGGTCATGCGCAGATGCTACGGCCAGCGTTATATTTAGTCAATCGATATATATCGCCGGAAGGCCGCATGCCGGTGAGGCAACTATGCTGTCGGCGGTTCGGTCGCCGATCCGGTCGGCTGGGCGGCCGATTCAAGGCTCCTTCCCGCGAGGACACGCGAGCAGTCATGGAGCCGTATCCACGGGTGCTCTGGGACGGCTGACCATCGGGAGGGAGGTCTTCGGCTAACCTGGATGCGCACGTCTCACACGACCCGAGAGAGATCATGAAGACCTTCGATGAGCTGTACGACGAGCTGTCCGAGAAGGCGCGCACCCGGCCCTCGGGGTCGGGCACCGTGGCCGCCCTGGACGCCGGCGTCCATTTCATCGGCAAGAAGGTCGTGGAGGAGGCCGCCGAGAGCTGGATGGCGGCCGAGCACGAGTCCAAGGATCGGGCGGCCGAGGAGATCTCGCAGCTGCTCTATCACGTGCAGGTCCTCATGCTCGCGCGCGGTATCGGGCTGGACGAGGTCTACAAGCATCTCTAGGCCGCTCTTTCGCGGCCGTACGTCGACCGACCTTGTCTTCCCGCATCCCGAAGGGTTTTCTCAAGTCATGCTGCGTCTCGCCGTCCCGAACAAGGGCGCGCTCACCGAAGCCGCCCAGACCATCCTGAAAGAAGCCGGCTACCGCCAGCGCAAGGACAGCAAGGAGCTCGTGGTCGTCGACCCCGAAAACTCCTGTGAGCTGTTCTTCCTCCGCCCTCGTGACATCGCCGTCTACGTCGGCGAGGGCACGCTGGACGCGGGCATCACCGGGCGTGACATGCTGTTCGACTCCGGTGCGCCCGCCGAGGAGGTGGCGCCGCTCGGCTTCGGCAGGTCGACGTTCCGCTTCGCCTCCACCGCCGGTGCGTTCACCAGCGTCGCCGACCTCGCCGGACTGCGCATCGCGACCTCCTACTCCGGCCTGCTGAGCAAATACCTCGCCGACCAGGGGGTGGACGCCCGGGTCATCAAGCTCGACGGCGCGGTCGAGACCGCGATCAGGCTCGGGGTCGCCGACGCCATCGCCGACGTCGTGGAGACCGGCACCACCTTGCGCAACATCGGTCTGGAGGTCTTCGGCGAGCCGATCGCCCACTCCGAGGCGGTGCTGATCAAGCGTATCGGCGCCCCGGAGACCAACGGGTTCCAGCAGCTCATCCGGCGCCTCCAGGGCGTCCTGGTGGCCCGCGACTTCGTGATGATGGACTACGACATCCGGGCCGAGCGGATCGACGAGGCCATCGCGATCACGCCGGGCATGGAGGGGCCGACCGTCTCCCCGCTGCACAGGGAGGGCTGGGTCGCGGTGCGCGCGATGGTCCCCCGCAAGGGCCACCAGCAGATCATGGACCAGCTCTGGGAGCTCGGCGCGAAGGCCATCCTCGTCACCGACATCTACGCCTGCCGCCTCTGACAAATGTCACCGTGAAGGCCGGATCCGCGGCACTGATGATCGGCGGAGGACGCTCCTACCGTTGATCTCATGGATGCGATCACCTTCACGGAAGCGACCAAGAGCTACGGCGACGTACTCGCGGTCGACCGGCTGACCCTGCAGATCCCGGCGGGGCACACGGTCGCCCTGCTCGGGCCGAACGGCGCCGGGAAGTCAACCTCGATCAACATGCTCCTCGGCCTCCTCCGCCCGACCGGCGGGGAGGTCCGGGTGTTCGGCCACACTCCCGACGAGGCCGTCGCCCGGGGCGAGATAGGCGCGATGCTCCAGGAGAGCGCGCTGATCCCCGAGCTGACCGTCGGAGAGACGGTGGAGTTCATCCGCCGTCTCTACCCGGACCCGCTGCCTCTCGATCAGATCCTCCGGATGGCCGATCTCACCGGCCTGGCCAGGCGGCGGGCCGACAAGCTGTCCGGCGGGCAGACCCAGCGGGTGCGGTTCGCCCTCGCGGTCGCGGGCGCCCCCAGGCTGCTGGTGCTGGACGAGCCGACCGCCGCGATGGACGTCGAGTCACGCCGGGCGTTCTGGCAGACCATGCGCGACTACGCGGCGCTGGGCCGCACCGTCCTGTTCGCCACGCATCACCTGGACGAGGCCGACGAGAACGCCGACCGGATCGTGGTCGTCGCCCGTGGCCGGATCGTCGCGGACGGCACCGCGGCGGAGATCAAGGCCGGAGCGGGCGGCCACGGGGTGAGCTTCACGCTGGGCGACCAGTCGGCGGCCGGGCTCGACGCGCTCCCCGGAGTCACCTCGGTCGAGATCCGGGCCGGCCGGGCCACGTTGCGGACTCACAGCGCGGACAGGACGGTCGACGCGCTGTTCCGCACGACCACCCTGAACGTGTGCGATCTCCAGATCGACGGGGCCGATCTGGAGGACGCCTTCCTCGCCCTCACCCGGGAGCCGTGATGCTGAAGATCGAAATGCTCAGGATGCTGCGCAACAAGCGGTTCGTCGTGCTCTCCATCGTCGTTCCCGTCGCGCTCTATCTGCTGTTCTCAAAGGTGTGGGGCGGGCAGGGGGAGCCGGCCTCTCTGATGGTCTCGATGGCGGCCTACGGAGCCCTCGCCGCGGCGATGATGACCACGAGCGTGCCCTGGGCGCAGGAACGGACGGGCGGCTGGATCCGGCAGCTGCGGATCACCCCGCTGCGGATGTGGTCGGTGATCGTCGTCAAGCTGGCCGCCGCGATGCTTCTGGTGCTGCCCGCGCTGCTGGCGGTGAGCGTGCTGGCCGGAGCCACGCAGAACGTGTCGATGCCGCCGGGCCGCTGGGCCGCGGTGATCGCCGCGATGTGGCTGGGCGCGCTGCCGTTCGCCGCGTTCGGCCTCGTCGTGGGCTCGCTCGCCACGCCCGACTCCGCGCAGCCGATAACGGCTCTGTCGATGCTCGCGTTCGCCCTGCTGGGCGGGCTGCTGATGCCGCTGGAGGCGCTCCCGGCGGGGATGCGGGGGCTCGGCCGGGCACTGCCGTCCAACGCGTACGGCGAGCTGGGCAGGGAGATCGCCGCCGGGCACCCGCCCGTGGCGGGCACGGTCGTCCAGCTCGCCGCCTGGGCGGCGGGGCTCGCGGTCCTCGCCGTCGTCGCCTTCGGGCGCGCTACCGTGAACACTCGATGAGCGAAGACCGTGAGAGGGCCGGTGGCCCGGCGGCGCGTCCGCCGGGCTCCGGCGGCGGCGCGGAGATCCGCAAGCGCCGATTCATCGGTATGTCGATCGGCCTGATCTACCGTCGTGTACGGCATGGCGCTGCCGCCCGCGCGGGCGATTCCCGCGATGGCGGGGATGGCCGTCGTCATCGTCTCCGAGGGACTCTGGCTCGGGGGCGACCTCGAACACATCGCGCTCATGCTGCTCCAGATCGTGACGCTCGGGTTCCTGTTCATGAGCATCCGCCGGACCCGGTTGCTGGTCGTCGAGCTTCGGGAGGCACAGAGCGAGGTCGCCCGGCTGGCCGCCTACGAGGAGCGGCTGCGGATCGCCTGTGACCTGCACGACCTTCTCGGGCACAGCCTGTCGCTCATCGTGTTGAAGAGCGAACTGGCCGGTCGGCTGTCGGGAGAGGACTCCGAGCGGGCCGCCAGAGAGGTCGCCGACATCCAGTTGGTGGCCCGGCAGGCGCTGGTCGCGGCCGGGATCGCGGTTCCCGAGCGCCCGACCGAGCGCCCGACCGGGCCGCCGAGTGGGGGCGCGCTGGCGTCGCTGCTGGGCCTGGAACCCGACATCGTGGTCGTCGGGGAGGCCGCCACCGGGCAGGAGGCTCTCGCGGTGGCCGCGAAGACCCTGCCGGACATCGCGCTGCTCGACATAGAGATGCCCGGGATGGACGGGATCACGGCCGCGGGGGAGATCCGCCGCCGGTTCCCGGCCTGCCGGGTCGTGATCCTCACCACGTTCGGGCGGCCCGGCTACCTGCGCCGGGCGATGGAGGCGGGCGCCTCGGCGTTCCTGGTCAAGGACAGCCCGGCCCGCGAGCTGGCGGCGGCGATCCGCCGGGTTCGCGACGGTGAACGGGTCATCGATCCCAGCCTGGCCGCCGCGGCGCTGAGCGCCGGTCCGAACCCGTTGTCGCCCCGTGAGCGCGACGTCCTGGCCGCGGCCGTGGACGGCTCGACCATCGTGGACATCGCACGTGGACTGCACCTGTCCGAGGGCACGGTCCGCAACTACCTGTCCGCCGCGATCCACAAGACCGGTGCCCGCAACCGCATCGAGGCCGTACAGAAGGCCCAGGCCCAGGGCTGGCTGTAAGCACAACGGTCAACAATGTCTACATTTACCCTCATATAGATGCATAATCCTGATCATGTCTAAAAGCATGATCACACGTCGTGGTGTTCTACGTGGCACCGGGTTACTCGCCGGCGGCCTGTTGGCCGGGAGCGGATTGGCGGGCGGCATCGCCCTCGGCGCGAGCGCCCCGCAGACGGCGCCTCCGGGAGATCACCCGAAGAGCCCGACCACTCCGGACGCCGCGTGGACGCAGCTGCGCGAGGGGAACCGGCGCTGGGTCTCCGGCACTGTCGAGCATCCGCACCAGGACCAGGCCAGGAGGGTCGAGGTCGCCCAGAAGCAGGCGCCGTACGCGGTGGTGCTCTCCTGCATCGACTCCCGGGTGCCGCCCGAGCTCGTCTTCGACGCCGGGCTGGGCGACCTGATGGTGGTGCGGACCGCCGCTCAGACGATCGACCCCCTGGTGACGGGCGCCGCGGAGTACGGCCCCGCGGAGCTGGAAGTTCCGCTCGTCGTCGTGCTCGGCCACCAGCGGTGCGGCGCGGTCACCGCCGCCTCCGAGGCGTTACGCACCGGAAAGAAGCTCCCGGGCGAGTTGCAGAACATCGTCACCGCCCTGCGTCCGGCCTATGAGCGTTCCAAGGGAGACATCGACGCCATGGTGCGGGCGAACACCGTCAACGTGGTGACCCGGCTGCGCGCCGACGACCTGCTCGCGCCCCGGATCGCCAGGCGCAGCCTCAAGGTGATCGGCGCCTACTACTCCCTCGACAGCGGGGAGGTCACCCGGGTCGCCTGACCTCTCGTCCGACCCGGCCGTCGTCAGCGGGTGGGCTGAAGGTCGGCGACGTGCCGGATCAGGTCTCCGACACGCACGATGCCAAGGCAACGGCCCACCTCGTCGGTGACCACGAGGTCGTCGTAGACACGCTCGGCGTCCCTCCCGGCCACCTGCATCGCGGCGATGGCCGGCGTCGTCTTCGGGACCACCTTGGCCGCGTCCGCGAGGCGCCCCGCGGGCTTCTTCGCGTGGAGCGCGTGGCCGTACGCGCCGGCCATGAACAGCAGGAAGCGGCTGCGGTCGATGCTGCCCTGCGGCCGCTGGTACTCGTCGACCAGGATCACGCTCGTGAGCGACGGTTCTGAGCCGAAGGCGGCCACCACCTCCTCAGCCGTGGCCTGCTGGGACAGCGTCACGGCCGGCAGCAGGAACTCCTGGACGCGTGGCCCGAGCACGGCGGTCAGCGGCGTCGCCTCGGGGATGGGCACCGGCACGTGGACCCGGCCGTGCGCCGGCTTCCAGTCGATCGGGGCCAGCAGCGGGCCCTGAGCCAGCCGGATGCCCCAGCCGCGTACCGCGCCCAGCTGGGCCTCGTCCTGCACGCCCGGCGCGAGGACGTGCGCGCCGACGCTCTTGGCGACGCCGACCAGCGACTCCGCGAGCGCGCTGCGGCGGGTGTCCCGCGGCACTCTGTCGACCAGCTCCCGGGCGATCACGATCACGTACGGCGAGGCGTCCGCGAGCAGGTCGAGCGGAAGGTGCGCGCACCCGAGGCCGCCGAAGGCGATCAGGTATCCGGCGGCGCGCAGGCCGTCGACGCCGGACAGCAGCTGCCGGCGGCCGGCGGGCGGGACGTCGCCCTCGATCACGAGGATCACCTCCCGGGGGCGGCGTCTGGACGCGCGCATCGCCTCGTGCAGCGGCGCCAGAGCGGCAGAGCCGTGAATCACCGCGGTGGAGGGGATCGAGACCATGAGAGGGAGGAGCGCCTCCTCTCGCGAGGCGGCGAGCACGCCCTGGACCGTCGCCGACACGTCGAAGGCCGGGGCGTCCGGCCGGCCGTCCGCGATCACCTCGACCGCGATCACCCCGCCGGTGTCGAGATCGACGACCGGCAGGAACAGCGGGGCGCCACGTCCGGCGGAGACCGGGCCGGGCACGGAGTGGTGGGCAACGATCGGGTTGGGTGGTGGCGCCATCGGTGACCCCACGGGTGATGCGGCGAGTGACGCAACGGGTGATGCGAGCGGCGCCGCCAGTGGTGACGCCGTTGGGGGAGGAACAGACACTCTATGCATTCTGCTGCGCCCTCACCCGCCCCACAGGGTTCTTGCGTGTAAATTCACCGACATTTCCGAAGCTGTTCCGGATAAATCCCAAGAGCCGGCCGCCGGGCGGAGCCCGCCGGGCCGCCGGTAGTGTGAGCTGCCATGACGGCGCGACCGGCGGCCGGCGGCGGCAGGTGGGTGTCGGTCGCCCCCGAGCGGCTCACGGGATGGATCGGCGGCTTCGCCGAGCGGCACGGCCCGATCGAGGTCACGACCACCCCCGATCTGGTGCGGCTGAGCGCCGCCGACGGCTCGATCGCCGAGTGCCACGTGCCGTTCCCGCCGCTCGCCCCGTTTCCGCCCCTCGACGCCGGGCGGGAGCTGGTCGCTCACGCCTGCCGGGAACGGCGGGTCGGTGTGCTGCTGGTACGGCTCGGCGGCTACGCGGCCGGGGTATTCGCGGGCGAGCGACTGGTGACCTCGAAGGTCGGGTCGCGACCGGTCCACGGGCGGAGCGCGGCGGGCGGCTGGTCGCAGCAGCGGTTCGCGCACCGCCGGGAGAAGCAGTCCGCCCAGGCCCTGGGGGCGGCCGCCGACGTCGCCTGCCGTGTCCTGCTGCCGCACGCGGCGGAGCTGGAGGCCGTTCTGCTCGGCGGCGACAGGCGTGCGATCGACGAGCTTCGCGAGGACCGGCGGCTCGTCCCGCTCCTCGCCCTGGAGGCGGAGCCCTTCCTGACCGTGCCCGACCCGAAGCTGGCCGTGCTCGAAGGCACGCCCAAACTGTTCCGCGCGGTCCGTGTCCGAGTCCTCGACATCGACGTCGCCCAAGGTCGTGCTTTATAAATCAAGCCCTGCTGCGCGACGCCCAGATCGGCGCCTCGCCGCGTTGGACTCGTCGCCCGTAGAACACCGCTACGGGCTCCTCCTCCGCCTTGCGATCCACCAATCTGGATCGCCGCTCGCGACGGGCAGCATTTATAAAACACTCCCTCGCGCAGGCCCTACACTGGCCGTATGCAGGCTCCCGATTGATCGACCGACCGCGCGGCCGTCCGCGTGGGCTCGCACCGGTCCTGACCCATCTCACGGGAGTTTCCCCCAATCATGATCATTGCTACTGACGTTGAACTGCGCGCCGGATCGCGGCTGCTCATCGACGGAGCGTCGTTCCGGGTGAACCCCGGCGACAAGATCGGCCTGGTCGGTCGCAACGGCGCCGGGAAGACCACCTTGACCAAGGTGCTCGCGGGAGAGGGTCTCCCCGCCGCGGGGGCCGTCACGAGCAGCGGCAGTGTGGGCTACCTGCCGCAGGACCCGCGGACCGGCGACCTGCAGGTGCTCGCCCGCGATCGGATCCTGTCCGCGCGCGGCCTGGACGAGGTGCTCAGGGAGCTGCGCGCCGCCGAGATCGGCATGTCCGCCGACGACACCCGTGTCCGGGACCGGGCCGTCCGCGCGTACGGCAGGCTGGAGGACCGGCTGCACGTCCTCGGCGGGTACGCGGCGGAGGCCGAGGCGGCCTCGATCGCGTCGAGCCTCGGGCTGCCCGACCGGGTCCTGAAGCAGCCGCTGGAGACCCTCTCGGGAGGGCAGCGCAGGAGGGTGGAGCTGGCGCGGATTCTCTTCAGCGGAGCCGAGACGCTCCTCCTCGACGAGCCCACAAACCACCTCGACGCAGACTCGATCGGGTGGCTTCGTGATTTTTTACGATCCCACCAGGGCGGCTTGGTGATTATCAGCCATGACGTCCATCTTCTTGAAGCGACGGTAAACCGCGTCCTGCACCTCGACGCCAACCGGTGCGTGATCGACACCTATAATGTCGGCTGGAAGGCGTACCTCGCGCAGCGGGAGACCGACGAGAAGCGCCGCAAGCGCGAGCGGGTGAACGCGGAGAAGCAGGCGTCCGCCCTCCTCTCGCAGGCCGACAAAATGCGGGCCAAGGCGACCAAGGCCAAGGCCGCGCAGGACATGCAGCGGCGCGCGCAGCGACTGCTGTCCGGCGTCGAGGGCGAGCGCCGCAGCGACCGCGTCGCCAAGCTTCGCTTCCCCGATCCGGCACCGTGCGGCCGGACCCCGCTCACGGCCGTCGAGCTCTCGAAGTCGTACGGCTCGCTGGAGGTCTTCACCGACGTCGACGCCGCCGTGGACCGGGGCAGCCGGGTGGTCATCCTCGGCCTGAACGGCGCGGGCAAGACCACGCTGCTGCGCCTGCTCGGCGGGCTGGAGAAGCCCGACACCGGCGAGGTGCGGCCCGGCCACGGCCTCAAGCTGGGCTACTACGCGCAGGAGCACGAGACGCTCGACGCGGGCCGGACGGTGCTGGAGAACATGCGCTCGGCCGGTCCGGACGTCGCCGACGTCGACCTGCGCAAGGTGCTCGGCTCGTTCCTGTTCACCGGCGACGACGTGGACAAGCCCGCGGGCGTCCTCTCCGGAGGCGAGAAGACCCGCCTGGCTCTGGCGACGCTCGTGCTGTCCAGCGCCAACGTGCTGCTGCTCGACGAGCCCACGAACAACCTCGACCCGGCCTCCCGGGACCAGGTGTTGTCGGCGCTCAAGTCCTATTCTGGGGCGATCGTCCTTGTGACGCATGATGAAGGTGCGGTGGAAGCCCTGCAGCCGGACAGGGTCATCTTGCTGCCGGACGGAGTCGAAGACGCCTGGAGCGACGAATTTTCCGATCTTGTGGCACTTGCCTGATCTTAATTTGAGCGGGTACGGATCTTTTCCCGCCGAGTAGGTAGCCGATCCCGCGGAAATGACTGATCATGGCCTGAGTAACGCTGCGGAAGTCTGGCACTACAGGAGGTACTCGTGGCCGAGACTCTGAAGAAAGGCACCCGGGTGACGGGGGCCGACCGTGAAAAACTGGCCAGCGATCTCAAGAAGCGCTATGCCGCGGGTGAGAGCATCCGCGCGCTCGCCGCTTCCACCGGCCGGTCGTACGGGTTCATCCACCGCATCCTCAGCGAGTCCGGTGTGACTCTGCGCGGGCGCGGCGGGGCGACTCGAGGCAAGTCCAAGCGCTAGAGATCCGCCTATAACGCGCGACCCGCAGCCGCTCGTTCCGCATATCAGCGGCCGCG